>NZ_JAYWCU010000193.1:0-6562 GCF_043780375.1 Emticicia sp. | reverse complement strand
GAGTATAAATTGTAAGATTCTTAACAAATTTGCTCAACTTGGATTACCTGAATCACAGAAAATTATCACTTAATTCAACCGTTGCAACAAAGTCATTTATACTCATGAATATGGTGATGTAAAAAATGAAGAATAGTACTAACTTTGAGTTTTTGCGAATAAAAAAATTAATTGATATAAAAATTGCTATATTTAAAACAATAGCATGATTCTTGATAAGAATTTTGCTTTTATTGTAGAAACCTTTTGCGGAGATAATTTAGAATATTTTATCAATCACGCTCGAAAGGCAATTTGACTCAACTGCCTCGTAGCCAAAAATGCTGAATGTTCTATATAAAGAACATATATAGCTTGTCGAAAAATTTAGGAACACAATCAACCTACCAAAAAAAGAGATGCTCATGGGCATCTCTTTTTTTGTAGGTTGATTTTAGCAAGCACGAAATATAATTTCGTGGCATTTATTGCCGAATTACTTAGTAAATTCTGCTTTCAATGCTTCAATATCAACTCGTCTAACATCTAATTTTAATGATAGACGTTTGATTGTAGCAATTCTATTTTTTGATATCGCTTGATTTCTTCTTGCTTTACGCTTTAATTGTGTTACTGCCATTTTCGTATGTTTTTAATTATTCTTTCGATTTTCGGAGTGCAAAGCTACGAAAATCAATTAATATTTAATAATTAACAATGACTTTTTTCCACTAATTTTGTAGCGAGTTAAATTTTTTATTTCTAAAAGTAGTGTTTTTTGTCTTTGATCGACAAAAACAAGCCCTAACAACATGAGTAAACCCAGCTTAGCAAGAGGAACACGTGATTTTGGCCCTTCGGTGATGGTCAAACGAAATTATATTTTTGATAAAATCAAACGCACTTTCGAGAAATTTGGCTTTCAGCCCATCGAAACACCAACCATCGAAAATCTTTCGGTTTTGATGGGAAAGTATGGTGATGAAGGTGACCAACTCTTATTTAAAGTCTTAAATTCAGGCGATTTTTCTAAAGATTTGACTCAAAAAGACCTTGATGATGGCTCAAAAAAACTAACGCATAAAATCTCAGAAAAAGGTCTTCGCTATGACCTAACTGTGCCATTTGCAAGATTTGTGGTAATGAATCGCAATGATTTAGTGATGCCATTTAAACGTTACCAAATTCAACCCGTTTGGCGTGCCGACCGCCCACAAAAAGGGCGTTACCGTGAGTTTTATCAGTGTGATGCTGATGTTGTTGGCACAGATTCATTGATTTGTGAGGCTGAAATCGTGTTGATGTTGCAAGAAATCCTACAAAATCTTGGTATTGAAGACTTTACAATAAAAATCAATAATCGAAAAATATTGTCAGGAATTGCCGAAGTAATAGGATTAAAAGGCTCGGAAGTTTCATTAACAGTGGCGATAGATAAATTAGACAAAATCGGGAAAGATAAAGTAGAAGACGAATTACGTGAAAGAGGGTTTTTGGAAGAATCAATTGAAAAACTTCAACCAGTTTTTGAAATACAAGGTGCTGATAGTCAGGTGTTTGATAAGTTGAAAATGTGGTTGAAAGATTCTGAAATTGGCTTAAAAGGTATCGAAGAATTAGAGAAAGTTTGGTCTTTAGTAGAATCCTTCGGATTAGATAATTCAAAGATGCAACTTGATATAACTTTGGCTCGTGGACTAAGTTATTATACAGGTGCAATTTTTGAAGTAAAAGCCAATGGCGTTGCTATTGGAAGTATTTCGGGCGGCGGTCGTTATGATAATCTAACAGGAACTTTCGGAATGCCAGGGCTTTCGGGCGTTGGTATTTCGTTAGGTGTTGACCGTATTTTTGATGTGATGGAAGAATTAGGCTTATTTGATAATCAGCGGAACGCCGCCCGAGAAGTTACCACCAAAGTTCTGCTCACAAACTTTGATGCAGAAGCCGAAAAATATTCTTTACCGATTCTTAAAAAACTCCGTGATGCAGGTATCAATTCAGAAATTTATCCAGAATCTGGAAAACTAAAAAAACAATTTGATTACGCCAATCGTAAGAATATACCTTATGTAATCGTTGTTGGTTCGGATGAAATGCAAACGGGAGAATTGACACTAAGGAATATGGTTTTGGGCGAGCAGGAAAAGCTAAGATTAGAACAAATTATTTCATATATCAATAATGGCAGTATACCATTTAAAGCTTACTCAAAGAAATAATTAAGGAGAGACATTATTAAAAAATAGAATAAATATTGAACAGATTATTGAAAAGCTAAAATAAATACCCATGTTAAAAAACAGAAAATTCATCGCTTACGCCCTTGTCATTACCACAACCGTAGTGGCAACTTTATCATTTTATTTTTGGCAAGTCGCCAATAGCGATAATCTGAATGTTGAAGGAAAAAAAACCTTTGTTTTGTATATTCCTACGGGCGGAACTTACAAAAATGTGGTTGATTCATTACATAAATACAAGATAATCAATGATGAGATTTCATTTCAGTTCTTGTCAAAATGGATGAACTATCCTGAAAAAGTAAAGTCTGGACGTTATGAAATAAAGCCCAATTCGGGCAATAAAGAAGTAATTTCAAAACTTCGTAAAGGTGAGCAAGACGATGTTCGTTTGACATTCAATAATGTTCGCCTAAAATCAGATTTGATTAAAAAAATGGGGGGTAGGTTTGAATTTAAAACCGAAGAACTAATTGATTTATTGCGTAATTCGGAAGCTTGTCAAAAATATGGTTTCGATACAACAACTATAATGTGTATGTTTTTACCAAATACTTACTTTGTAAGATGGACGACAACACCCGAAAAGTTTATGGCAAGAATGCACGACGAATATAAAAAATATTGGACCAGTGAACGCCTTCAACAAGCACAGTCTATCAATATGACACCTATTCAAGTGGCGGTTTTGGCATCAATTGTGCAATCCGAAACCAATAAAACCGATGAAATGCCACGGGTGGCTGGGGCTTATATCAACCGTTTGGTATCTAATATGCCTTTACAAGCCGACCCTACAGTAAAATTTGCGGTAGGAGATTTTACTTTACGTCGAATTTTATTTAAGCATCTTGCTATCAATTCTCCTTATAATACATACAAAAACACTGGACTTCCGCCCGGCCCAATTGCATTACCAGAGCCAAATGCCTTAAATGCAGTTTTGAATTATGAGCGTCATAAATATATTTATTTTTGTGCAAAAGAAGATTTTTCGGGCTATCACAATTTTGCCGAAACATTTCAAGAGCATACCAATAATGCACGTATTTTTCAACAAGCATTAGATAAAGCTAATATAAAATAAATAGTGTCTTTTATAGATAAAAAAAGCGAAGTAAATGAAAAATTTATTTCGCTTTTTTGTTAATTTGCCAGTACAAACTAAAACCTGTCTTCATGAAAAAAATATTATGTGTGTTATTATTCCCCTTCATTGCCTTCGCTCAAAAACAAGCGACTGATATTATTGTTTATAATGCTATTGTCTATACTGTTGATAATCAGTTTGTTACGACAGAAGCCTTTGCTATAAAAGGTGGAAAGTTTTTGGCTACTGGTTCGTCGAAAAACATTTTAGCTAAGTATAATGCCAAACAAAAAATTGATGCTAAAGGCAAATCTATTTTTCCAGGGCTTTATGACCCGCATAGTCACTTCATGGGACTTGGACAAATGTTGAGTCAATGCGATTTGGTAGACACAAAGTCGTATGAAGAAATAGTAGAAAGGCTCAAAAAATTCGATGCGGAGCATAAAGGAGAGCAATGGATAATTGGGCGTGGCTGGGACCAAAATGACTGGGATATTAAAGTTTTTCCTACAAAAGACCTCTTGGATAAGGCTTTCCCAACAAAACCTGTGGTGCTTACTCGTATTGATGGTCATGCAATAATTGCTAATTCAAAAGCTCTCGAATTTGCAAAAATATCACCTACAAGTAAGGTAAATGGTGGTTTAGTAGAAGTAGTAGACGGACAATTGACTGGGATTTTGGTTGATAATGCCATGGGTTTGGTAAAGAGAGTAATTCCGCAAGCGACCGAAAATGACAAGCGAAAAATGCTTTTAGCAGCTCAAAAAGAATGTTTGAAGTTAGGTTTGACCACCGTTTCTGATGCAGGACTCAATCAAGATGATATTGAACTAATTGACAAAATGAACAAAGAAGGTTCGTTGAAAATTCGTAATTACGTAATGGTTTCTTTGGGTATTAGAAATTTAGATTATTACATCAAAAAAGGTGTTTATAAAACCGATCGTTTGAATGTGCGTTCGTTTAAATTATATGCCGATGGGGCTTTGGGTTCTCGTGGTGCTTGTTTGTTGAAACCTTACAGCGACGAACCTTCAAAAACTGGTTTTTTGTTGTTGAGTGCGGCTGAGTTGGAACGCAGTTTGACCCAAATTTATAGTTCGGGCTTTCAAGCAAATACTCATTGTATTGGAGATTCAGCCAATCGTTTGATATTAGATATTTATGGTAAGTTATTAAAGACCAAAAATGACCGACGTTGGCGAATTGAACACGCACAAGTGGTTGATAATAAGGATGTTGCGAAGTTTGGAAAATACTCAATAATCCCTTCGATTCAGGCTACACACGCCACATCGGATATGTATTGGGCTGATGAAAGATTGGGTGACGTACGTGTAAAAACGGCTTATGCTTTCCAGGATTTATTGAAGCAAAATGGCGTAATTGCCAACGGAAGTGATTTTCCTGTCGAGTTTGTGAATCCATTGTATGGGTTTCATTCGGCAGTTGCTCGACAAGATGCCAAAAATTTCCCCGAGGGAGGTTTTCAAATGGAAAATGCTTTGACTCGTGAGCAAGCTATTCGTGCAATGACGATTTGGAGTGCTTATGCCAATTTTGAAGAAAAAGAACGAGGCAGCATCGAAGCAGGCAAAATGGCGGATTTTGTGATTTTAGAAGAAGATTTAATGAAGATTCCGAAAGAAAAATTAAGAAATGTGAAGGTTTTGAATACTTTTGTTGGGGGAGAGAAAGTGTTTTGAGGGTAAAAAATAAAGGGTCGCATTGCGACCCTTTAAAATCTTTCACTTAGTTACGTTGCTTTGCAAGAGGCTTGACTAAGCATAACAGAGCAAATATCGAAATTTACAGAGATATTTCAAAATAAAAGTGCTGTATATAAAAAAACAATATAATGACAACAAAAGAAGCGATATTGAAAAGTTTGGATGATATTAATGAACCAACAAACTATTTGGAGGTTTATAATCATATTATTAAGCATAAATATTATGATTTTAGAGATGGCAAAACTCCTCAATCTACAATATCTGCTCATCTTGGTGATTTTATTCGTAATGGTGATACACGAGTAAAGCGAATCAAAGAAACGGGTGGTTCATACTCATATTATTTGACTAAAAATGAATCAAATATTAGCATTGAGGCATTAGAAGAAACTGAAGTAATAACGAAAAAAAATGATAAAGTAAAAACTTACGAAGAAAGAGATTTACATCGACTTTTAAGTAGTTATTTGAAAAATGTGGGTGTTTATTCAAAAACGATTTTTCACGAGCAATCTACTTTTGGAAAAGATAGTAACCAAATTTGGACGCATCCCGATATGGTCGGCATTCGTTTTTTGAATTTATATACAAAAGCAAGTCAAAATTTTTTGAAAGCTATTAATCGAGTTGATACTTTCAAACTTAGTTCTTATGAAATTAAAAAAGAGATAAACAGCGATTCTGAACTTAAAAAAGCCTTTTTCCAAGCAGTTTCAAATTCAAGTTGGGCAAATTATGGTTATTTAGTAGCTTTTGAATTTAGTGATAGTTTGTTAGAAGAAATGGAACGACTTAATCAATCATTTGGAATCGGCGTAATTGAACTAAATGCCAATCCATATCAAAGTAAAGTGTTGTTTCCACCAAAATACCATGATTTAGACTTTAAAACAATAGACAAATTGTGTAAAATCAATAAAGAATTTGAGAAATTTATTGAACAAACAGAAAAATTAATGACTGCCGAAGAACGCTATTATAAATCAACAGAGAAAGAACTGGATGAATTTTGCGATGATTATTTTGAAAATGATACTGAAATGGAAAAGTATTGTAAAGATAAATATATACCAACAGAATAAAATTTAGTATTTGTTAGAAAACATAAATATTTAATAATCAATTAATTAGCAACATAATAAACATCCTTTTCGTATGTATCGTTAATTTTACAAAGCTAACTATCTCACCTTTTTAATCATTTATAAGAGTATAATTATTAATTCATTTTACTGATTTATCTCATGAAAATACCAAACAACTTAAAAAAAAATCTAAAAATTGCCCTTTACAGTTTCTTAGGGCTATTTGCCATTGTAAGCATGATTTGCTTTTGGGGATTAAAACCTTTATTATCAAAACGAATTCAAGAAGCGACACTTTCGGCTACTGACAGTTTGTATCATGTCGGCTTCAAAAATATTGAATATGAGATTTTTTCAGGAACAGCTCATATAGTCAATGCAACGTGGGAGGCTGATACTACTCTTTTTGATTTACTCAAAAAGAAA
>NZ_JAYWCU010000192.1:0-25968 GCF_043780375.1 Emticicia sp. | reverse complement strand
TTATCAACAGAATAACCTGTTACAACAACTTCATCCAAACTTGCAGCGTCATCTTCTAAGCTAACATTAATTGTGCTTTGTCCAGCTAATTTAATTTCTTGAGTTTTATACCCAATTGAACTAATTACCAACGAACCACCTGAATTTGGAACGCTAATTTTAAAGTTACCACCTGCATCACTAATGGTACCAGTTGTTGTACCTTTTAATGTAATACTTGCTCCGGGAACACCTTCGCCTTTCGAATCATTTACTTTACCCGTAACGGATTTTTGTGCAAACGCTACCATTGACATCAGCCAAAGTAGCCCACAAAACAGAGTTCCTCTAATAGGAACAAAGTAGTTTTGTTTCATAGTTTTGATTAAGTTAAAAAAATTAAGAAAAAAAAATTGATTAGGTTTAAAATCTATCACTTTCATTAGGCTTTTATTAAATTATTACCTTAATAAGTGTATAAGTTACAATTATAGATATTAGCTTTAATTGTTCCAAATAATTCTGTATATTTTTATATTTTTAGATGAAGATTTTAACCTAAGCCAAAATAGGTTGGCATAGGTCTTGTATTGTATCAATACGGTACAATATTAGTTATTTTATATAAAAATTCAAAATGTTTCAATTTTTTTTAATGTCAAAAAAGAAAAGCAAGATTATTTTACATTAAATATAGAAAACATCATATTTTGAGTACAAATATACAAAACTTTAATTATTGTCAATCGTAATGACCATTTTTTTAAAGAAATGGATAAATAAGTACTATGTTTTATTAAAATTGTAGTAAAGAAAATGTTGAAAATTGGTTACTAACAAAGTAAGCTGTTTATAAACGCTTTTTTAGAAAAAAGCATGGTTTAAACAGCTTATTGAAGTAAAAAGAAAATAAAAACAGTTTACATATTTTTTGATAAGTTTTCGGCAGCAGCTAAAACTCGCATGGTGTTTCCGCCCCAAATTTTTCGGATAGCTTTAGCCGAATAACCTCTTTTAAGTAGTTCAATTGTTACATTTTTTATCTTACTGACATCTTCTACGCCAATTACATCACTGCCACCATCCATGTCCATGCCTATACCTACGTGGTCAATTCCAACAAGTTTAACCACATGATCAATGTGATTCACAACGTCTTTTACAGTTGGCACATCACTTGGGTATTTATATTTAATTTGACGAAGTTCGGCATTGAGCTTTTTCTTTTCTTCGGGCGATGTTTCGGCTTTCATGGTCTGCATTCTAATCGTTTTGATTGAAACGGCCACATCGGCTGAAGGCTTTTTTAAAAAATCAGCTACAAAATTTATCTGAATAACACCCCCTTTCGATGCCAAAGTTTTTATCATTTCGTCGGTCATATTGCGTTTTACATCACACAAGGCACGGCAAGAAGAATGTGAAGCAAAAACAGGAGCTTTACTCAGTCGCATGACATCATAAAATGCCGAATCTGACAAATGCGAAACATCAACAACAATTCCTAAACGGTTCATTTCGGCAATACATTCCTCTCCGAGTTTACTCAAACCGCCATGTTCATCACCTTCGGGGTCGCCCGACGAATCGCTCAAATCATTATTAAAAGAATGAGCCAATGTGATGTATCTCAAGCCTAAATCATAAAACATTTTTAGGTTGGTTAAGTCTGTACCAATAGGCCAGCCATTTTCCATACCTATAAAAATGCCTATTTTACCTTTTTTATGTGCCTTAAAGCCTTCTTTGGCAGATGTTACCAATTCAACGGATGCTGCATTTTTCTCTACACTTTCATGTATTTTCTTAAAAATCTTCAAAGCTTTTTCTTTTGCTTCGGCATTAGCTTCGGGCATACGCTTTCCTTGAGCTAAATAGACTGCAAAAAACATGGCATCCATGCCACCTTCTTTCATTCGAGGAAAATCAATTTGTGTACCATCTTCTTCATACTTATGCTTTGCACCCACATCAAAGCCTTCCATATCCATCATATTGATAGGTGCATCAGCATGCGTATCAACTGTATAGGCACGGGCATGGATTTTATCGGCTTTTTTCAGTAAACGTTTTTCGCTTTTGTTTTGTGCAAAAATGGCAAAAGGCAATAGCAGGAAAATTAAAAGGGGTTTTATCATTAGAATAGGGTTTTAGATTGTTGTTTTATGAAATACTTAGTATTCTATTTTAGTTTTCGTCCTTTCCACATATATTCACTTTTGCCTTGAGCAACAATACCAAAAAAAGTTACATAAAAAGGATAAACGATTTGTACGAAAGGAATGAGCCAAATTAAGTGTTTTTTACGTAAAAAGCTGACTATCAGAGCTAAAAAAATAAATTCGGCAGAAAATTTCAAGAGTAATATCAAACAAAATAATTTAGTAGAAATGAAAGCCAAAAGCCAAAAGCTAAAAGCTAAGGGCAGAATAAAGTTTGCCGAAAAAACAAAAACTGCTAAAGCCGTTGTTTGCCAATTATTATAATGTTGCCATTTGCTTGCCCATCGTTTACGTTGGTTATAAAATGACTTCCAAGAATCTAGGGCTTGTGTCTCAACGATTACATCTTGACTTTTTAAGAATTGTACTTTTCTTGGATACTTCGCCGTTACTTTATGCATTAAAAATTCATCATCACCCGATGCTAAAGCCTCATTTCCAACAAAGCCATCTACTTCATGAAATACTGATTTTAAATAAGTCAGATTTGCACCATTACACATATTTGGTTTACCGATAAACATGGCACAAGCTCCGGTTCCTATCAAACTGGCAAATTCAATGATTTGAGTTTTTTCAATGACTGAGTGAGCAATTCGTTGAATAAACGATTTTTCTTTTATTTCCTGATTCTCACAAAAAGTTACCGCCCCACTTATCAAATACGCCCCCGTTTCAGTTTGAAAATTGGCAATTGTTTCTAACCACCTCTCTCCTACTCGGCAATCGCCATCAGTAGTTGTGATGAGTTGACCTTTGGCTAACTGAATAGATGAATCAATAGCTCTTTTTTTGGGCGATGTGTTGTTTACTTTTATAGGTAATTGATTGATTATCAAATTAATAGAACTATTTTTTTGAAATGCTCTGACTATTTTTAAAGTTTCATCAGTAGAATCATCATCAGCAATAATTACCTCAAATTTATCTTTTGGGAATGTCTGTTTTTCTAAATCTTGTAATAAAAAAAGAATACCTTTCGCCTCATTTCGGACGGGAATAATGATTGAGAACTCCACTTGAATGGTTTTTGAGTGCTGTATTTTTAAGTCGCTCTCCTTCGAGGCGGAGGGCTTAAAAAAAAGCCAAGCCAACACAAGTCCTACATTCATCAAAAAATAAACAAATACTATTAATAAACTTGTTATGAGCATATTATATATCTTTTTTTGTGAATTTTAATTGCAAAACCAATAAACTTCCCACCAAAATAGGTAACAAAACATTAATCAGCCAAATCATTAATGTTGCTGAAGCTATAAACGAAGTATTTGCTCCAAAATAGCTAAAATAATAGACCGATGTGAGTTCTCGAACGCTCAAATCTCCCAAAAAGTTTAAAACTGATGCTAAAGTTTTTGCCAAAAACACTATTCCTATTCCTGCCAAAAGTATGCTAATTGGCAAGTTTATTTCGAAGATTTTTAAAACAATTAGAAACTGAATCGTAAAAACTATATATCTTGCCGAAGCAATAAAAAAGATATTTCTTAACTCTATAATATTGTAATATTTCAAGACATTAAGATATTTTGAAATATACTGAAATACTTTATTTTGAGTCGAAAAAACATCAATTCTATGAAAATTAAAACTCAAAAATAGACCGAATATTAAAGCAATAATTAAGAGAAAAACTATACTCAAATGCAAAAAAATAGGCGTAGGTTTAGACCAAAAAATAAAAAACAGATAACTAATCGCACCAAAAAGCAGTGAAACGTACATTTGCATACCGTTACCAAGCAAAATCGCACCAATACTTTGTAAGCGTTTATCACTTTTGAGCATTAAAACTTTTCCTGCATAATCGCCGAGCATCATGGGTGTGGCAGTTGAAAAAGCGAGACCTACCAAAACGCCTCGATATGCTTCCCAAAAAGAAATATTTTCAATTTTTGAGGCTAATTTTTGCCATTTCCAAGCCTCAAATGCCCAATTTACGGGCGTAAGCAATAAAACAATGAGTAATAATAAAATGTTTGAAGGGGAATACATACTTACAAAACTGTACTTAATTGCCTCAATATCAGCTCCTTTTTGACGAATTAATAGATATGTTGCATACAAAATCACCAAAAATATGATTGTTTTAATCCACCATAATATTCGTTTTGAAGTAAGATATGAGATTTTTGAGTTAATTTGCATCTATGAATCAAGATAAAATAATATTGGGCGTTGACCCAGGTACACGGGTGATGGGCTACGGAATTATCTCCGTACAAGGAAGTGTTTTAACTCTCATTCAATACGGCGTTATAAAACTTGACAAATATAGTTCACATGAATTGAAACTAAAGAAAATATTTGAACGAATCACGCAATTAATCACCGAATATTTGCCCGACGAAATGGCAATTGAAGCTCCTTTTTATGGGGTAAATGTGCAATCAATGCTGAAATTGGGTCGAGCTCAAGGAGTAGCAATTGCTGCTGCGATGAATCGAGAAGTGCCAACGGTAGAATATTTGCCAAAAAAAGTAAAGCAATCGGTTACAGGAAATGGTAATGCCACCAAAGAACAAGTGGCCTATATGCTCGAACATTTACTAAAAGTAAAATTAGAAAAACAATTTTTGGATGCTACCGATGCTTTGGGGGTAGCCGTTTGTCATTTTATGCACGGAAAAACTAAGGCATTGACAGGGAATTCGTCAAAAAGTAAAGGTTGGTCAGCATTCGTGAGTGAAAACCCTGAGAGAATGAAATAAATTTAAAAACAATGAACAGAACAAAAACCAAGACCAAGACTCTCATCATTTTCAATTTAGTAGCTTTTATTGCTACGTTGATAGTCAATACTTTATCAAATTCTTTGCCACTAAATGGCAGAACACCTGCCCAGTTATCTGACCTTTATCCCAATTTATTTGTTCCAGCAGGACTGACTTTTTCAATTTGGGGTATTATTTATACATGGTTATTGATTTTTATTATTTGGCAAATTACGGCATTATTTAGTGATAAACGTTTAGCAAAAGTTGCACCAATCATTGATAAACTTTCTTGGTTATTTGTCATTACTTGTGTACTAAATATAGCTTGGCTGTTTGCATGGCATTGGCAATTTCTTTTGATTTCGGTGTTGGTAATGCTCACTTTATTACTTTCACTCATTCGCTTGAATATTCAGGTTGGGACTGGATTTTCAAAGATAAATTCCACCGAAAAATGGTTAATTCATGCACCATTTGGCATTTATTTGGGTTGGATTTCGGTGGCAACAATTGCTAATATTACAGCAATATTAATCGGCAATAAATGGGATGGTTGGGGACTTTCAGCAGGAAATTGGGCAATTATAATGGTTTCGATAGGCTTTTTGATTGCAACTGCTATTGTTATACTCCGAAATAATGTTTTTTATGGCTTGGCAGTTATATGGGCTTTGTATGGAATTATGCTCAAAAGAGGAACTGAAATAAGCGAAGCTTCGCAACAGATAGAACATGCGTCACTTTATGCTCTTATTGCATTAGCTATTGTGGTCATTTGGAGATTTAGAGCTTGGTTGAAGTATTAGCCCCACTAAATCCTCCCCGATGGGGAGGATTTTAACAATTTTCATAACTCAAAGCACCCCCTTCGTGCTTGGCAAAGAGTCAATTTCTTTGAGGTTTCGTTTCACCGCCATTTTGATAGATTTGGCAAATGCTTTGAAGATTGCTTCTATTTTATGATGTTCGTTATCGCCTTCGCACTTAATATTTAAGTTGCATTTTGATGTATCCGAAAATGATTTAAAGAAATGATAAAACATTTCGGTTGGCATTTCTCCGATTTTTTCACGCTTAAAACTTGCATCCCAAACTAACCACGGTCTTCCTGAAAAATCAATGGCTACTTGTGCGAGAGCTTCATCCATTGGCAATAAAAATCCGTAGCGATTTGTACCTTTTTTATCGCCCAAAGCCTTCAAATATGCTTCGCCGAGTGCTAAAGCAGTATCTTCTATGGTATGATGTTCATCAATATGTAAATCACCTTCTACTGAAATTTTCAAATCCGAACCCGAATGTTTCGCCACTTGATCGAGCATGTGGTCATAAAAACCGAGTCCAGTATGAATATCTGATTTACCTGTTCCATCAAGATTTAGTTCGATTTTTATTTTTGTTTCTTTGGTGTTTCGCTCAATAATAGCAATGCGTTCAGGAAGTTTCAAAAATTCGTAAATTTCGTCCCAATCATTACTTATTAATTTTGTTGCTTCTTTTTGTGGCGGCGTTAGCCCTTCAATTAAACCATCTGTTAGACCATCAGTTATAAAAATAGCCTTTGCACCCAAATTTACTGCCAATTGAATATCAGTAGCTCTATCACCAATCACATACGAATTTACCAAATCGTACATATTTGAATCAAAATATTCAGTCAATAAACCTGTAGCTGGCTTGCGAGTTGGTAAGTTTTCGTGTGGAAAACTACGGTCAATATGCACTGCTGAAAAGTGAATATTTTCATTTTCTAAGGTTCGCATCATCTTGTTATGAGCTGGCCAAAAAGTATCTTCGGGGAAAGATTCAGTTCCCAAGCCGTCTTGATTTGTAACCATAACCAACTGATAATCAGCATCTTCTGCAATTTTACGAAGATTTGAAATAGCTTTAGACAGAAATTCTAATTTTTCGAGCGAATCAATTTGAAAATCAGTTTTTGGTTCATCAATGATTGTACCGTCACGGTCTATAAAAAGGAGTTTTTTCATTTTCTTTGGTCAAATATTTAAAAGACCAAAATTAGGGAGGATTTTATAGAAAAACCAAGAATATATTTTATGAGACAAACAATATTTTCAGAATTTATTGGAATTAATATAAATTTAAAAATCCGCCAATTCTTTCTAGAATGACGGATTTATACTCAAAGAAATCTTGTAATCTTAAAAATCGCTAAAATCCTGTCAAAGATTCCCTTTTTTCATTTCCTTTACCGCATAATCTGCCGAGCGAGCAGTCATGGCCATATAAGTCAATGATGGATTTTGGGTTGAAGTTGAAGTCATTGAAGCACCGTCGGTTACAAAAACATTTTTACAATTGTGCAAAGCATTCCATTTATTAAGCATTGAGGTTTTTGGGTCTTTACCCATTCTCACTCCTCCCATTTCATGAATATCCAAACCTGGCGTGCGATTCGTGTCATTTGTTCTGATATTTTTGAAACCTGCTTTAGTGTACATTTCCGTGAGCTGCTCAAAGAAATCTTTGGTCATTTTTCTGTCGTTATCATCATAATCCACCGATATTTTCAATTGCGGTATTCCCCACGGGTCAAGCAAAGTCTTGTCTAATGCCACATAATTACTTTCTTTCGGAATCGTTTCGCCCATCATGTGCGAATTTACACTCCACACATTACTCGGATAAGGGTTCAATAAGCCTTTTTTCAAATCTTCGCCCATGCCACTTCTATCATCACGCATATTACGCCCTGCCGAAAACCCAGAAGCATAACCACGTAAAAAATCGGTTTCTTGCTTAAATACATTACGGAAACGAGGAATATAAGGCGAATTCGGGCGGCGACCATCTGTCTTACTATCCAAAAATCCCTCGTATTCGGCATTGATAGTTGCACGATAATTATGAAACGCCACGTATTTTCCGAGTAAACCACTATCATTTCCAAGTCCATTTGGGAAACGATTGGAGGTTGAATTCAATAAAATCAAGTTAGAATTTAATGCAGCAGCATTCACAAAAATGATTTTCGCATAAAACTCTGTCATCTCTTTTGTGTTAGAATCAATGACTCTTACACCGGTGGCTTTGTTTTTCTTTTCATCAAAAATGATAGAATGCACCACCGAATGTGGACGTAAAGTCATTTTGCCCGTTTTGGCAGCCCACGGCAAAGTCGAGGCATTGCTACTAAAATAACCACCATAAGGACAACCACGCTCACAGATAGTGCGATGCTGACAAGTGGCACGTCCTTGGTCGGTGTGTATTTTTTTGGGCTCGGTTAAGTGAGCCGCACGCCCCATAATAATATGACGGTCTTTGTAATGTTTGGCTGTTTCTTGACTAAAATATTTTTCAACACAATTCATTTCGTGCGGTGGCAAAAACTCTCCATCAGGCAATGATGCTAAACCATCTTTATTTCCCGAAATTCCTGCAAATTTCTCTACATAACTGTACCACGGAGCAATATCGGCATAACGAATAGGCCAATCTACGGCAAAACCATCACGAGCTGGACCATCAAAATCATACTCCGACCAACGCTGGGTTTGTCTTGCCCAGAGCAGTGATTTTCCGCCAGTTTGGTAGCCACGAATCCAATCAAATGGTTTCTCTTGCACGTACGGATGTTCGGCGTCTTTTACAAAAAACTGCTCTGTACCTTCATAAAAAGCATAGCATTTACTGACTACTGGGTTGGCATCTCGTACTGCTTTTGTGATTTGATTTCGGTGTTCAAAATCCCAAGGTTGCATCATGGTTGTTGGGTAGTCGGTTATGTGGCTTACTTCACGTCCACGCTCAAGCACGAGTGTACGTAATCCTTTGCCTGTCAACTCTTTAGCTGCCCAGCCACCGCTAATTCCTGAGCCAATTACGATGGCATCGAAGGTTTGTGCTTTTATTGAATCTATATTTAGGTATGACATTTTAAAATCTAATGTTGAATGATAGAACACTTATAAAGTCCACAATTTACAGTTTGCAATAAATAGTTGATTAAAGTTTGCTAACTTACGACTATCAACTGCCTACTTTTTGACAGGTACACAACCGTGATAGCGGGCTGGAGCAAATTCGTAAATTCGTAGGTTTGTCATTACGTATTCTGAACTAAGATAGCCTTGAATCGTGAGGTTTTTGACCAAACGAACGAATGATTTTTCATCGCTATTTTCAGAATTAGACATTTTATTCAAAATAGCTAATTTTTGTTTGGCATCACATTCTACGAAAGATTTTGAAAAGTCTTTTTTAGCTGCGATGTCAATCAAATCAAAGCCTTTGGCAAAAGTTTCCTGCGATTTTTTGTCATAACAATCAGCTACCATTTTAATAGTAAACTGATGAATATTGAGCTCTTTTGCTCCAGGCGTATCAGTTTTTGGAACAATAGTTTCCACTATTTCTGCCAAGAGATTTTCTTGCGAAGGAGAAATATTAAAAGGAGAATTTTGGAACGATTCTTTGTTCCAAGCATTTGCCCACGAAGGTAGCACGATAGTACCGCCAATCGTCAGAGCAAGATTTTTTATTGCCGAACGTCTTTGCATTTTGTCAGGATTGAATTTATAATACAAATAAAATCATTTTTTACGAATCTTGTATAGACATCGTGTTTTTTGTTAGTAATATTAGTGAGGCAATATTCGGCAATCCATTGGATTCGGAAAAATATAGAAATTACATTAGAGAATGAATTTAAGGAAGTATTTATTTACGTTGCCACACGAGAATTTCAAAAAAATTGAACGATTTAAGATTTTCCAATGCCACGATTGCGAATTTTATCACAAACTTATTTATTTGTGATACTTAACCATCTTAACAAAAAAACAATGAAAACATTTACCCAATTTTCGTTCATTGCCCTTTTATTATTTTCTATTAACTCTTTTGGACAGACCGATACTACGCAGTTAATAAAAGATTGGCAGAGAGCTAAGGCTTATACTTTGGAATACCTCGAAACCATGCCCGAATCAGGTTATGCCCTAAAACCCACACCCGATATGTGTTCGTTTGCAGAGCAAATGCTTCACCTAACCGACGGAAATTACGGATTAGCAGCAGCAACACTTGGGCAAAAAAATCCGATTGAGAGAGGTGCAAGCGAAAAAAGCACCGATAAGTCTAAAGCTAATACAATTAAAATGGTAATGGCGGGCTATGATTTTATAATTCAGGGAATTAAAAAAATGAATCCCTCTCAATATGGCGAAAATATTAAGATGTTTGGAGACAGAGAAATGACAAGGCTTACTGCATTGAATAAATGTTTCGAACATCAAACACATCATCGTGGACAAACTACTGTTTATATCCGCTTGGCTGGTACTAAACCTCCACAAGAAAAATTATTCTAAATTTCTTATGGTTGAATATTGTAGAAAGAGAAAACGCTACATAAAATAGCGTTTTCTCTTTTAATGATTAACCAGCAATAATAAATATTTGCTCCAAAAAACGACCATTTTTTGAACAGAGTTCACAATTATCTTATTTTTTCAATAATTCAGGAAATTGTGCTTTCATTCGCTCAAGTCGAGGAATTGAAACATTTTGTACGTAAGGATTTTCAGGATGATTTCTTTCATAATCTTGGTGATAACCTTCTGCTTTCCAAAAGACCTGAAAAGGCACTATTTCGGCTGCAATTGGCTTTTTGTATTTACCCGATGCTCCTAATTCTTTTTTGTAATTTTCAGCAAGCATTTTTTCAGTTTCATTCTTATAAAAAATTATTGAACGATACGAATCTCCACGATCTGGCCCTTGTCCTTTGACTTGAGTTGGGTCTTGTGAACCAAAATAAACTTTCAGAAGCGTTTCGTAAGATATAATTTTTGGATCATACTGTACTTCAACCGACTCGGCATGCCCGGTCGTTTCGGTATTTACATCTTCATAAGTCGGATTTTTAGTGTGCCCGCCACTATAACCCGAAACAGCTTCTTTTACACCTTTTAGGCTTTCAAAAATAGCTTCTTCGCACCAAAAGCAACCTGCGGCGAAATAAGCTTTTTCGATATTTCCGTAAACTGTTTTATCAACTATTTTCTCAGTATTGCTGGGTTTTGTGGTGGTACTACACGAAAGCACCGTAATAAAAACACCTATTGTCAGGCTTAAAATGAAAGGCTTGTTCATTGTTTTGAATGTTTTGTTATTGAAAAAGCGTGGCATACTTTAAAGCATGACACGCTCAATATAATAAACGCTAAAATGATAGCTTTGGTTTTACTGAATCTCTATAACCTTAAACTCTGTACGGCGATTTGTCTGATGCTCGTTTTCTGTCTTTGCATTCGGTATTATCAAAATACTTTCGCCATAACCTTTTGCAGAAAGCCTTTCACGGGTAATCCCTTTAGTAACAATGTAATTAATGGCAGATTCGGCACGTTTTTGCGACAATCGAAGGTTATAAATTTCGGTAGCACGAGCATCTGTATGCGAGCCTAACTCAATTTTAATCGTTGGATTATCGCTCAAAGTTTGCACCAATTTATCCAACTCCAATGCCGCATCGGGGCGAATATCCCATTTATCCAAATCATAGTAAATATTATCCACACGGAAGGTTTTGCCTACAAATATTTGGTCAAGACTCAGCGAAGTATAGAATGTTGTATCGGTAACTGGTTTCTTCAATAACGATTGTGGAATTGCCCGTCCTGACATAGAAAAGTCTTCACGTTTTGTCAAAAAGTTCTTTTTATCGGCTAAAATGATGTAATCTCCATCTTCTCTTAGAATAATTGGCCCAAATCTTCCATTTTCCCCAGTTGTAATTTCAGAAATCAATTGTTGATTTTCAGCATCCAAAATTCGTACTCTTGACGAGTCGAGAGCAACACTTTCGTTGGCATTATTTTGGGTAAAAATTGTTCCTTTTAAATAATAATTGACTGTTTTTATTGTCAATGTTTTAGTGGCACTATCTGGGTCGATGGGTTTTGGAGCAAGCAATGGGTTTTTCGATGGGTCGTCATTATTTGTTAATTCTGTTTTTTGCGGAGCTTCATAATAATAAATGTCGTCGTCGCCAGACCCTCCTGACCTATTCGACGAAAAGAAAACATCTCCTCGTTTGCTCATTACTAAGCCAAAATCATCCATATTAGAATTATAAGGCGAACCCATATTTTCAACCGTTACTTTTCCACCTGCACGTACTGCCAAGAAAAGGTCTAATTTCCCAAGCCCTGGATGTCCGTCGGAAGCAAAATATAGTTTCCCGTCTTCTGCCACATAAGGAAACATTTCATCTCCCGCCGTGTTTACTTCTTTGCCCATATTCGCTGGCGTTCCAAAACGTCCCGAAGCATCCATATTTACACGATAAAGGTCAAGTCCACCCAGACCACCAGGGCGATTTGAAGCAAAGTAAATAGTTTTTGCATCACGAGAAAAGGCTGGACTCCCATCCCAACTGGCTGAATCTGAGGCACTTACATAGCGAGGTTCTGTCCAACCGCTGCCGTCAACGTACCGAGAAATATACAAATCCATATCGGGCGAAAGGTCTTTTCTTTTACCAGTATTCCCTCTAGCATAAATCATAGTTTTGCCATCGGGCGAGAAAGTTGGCGTTCCTTCATTGCGTTCATCATCGAAAACAGCATCGCTAAACTTCTCAATTTTACTCATTTCAGCAATCGTTTTGTCTATTTTTACTTTGTAAAGTCCCACGTAGGGCAAACCATTCGAGTAGGTTTTACTTTTGCGTGAAGCAGTAAAAACCAATTCATCGCCTCGAACCATTGGAGCAAATTCTGAGCCTTTGGTATTTACTTGCGAAAGGTTTTTGAATTCAACAGTATTTCGTTTTTTCTTTATTTCTTCAATCGTTTTCAAGGTATTTACTTCTCGGTAAGCCTTTTCGTTGAATGCCTTGATGGTACTTTTTGAGTCAATAAATTGTTGTAGTTCTTTCAAGGCCATGTCATAATTTCCAGCAGCTTTCAGTGCAAAAGCATAGTGAAAATGTGCTTCGGGTGTAGCCAATTTTGCTTCAAATGCCTTTTCATAAAATGGTACAGCCTCAACCCAACGATTTGATAAACGATAAGATTCAGCAATTTTATGATACAAATTAGCTTTTTCACTTTCGGCAATATTCGTTACCTTCGCCAAATCTTTTATGGCTAAGTCATATTGCCCTTTATCAAAGCTCGCAAGTCCACGTTTATAGAGTTGGATTTGCCCGAAAGAGAGGTTTGAAACAGTTAAGAAGGCAATGATATGAAGTATTTTTTTCATCGGTTAGGATAATTCAGATTCGAGATTCGGGATTTGAGAAAAAAATATTTTTGTTTAAAAAATATTGTCCGAAATATTAGCCCCAATTTATAAGTTAAAACTAATAAGTCAAACGATTTTTTGAGAGAATTGTTGTATTTCTATAAAATGCTTAAAAATATTTAGCTTTAGGCTCTATGCAATGTGCTTAAAGCATATTCTTTTTTTAATAATTCGCTATAATAAAGACTAAAAAAAACATAAAGCTTAGTGCTTATACAAAGTCTTTAAAAACGATTCTACGATATGCCTTTAATACTTACCGAAATCACTATTTATCCGATAAAATCTTTGGGCGGAATTTCTCTACAAAATGCTATTGTAGAAGAGCGTGGACTACAACACGACCGCCGATGGGTGCTTGCCGATGAACATAATCGATTCATTACCCAACGAGAAAACGAGCAAATGGCCTTGATTGATGTAAACCTCGAATCTGTTGGGCTGAGAGTGAGTCATCGGCTTAAAACAATTGCTCCTTTAATTGTTCCTTTCTCGCCCCAAACAACTGAAAATAAAGAAATTACGATTTGGGATGATACTGTAAATGCCATTAGAGTAAGTGATGAAGTTGACGCTTGGTTTACGAAAGTTTTGGGCATGAAATGTCATTTGTTTTATCAGCCCGATGAGTCTATTCGACTCACCGACCCTCGTTATTCTATCACGAAAGAAGAACATACGAGTTTTTCGGATGGTTACCCAATATTAATTATTGGTCAAGCAAGTTTAGATAATTTGAATGAACGCTTGGAAGAAAAAATAGCTATGAAACGTTTTCGTCCGAATTTAGTTTTTTCGGGTGGAAAAGCACACGAAGAAGATAATTGGAAATATTTCAAAGTTGGTGAAGCAAAACTCGTAGGGGTGAAACCTTGTGCAAGGTGCGTAATGACAACAATTAACCCCGAAACTGCCTTAAAAGGCAAAGAACCACTGCGTACTTTGAGTCAATATCGAAATTTTGGCAGTAAAATTTTATTTGGACAGAATTTGTTGGTCGTTGAAACTGGGAAAATTTCAATAGGACACGTAATTGAGTTATGAATTCTGCAATTCCACCCAATACAAATCTTTTAAAAAACCTCCATTATCTGAGTCTTGATGTAGTTGTGGGGGCTTTGGCGAGTAGTTGGATGTTTTGGAAAATGCCCAATGGAATTACAAACCCTAATATACCTTCTTTTTTAATTTTGGGTATTTGTACTTGGATTATTTATATATTAGACCGATTACTCGATAACATTAAATCTGACCCGCAAGATGCTCGGCATCAGTTCCATTTTCACCATCAATATTATCTTCAAATTACGATTATTATACTTCTTTTTGTAGCAGTGCTTTTAGTTTTCTTTTTGCCACAAAGAATTATTATATTCGGAATTAGTTTATCTGTTTTTCTTATAATTTACTTTCTTATTTTAAAAAAATCGTCACAAACAGCTAATTATCAATATTTTAAAGAAATTTTTACCGCAATGCTTTATAGCCTTTCGGTTGTCGGAAGTGCATTTAGTACCAAGCAAAACTTAGGATTAGTTGATTATCTGGCAGGTTTCAATTTCTTTCTACTCGTTCATCAAAGCATCTTGGTTTTTTCATATTATGAAGCAAAAGAAAAGCCAGAAGTAAAAAACTTAGCAAGCAAATTAGGAAAGACAAACGCTACATATTTAATAGTCACCGTTTGTATTTTTATCGCATTGAGCAATGTTATTAGTGCTTCGCTTTTTACCAAAAAAGTAATACTTATCGAAACGCTAATGTCGATATGTTCTGTTTTGATTTTTGTTTTTCAACAAAAATTTTCCAAAAATGAAAGCTATCGCTGGCTTGGCGAAATAGTATTTTGGTTGCCGCTACTGCTTATTTTCTTTTAATTCTGTCTTCTATTTTCTTAGATTTTACTTCTTTTTTTGCCTCTTCCTCTTTCTTTTCTTTCATAATCCGCATTCCACGACGGTAGGTATAATAGAAAAATCCTGCCACCGAAAACATCAAAAAGAAATAACTGTCTTTTAGTGAAACGTGCTTATATAATGCTTGGTCAACAAACATAATTAACATTGCCAAACTTGCAAAAAGGATTAGTGATTCTATAAGTTTCATAATAGTAAGTCGATCGTCAACTGACGACGGTCGATAGTTTTTTGTTTTATTGTTAAAAAAACTTATTGTAATTTTGAAAACTGGGGATAACTACTCACAAATCCGTGGACTGCCAACTATTGACTATCCTATTTCGATTAATGTACCAATAACTTTAAATTTCTCAAAAACTTGCTCATTATGGGGAGCATCTACCAGCTCTTTGGTCAAATCTTGTCCTGCCCAATGCTCATAGTGCTTGCCATTTCGCCACAATCTTGAAGTGGTTACGTCATAAATAATACCTTTATAGGCTACCCAAATATCGTCTTTGTCCTGTCCGTTGCGTAGTGCAAGCTGATTTCTTGTATATTCTTTCAAAGTATATTTATAATTGTAGCAAATGCTACTTTATTAATCTGATGAAAAATAAAAATTTCAAAAATCCACCCTGTAAATCTTACAAAGATTTTTAATCTTACCAAATAATAAACAAAGGTCGTAATGTTTAGGAGAAATTTAACAACAAAATTTACTACGAAATCGTTTTTACTCGAAAGCATTACAACGTTTTCAAGAAAAAAAACGTCAATACTTATAAACAACATTTTTTTTTCTTTTATATTTAAACCATATTTGCTAAAAATCTGTCTAAGTCATTGAAAACTGTTGTTAAATATAACAGACATGGTTTTTATAATTTACTATTAAACACTTTACAAATTATACTATATTCTATGAAAAAAATTGCCATTCTCCTTGTATCTTTTGGTTTTTTCGCTCTTTCATGCAAGACAAAAGTCGTTCCTGTGTCTGAGACAATTAAAAAAACATGGACTGCTCAAATAGTTAAAGAAGGCAGTGCAACAGTTTATACTAAAGGTGCTGCTGCTAATACAAAACCTGGCTATTCAAGTTTTGTGCTTAATTTATTGATTGCTCCCTCTGTTACATTAAAAGAAGCCGATGGCAATACTTTTACTGGTCAATATGAATTGATAGGCGATACACAACTCGTTTTGAAAAACTTAAATCCTGTGCCAACAGGTACTGGTGGCACGATTACGTTTACCATTAATTCGGTAAGCGATACCGAACTAAAAATTACTCGTACAACAACCAGCCAAAAAACAGGTGGAACGATTAACGATTATACTTTGGTAAATCCGTAATTTTACTGAAAATATTTTTAGAAAGGTGAACTGAGAAGTTCACCTTTTTTTGTTATTGTACATTTTTATCCGACGGTTCTGCCAGTCAGGAATTTTCTCTTTGAAGGGTGCAGCCTGACGAAGTCGGCAGAGGATGTTTCGCAGATTAACAGTAATATTTGATAAATTTTAGTGAAAATCATAAAAATCATGGTTTATTTTGCATCATGGAAAGAACAGAACTCAATACTCTTGGCGAATTTGGCTTGATTGACCGAATTCATTCAAAATTTACTACTCAAAATCACGAAACAATTAAAGGCATTGGCGATGATGCAGCGGTGATTGATGTAGGAGACAAATATATGCTCATTTCGACCGATATGCTACTTGAAGGTATTCATTTCGACCTTTCTTATACACCATTGAGACATTTGGGTTATAAAGCCGTGGCAGTAAATGTATCGGATATTGCGGCAATGAATGGCATTGCGAAACACATAACGGTCAGCATCGGACTAAGTAACCGAATTTCGGTGGAAGCGATTGACGAATTGTATGAAGGCATTCGTTTTGCCTGTGAAGACTATAAAGTTGATTTGGTTGGTGGCGATACTTCAGCTTCTCACTCAGGTTTTGTCATTTCGATAACAGCAACTGGTTTTGTTGAAAAAGATAAAATTACCTATCGAAACGGTGCAAAACCAAACGATATTTTGTGTGTAACGGGCGATTTGGGAGCGGCATATTTTGGTTTACAAATATTAGAAAGAGAAAAACAAGTTTATCTTGCAAACCCAGAAATGCAACCCGAACTGCAAGAAAAGGAATTTTTAGTAGGAAAATTACTCAAACCAGAAGCACGAACTGACATTATTCACGAACTAAATGAATTGGGCGTTGTGCCAACGTCAATGATTGACATTTCAGATGGTTTGGCCTCAGAACTGATGCACTTATGTACCCAGTCAGGTGTTGGTGCGATAGTTTTTGAAGATAAATTACCCATTGAAGACCAAACGATGCTAACAGCTACCGAATTTAATATCAGTCCGATTACGGCGGCTTTAAATGGTGGTGAAGATTATCAACTTTTATTTACTGTAAAACAAGCTGATTTCGAGAAAATAAAAAATCTTTCAGATGTACTCCCCATTGGCTATATGACTGATAGTAAGGCTATTGAATTGGCTTTGACAAGTGGCGGAACTACCGCAATCAAAGCTCAAGGTTGGAATCATTTAGAGAAATAAAAGGGCTTTCAGCAGTCAGCTTTCGGCAATCAGCTAAAAAATAAAATTATTGTTTTTCTTAGAAAGCCGATAGCTATAAATCATAAAAACCATGTTAATAGTAGATGCTCATTTAGACATTGCAATGAACGCCATTGAGTGGAATCGTGATTTTAGAAAACCAGTTTTTGAAATTCGAGAACGTGAAAAAGGCATGACAGATAAGCCCGACCGTGCTAAAGGAACGGTTTCACTTCCCGAACTCCGCAAAGGAAACATTGGTTTGATTGTTGCTACACAATTAGCTCGCTATGTAGCCCCCGATAGTATCTTGACTGGCTACAACTCTCCCGAAATTGCGTGGGGAATTACACAAGCTCAATTGGCTTGGTACAATGCGATGGAGGATCTGGATGAAATGACGCAAATAGCTGATTTTGAAGCTCTTACCAAACATTTAGACCTATGGAACGACGAAAACATTGCTAATGAAACAAAACCT
Source organism: Emticicia sp. (assembly GCF_043780375.1). Classification (GTDB taxonomy): domain Bacteria; phylum Bacteroidota; class Bacteroidia; order Cytophagales; family Spirosomataceae; genus Emticicia. Next base: position 7,797 of record NZ_JAYWCU010000192.1, on the reverse strand, counting down.
GTTGGTTATATTTTAAGCCTTGAAGGGGCAGATTCTTTGGTCAATTTATCTTATTTAGAAAAAGCCTATGCCTATGGTTTGCGTGCTTGCGGCCCTGCACATTATGGCCCAGGTCGATATGCTCCAGGAACAACGATGGCGGGAGGTTTGACAAAAATGGGTCGGGAATTGGTTCAAGAAATGGACAAACTCAATATGATTTTGGACGTAACACATTTGACCGATGAAGGCTTTACTGAAGCATTAGATTTATTTAAGGGGAACGTTTGGGCGAGTCATCATAATTGCCGTGCTTTGGTTGATTATCAAAGACAATTGACCGATGAACAAATTAAGATTTTGATTGACCGTGGAGCAGTTATTGGTGGTGTTTTGGATGCTTGGATGCTCGTGCCGAACTGGACAAGAGGAAAAGATACACCACAAGAGCGAGGCGTTACGCTCAATAAATTGATTGATAATTACGACCATATTTGCCAAATCGCAGGAAATGCCAATCATATTGCCATAGGCAGTGATTTGGACGGTTGCTTCGGAACAGAACAAACCCCAACCGACCTCGAAACCATTGCAGATTTACAAAAACTACACGGTTTACTATCTAAAAGAGGTTATTCTGCTACTGATATTGAAAATGTTTTTCATGGAAATTGGTTAAGATTTTTGATGAAAGCGTGGAGTAATTGATAATGTATTAAAACATATTTAAAACCTTAAATCACACCCTTCTTCCAATGAAAATCGTCAAGATTTCACTTTTCATTATTGCAATCATTGCCTTTTTATTGCTAGGAGCTTATTTTTTCTTGAATGAAAAGTTACCCGTTGGGGAAAATCCAGCGAAAGCAGATAAACTTGCTGCAAAAATGCAAACTGCTCTCAACAGAGTGGCTTGGGATAGCACCAATGTTGTAAGTTGGAATTATAAAGGAGGACACTCGCATATTTGGGATAAGAAAAATGAGATGGTACTTGTAACTTGGGGTGAAAACAAAGTTTTTTTGAACCTTAAAGCCTGGAATAAAGGCAAATCCTACAAGAAAGACAAAGAAATTTCTGATGCTGAATTAGATGAACTAAGAGGGCAGGCATGGCGGTTTTTCTGTAATGATTCTTTTTGGTTAATAGCTCCATTTAAGGTTTTCGACGAAGGTGTAACAAGAAAAATAGTTAGAACAGGCGATTCTGAAGCTCTTTTGGTTACTTATGCTTCGGGTGGCATAACCCCAGGTGATTCATATTTATGGTTCATGGATGAATCGGGCGTACCTTTAAAATACAAACTTTGGGTAAAAATATTGCCCATCGGTGGTGTTGAAGCAACTTGGGCTCAGTGGGTAAAAACTAAAACTGGTGTAAGTATCGCTACACAACACAAACTCGGGCCAGTAACAATTGCCATAAATGGCCTCAAAACTGGCTATTCATTAACAGATATTGGTGTAAAATCCGATTTATTTGATATGATTGAATAGCTTTTTTTGGCACTTTCATCAAAAAGTCTTACTTTGGATATTCAATTTAAATAACTCTTAAAACCTAATTATTTATGAAAAAAACAATACTACTCATTGCGGCTATTAGTTGTTTTTCATTGGTCTCATTTGCCCAAACTTTCATTCCAGCTTTTGACCGATTTTCAGGAAAAGAAATAGCCTATATTTATTTGGAAGATGGCTCAAAAGTAGAAGGCACAATTGATGACCTCGACCGTAAAAAAGGATTGATTGAAGAAGTTACAATTTTGCCAACCGGACAAAAGAAAAAGAAAACATTCGTACCGAAAGACATCAAAACGATGTATTTACCAGCAAGTGGTTTCAATAAATTAAATAGCTCGCTTGACCAGACCTTTAATGCTCAAAAATGGAAAAGCAATGACGTAAACATGGAAATTATCAATAAAGGATATGCTTATTTTGAAAAAGTAAAGGTCAACATAAAAAAAGATACCGAAGACTTATTGATGCAAATGGTAAACCCTTCTTTTTCGAGCAAGGTCAAAGTTTTTCATGACCCATTGGCTCAAGAATCTATGAGATTTGGTGTTGCTGGAATCACAATGGCAGGAGGAGATGACAAATCCTACTTTTTGCAAGTAGGCAATACTATTGCAAAAAAAATCAAGAAAAAAGAATATGATGACGAATATTTGAATTTGTTTAAAGACTGTCCTGCTTTATTACAAAAAATAAAAGATGACCATCGTTGGGTAAATTTCGACAAACATTTATTAGAATATACTACTTCTTGCAAATAAATCAGCATGAGACCTTTGATAGAAAAGCGACCTATGAAAATAGTTCGCTTTTTTGTGTCAATCAATCACGTTTAGGCTCTAACAACATTTTTCTGTAAGTAAAAGTTACGACCTCACTTTTGCCGCCATTCTCGAAAAACAAGTTGTTTGCTTTAGCAATTACTTGAAAAGAATAAACCTGCCCATCTTCTAAAGCAATATCGCTTGGAGAATAAATGTAGATGTTGTTTGGCAGATTTTCTTTAATTAGTACCGTTCCGATGCGGTAATTTACAGCATTTTGCAAGGCTTCATTTGGGTTTTGTCCGAGTTTTAATTTCACGATATAGAGATTATAAAATATTTTACTCCCGCCTATATTCCCGATTGGAGTTGTCCACGAAAAAGTTGGAAATTGTCCAATAACTGCCCCCATATTCATCGGAGAAAGCACTTGAGGCGGCTTAATGTATGAAATATTGATAGTAGAACAACCAATTGGTTCATCTTGACTCAATGCCGTATTTCGTTGAATATCAATTACTCTGATACAAAATCGATAAGTGCCTTGCGGGAGAAACCCTTGCGAAAAAAGTTGATTTTGGCGAGTCTGTGTCAAGTTAGTTTCTACATTATTGCTTGCCAAAAATTCTAACCCTGCTTTGTTGGCGATAATCACATTGTTGCCTGGTTGTAAAATAATGGGAGCAGTTGGCTTATAAGTAGGAATTGTCCGCCAATAAAGTCCATTATTTCCTTCTATCTTGCCAACCAACTTGACTGTCAGTGTTGTTCGTCCACTGTTTACAATATTTATAAAAGGACGGTTATAATACCTATCAATATATGGACTTGGATTTAGTCCAAGCAAAGGTGTTACGGTAGTTACAAAATTACTTTGTGCTTTATTGTCTGTATAAGCAAACAAGAGTAAAATACAGTATTTTAATATTTTCATAATTTTATTTTTTAGCCATAAATCATTCACTATAAGCATTTTACAAATCAAAATCATAACCCACCATTGTTCTAAATTCGGAGAAGTTTTTCTCTGTCAAAGAGGCTTTATCAAGGTTATTATTGAGATAAGACGCCCTAAACCACACTTTGTGACCTTTCAGAATATAATAGTTCAAATTGATATTTACTTGATGTGTTTTGCCAGAATTATTATCAAAATATTGATTCAAAAACAATGAATAATTTGCACCAATAGAGGCTTTATTTTTCAATAGAGATTGAGTTGCTCCGAGACTGACTCCAGTATTGCTTTGTTCTTGTTTACTAATATCTTTCATGCTTACTCGCCATAAACCTACATCAAATGCAGTACCTTTTTCGAGCAAGTTTAGGTTATAGCCCAAATTAGCCGTATAAATATCAAATCTCGTATCGGTCTTTTTGCTTTCGTAAACCAATTGATTTTGAATATAATTATACATTCCAGTGAAAGTAATTAGGCTATAAACTCTTGGGTTTTCAAAGGAATACCGACCAATAATGGCAGCATTATGGAGATTACTTTTGCTACCATATTCGTTATAAGAAAACGAAACAGGCGTTTGTTTACTTGATGTACCTGAATATTGCAGAAAAGCCCCAAACTTTTGTGTCGGAAAATATAAAAGTTCAAAAAGTGTTAAAACTGTTCTTCCAGTATAGAAATTACTTTTTTTGATGTTGTTTTTCTCGTAATCCAAAGAGCTATTCATGGTAACTTTCCCCTTCATGCCTTGCCAAGTGGACATAAAATTGACCTTCCGAATATCGGTATCATAGAAAAAATTATAGCTACCTAAAGATTTATAGTTAGGAGCAATTTGTTTGAATTTTAGTTTAAAATTAAATGTACTGTCCCAATAACTTAATACCGATTCGGCCGCATAATTGACTTGACTACTCGCATTAATCTGGATGAGGTCTTTCGCTACACTTTTTGGAATTCTTGAAAGAAATTTATTTTCTGATAAATCGACTTCTAAAGGTGCGGCTGTTTGGTCTTTGGTATAAACACTTACAGCCATATCGGTTGTCCAAAATAATTTTCTTGCCAATCTAATGTTAAATTTTGTGCCAATTACTAAGTTTTCGGCAGGCGTAACTGTATCAAAACCATCAACTCCTTTTTTGCTTGGTACGGGAATCGAGCCAATTTGGTCTTTTGCTTTAAATAATAGCAAATCAATGTAAGAACTATCTCTGATAACAAAACCTAATTTGATAGCATAGCCCATGCGTTTAAAAGCAGGAAAAGGCTGCTCGGCTAAATAGGTTTCGGGGTTATCAATGATAGTTGTATTTTCGGCAATTGGTCTTTGCATTTGCCCATACATAACGCCTAAGCGAAAATGTTTGCCTGGATATAAATCAAAACCAACACCTCTGATTCGATGTCCATTTAGAGTGTAAGGCGAATAATCTATAAAAGTATCGCCCAAATAGAATCTTCCCCATTGAAAGGAAGGAATTAGCCCCAAATAATTATAAGGTTGTTGGTTTTTCCGACTGAGGTTTGAGAATAAAAAATTGATAGGCATCTGAAAAATTTTGTACTGAATCATGGGCATTCCAGATACCGAAATATCGAATGGATTTTGGCGTTGCGAAATATTGACTCCCTTGTATTGCGATATTCCGAAGTTGATTTTTCCTGTAAAAATCTGAATTTTTGCTTTTTGCAAAGAATCTTCATCAGACGAGCCCTTTGCTTCTGAAAAAAAGATGATGAGTAGAAAAACAAGTATAAGTTTCTTCATGCTAAAAATCGGTTTTTAAAAGCCAATTTGTTTTGAATTAATAAGCACATAATTTTCGGTACATGAAAAAGGTTTACTTTCATAAACTTTATCATTGCCATTGACCAAAATTTTATAATTAATTGGTGTTTGAACATCGCTTACCAACGAAATTTTCTTTGACAATACATCGCTATTTTTAGCAAAAACAACATTATTTTGTAGCAATTTTTTATTGTATGTATAAAAAAAGGCGATTTCTAAAGATGAAACACCTTGTTGGGTCAATGTTTCAGGAGTAATTTCTACTTCAATGTCTTTTGTTAAAAATTTAAGCGAATCAAGGGTTGTTGTAATGTCAATTATTTCCACCCAATTTTCTTTTTTTACCCAATCGTAGGTCTTTCTTTCTCCATCATGTTTGTATTCTGAAATTCGGTAACGAAGTGGTTTGGTAAGTTTAACAGCAAAAGGAAAACTTGCAGCAATGGTATTGACACTTGGCTCTGAACTCAAAAACTTGATACTTGGCAAACTCACTATCAAATTGTTGAGTCCTATTGCTTCAATATCAAGCAATTTCACTGCTAAATCGGGTCTTATTTGATTAGTAAAATCATAACACCGAACCTCCAAGACTGAATAAGCTGGTGGAATATTTTCGTTGATATCAATTTTGCGAATAACATTCCATTTCTGTGTATCTACATTTATTGAAAAAGTCTCAGATTTTAAAGCCAAAGTAGTAATCACGGTATCAGTTTTTATTTCCTGATTTATCTCTGGTGTAATACTCTGAAAAACCTGCCGTGGACTCGAAACCTGTTTGTATTTTTTAGTGCCTTTAATAACGTCGCCCACAAAAGCATAGCTAAAGCTAAGAGCAAGTTTGCCTTGTTTAATCATCAGTGTTACTAATTCTGCCTCAAAGTTTTCGAGATGAATCGAATACATTCTTTCTTTCCAAAAACCAGCATTGTTTTCAGCACCACTTGTTGATAAAAAAGCCCCATCTTTACCTATTTGTTTCTTACTTTCGCTACCCGACGCAGGAATCATGACAATAGTTTCTATATTTTTAATGGGCATTGAAAGCAATGAAATGTCTTTTCCACCTAATTGATTTTGTATTTTTTTGACAACATCCATCTCAATAGTTTCCATCGCTACACCAAATTGGAGAATATTACGAAATTTTTTCTCACCTACATCGCCATACACACTCGTACCAGTATAGCGACTTGCGATTAAAAAAAACTTCGGTTTTCCATCCGATTCGTTTGCCAACTGAAGTTTTCCTGGCATTAAATAATAGACATTAGGTTTACGAAAATCACGGTAGATTTCTTTTCCTTCGATAATTATCTTAGTGCTTAAATCAGGTTGAGCTTTTGAAATGAATGTTTGGAAAAAGAGAATTACAAAAACAATAAACTTCGACATAAAACATTGATTATAAATTATTTACAATCTATTTCTTAATAATATCATTCACTGTTTTTTCACCGATAACCAACAGCAATTCTCCCGTCGGAATCCAATCGCTTTCGGTTCGGTTAGCATCTTTATCAATTCTGATGAGCTTGTATTGGTATTTCGGTTGGTCATTATTTGGCACAAAAAGCTCTCCACCAACGAGTGTAACGTTGTCTTCTTTAATCGTTACCATCGGCAAAATCACTTCGCTATGTCCTCTTGGGTCGCCTTGAACAGACTTAATCAAAAGACGGTATGAATTTGCCCCAGTTGCTTGAATTGGAGTTAGAACTTGAATTTCAATTTTCTTCACCAATTTATTAGATGTGCCTTTTAGAAGTTTTTCTTGAATGCCTAAATCACATTCTTCACAAGATTTTGTAGCAAAATTAAACCAAAGTTGCACAACACCTTCATCTTGAATATCCTTTAAATCTGAGATGTTTTTAAGTATTTCTTTAATATTTTGAGAAGCCCCAGGCATTATTTTAACATATTTCGACTCGAATTTTAAAACCTCATACGACTTGCCCTTTTCTTTCAAAACCGTTACGGCCTCGATGATGATTGGGTATTCGAAATTGTTTTTTAATGTTCCAGAAAAAGTGTTTTCATCTTTATTAAACTGAATTGTACCGAAAGTTTTTGCATCATTAAATTTGATTTTAAATGGTACAGGAATTTGTTTTGTTCCTTCGGCATTGGGTGAGAAATAAACATTGCCAGGAATCTCTAAATTACTTGCCAAAAGATTGACCAAGTTATTTGCCGAATTGGCATCCATTTTCCAAGAAACCGTAATTGGCTCAAAAATATCAGTCGGGGCATGAGTCGAAACGGCACTTTCGGTAATATTGTAATTTGTATTCAGAAAATTCTCAAATGATACTTTAGGCGTACTATTTAGTGGAAGTGGCACTAATTTTATGTCTTTTTTCAATTCTTTTTTCAGAATTTTTTCAGCAATATCAATGTCTTTTTCGTCAAGATTTGGAAAAAGCTGGGCGGTAGCTATCACTCGCCCTTCGCCCGCATCAGAAGTTTTATAATAGACATTAAATGAGTATTCTTTTTTCTCCTCATAATATTTTATATGATAGCTTGATGGCAAATAATAGATAACTTTTGCATCGGGGTTTTTATCATCAAAAACTTCATCAGCAATATTTATTTTGTCGAAAAAAGGCTTTAAATCTTTGTCTTTTAGCAACAATCTTATATTTTTTTGCACAGACACATTTGGACCTAATGAACCTTCGACTTTTACAGTTTTTTGTCGAGTAAATAAACTTTTTACTAAATCATTATTTATCAATTTATCAACTGCATTCGAAACTTCATCAAAAT
>NZ_JAYWCU010000191.1:0-6550 GCF_043780375.1 Emticicia sp. | reverse complement strand
TCATGCACATGAAAGTTCAAATATTTGTTGGCAGACAGATTGGCGGTATTAATATTATTTTGAGATAAATCTATACCTGTTACGTCAAAATTTTTAGAATTAAGATAAATAGAATGTCGTCCTTTACCGCAAGCAAGGTCAAGAAAAGTGTTAGATTGCTCAAAATTGAGTATTTTTTCGAGATTATCAATAAAAAACTGAGCTTCTACATAATTTCGACTTTTATAAAGTTGATGATAAAAAGATGTATCAAACCATTCCACAAACCAATCTTTTTTCTCTTTTATCATTCTGATACTATTTTTTTCAAAGGAGATTTTAAACAGAAATTCCAATTTTTTTAGAACTTTGTCGTTTTAAATAAAGCACAAAATTACTATCATTATTATCGAAAATGAAACTTTACCAAAAAATATACAAGTACTCTCTTATTTCTTACTTTGTATTCAGCCTATTTTCGGAAACTATAGCACAAGTGCCGCAAGCCAAACGAAAAGGCGATAAAGATTACAAAAAAGAGACAATTCAGGAAAAATTAGACAGGCTTCCTGTAGGTGTAACTACGCCCAAAGCATCGGCATCATTACCAGGAGGAAATAATATTTCAAGTATTGACGATGCCAAAAAATTTGCAACCGAAACGCTCCCTGATTTAGGTTTGAAGATTTCAAAAACCTTTAAAGATGTAAAAAAAGAATTGAAAGGACTCAAAAGAGAGTTCAATGGAAAGGATTATGAAGGAATAAAGGTCGAAAAACAGCTGACTCGACAAGGAAGTGGTAATAGCCTGACATTTATTGAATTTTATACTTTGAAAGATTTTACTCAGCCAAACCCTTATAATCGCCATCTTTTTTGGTTTGACCATAAAGCCAATCGCATCGTCGAAGGAATTGGTCGAGACCGTGAAACCAACGATTTGATGCACGGGCCGTATAAAAAATATTTGGGTGAATTAGTTGTTGAAGAGGGTTGGTATTATCTCGGCACAAAAGATGGTCGTTGGGAGTCTTATGATAAAAACTACAATTTATTGAATAAAGAGTATTATGAGAGAGGGTTTTATCGAGATTCAGAAATCAGTTATTACGATGAAAAACAATCCAAAATCAAAGAAGTCAAGCCTATAAATCACGGAAAAACTACGGGAGAATATTTTTTCTTCAACGAAAGTGGTACACTTGCCGAGCAGGGTTTTCTGGACGATAGTATAAAAGTAAGCAAATGGGTAGAATATTATCCAACGGGCAATCGCCGTAAAAAAGAGACCCAATTTGGAAAAGACTGTTATGATACCTCATTTGAGTCATACACTTTGTATGAATACGATGAAAAAGGTAAGATAACTTTTGAATCACCTAAAATAAAGAAGAATTAAGATTATAAGAAAACCGTTTTTTACTTCATTGTATCTCTTTTTTCTTTAATTTTGTTATAGTTACTTTAAAAAAGTTAATGACAAAACTCACTCCCGACGACTTAATGTATGGCTATATAAATGGCATCTTTCCGATGGCTGATTCGGACGGAACTTTATACTGGTATTCGCCTGACCCAAGGGCAATTATTCCGATTGAGACCTATAAACCGTCCAAATCTCTTCGTTCGATACTAAATAAACAACTTTTTGAGATTCGTATTAATCATAACTTTGAAGGTGTGATGCGAGGATGTGCTATTTCCCGAAAAGACTCTGAAGATACTTGGATTTCGGACGAAATAATTGATGCTTATACTGGCTTAAATAAACGAGGCTTTGCTCATAGTGTGGAAGCATATAGTAATAACTTATTAGTGGGTGGGCTATATGGCGTAGCTATAGGCTCCGCTTTTTTTGGCGAGTCTATGTTTTATCTCCAACCCAATGCTTCAAAAGTTGCCTTTCATCACCTCATTCAAGTATTAAAGCAACAGCATTTTCAATTGCTTGATACCCAGTTTATTAATGATAATGTAAAGCGTTTTGGAGCTATTGAAATTCCAAAATTTCAATACTTGAATCTACTTAAAAAAGCTACTAACAAAAAAGCTCAATTTACTGAATTAGAAGTTGAACATTTGTTTAAAGTAGGCTAAATTCTATTTCTTGTAATTTTTTAAGCCTTCGTCTAAAAATTTAATAAAATCTTCTTTTGAAACATAGCCAATTGCTTTTTTTACGATTGATTTTCCAGTAGCATCTTCGATGATATAATAAGGTTGGGCATTATTATTATACTTCGTGATTTCAAGATCCATATTTTTGTCACCAACAGTTACTTTCAATTCATCATCGTATTTTGATGTATATTGTTTTTCTTTGGGTAAATCCTTTTTATCATCAACATATAAAGAGGCAATTACGAAGTCATTTTTTAGTTTTTCCAACACATCTGGTTTCGACCAAACATTTTCTTCCATTTTCCTGCAATTGGCACACGCATATCCTGTAAAATCAATAAAAAGTGGTTTTCCTACTTCTTTTGAGTAAGCCAAAGCATCGTCATAATCATAAAAACCTTGTAAATCGTGCGGTAAAGCTCTTAATTTTGAACCATCAGCCACAATAGCACTTAGTGTTTTAGGTGGTAAAAGTCCTGATAAAAGACTTAGTTCTTTTCCATGCGTTACTCCAGGAATCATATAAGCAGAAAGAGCAAAAAATACCGCTGCAAAACCTATACGCTGAAAATTATATTTTATAACCTTATTATCTTTCGGTAAACGAATAATTCCAAGAATATAAAGACCAATTGCCGCAAAAATAATTATCCAAATAACTAAGAAAAGGTTGCGAGAAATATAATTGAAATGGTAAGTAAGGTCAATGTTACTCAGAAATTTCAATGCTAATGCAAATTCTAAAATACCAAAAACTGCCTTCATTTCATTCATCCATCCACCCGACTTTGGCAAACTTTTTAACCATTGTGGAAACATTGCGAGCGACGTAAAAACGATTCCAAAGGGTAATCCGAAAGCGAGCATTCCCCATAAAGGTCGCCAAACCTCGCCTTTTGCTGCCATAATCAACAACGAGCCAACAAATGGGGCAGTGCAAGAAAATGACACAACTACCAATGTAAGAGCCATGAAAAATATACCAATTAGTCCGCCTTTTTCTGACATTCTATCAATATTATTAACCATATTATGGGGCAAAACTATCTCAAAAGCTCCCAAAAGGGAGATTCCGAAGATAATAAAAATGACAAAAAATATCAAATTGGGAATCCAATGTGTACTTATAAAATTAAGAAATGGAGCTCCAAAAACAGTTGCAACCAAGCCAATCAAACCAAAAACAAACATGATTGATAAACCATAAAAAGTTGCTTTACCTGTGCCTTGTGATTGTTTCGTAAAAAAACTAACCGTCATTGGCATAATCGGATAGATACAAGGCATGAAAATGGAAGCGAAACCCGCCAAAAGTGCGGTCAATAGAAAGCCGAGAAGTGAGCTACTTTCTTGCATAAAAACTTGTTTTGGTTAAGTGTACTTTTAGTAAACAAAAAACTGTTTGAAAATATTACATTTCAAACAGTTTTTTGCAAAAGATTTGCCAAATATTAAGCAACTTCTTCAATCACATTGATTTTCTGAATTTTATCGCCTTGACGTATTAAATCTACAATATCAATACCTTCAATAACCTTACCGAAACAAGTATGGTTACGGTCTAAATGCTGCGTATTTGCACGACTATGACAAATGAAAAACTGTGAACCACCAGTATTTCGTCCAGCATGAGCCATAGAAAGTACGCCTCTATCATGATATTGATTATTTCCTGTCAATTCGCATTGAATTTTATAACCCGGCCCACCCGCACCTGTGCCAGTTGGATCACCACCTTGTACCATGAAATTAGGAATCACACGGTGGAAAATCAAACCATCGTAAAAGCCTTTTTTTGCTAATGTAATAAAGTTATTTACTGCAATTGGAGCATCTTGCTCATAAAATTCGATAAGCATTGTACCCTTATCGGTAATCATTTCTGCCTTTAACATATTTTTTTTTGAAAATTGGTATTATTGTATTTTTTGAAAATTCGTAATTCTACATCGCTCGGGCGACCCCGTCTTAACTCTACATTCTTTTACCCTCCAATAGTCGTCATTGATTCTGACACTAAACTTGTTCGGCGACCTTCTGCTTCAAAACCATCTTTTGCTCGATTTTGCAAGGCATTATAAATCAAGGCTTTAATTTCATCATCAGACAATTTTTGACGCATAAAATCTCGAACATTGAAAACACCATCGTCGTACAAACAAGTTCGAAAACTACCCGTTGGTGTTACTCGAATACGATTACAGGTGCCACAAAAAGTTCGACTAAAAGCAGCAATAACGCCAATTGAGCCTTTAAAGTTCGGAATTTGGTAATTATAAGAGGTGGAATTAGCTTCGTCTTGCAATTTATATAAGTCAGGATAAACCGATTTAATCAAATCAATGATTCGTCGATAGCTCCAAAACTCTAATTGTTCGGGGCGTAAACCCGCACCGTTGAAAGGCATTTCCTCAATAAAACGCACCGAAACATTTTTGTTTCGAGCCAACTCAACCATTGATAAAATATCTTCATCATTTTTTCCTGTAACAACAACGGTATTAATTTTTACAGGAATATCATGTTCCAATAAAGCTTCTAAGGTTTCCCAAACTTTCGGAAATTCATCCCGTCGAGTTATTTCAAAAAAACGTTGGCGGTCGAGCGAATCTAAACTTAAATTTACCGAACTGACACCTATTTTCTTTAATTCTGGCACTAATGGGGCAGTTAGAACGCCATTGGTGGTAATATTTATCTTTTTTATGCCTTCAATTTCTGACAGTTTCCATAAAAAAGGGATAATATCTCGCCTTACAAATGGCTCTCCCCCTGTAATTCTTACTTTAGAAATACCCATTTCTGCCAAAATACTGACCAAACGAATCATTTCTTCGTAACTCAACAAATGTGGTTTTGGCAAATACTGAATTCCTTCTTCGGGCATACAGTAAAAACAACGCAAATTACAGCGGTCGGTTACTGCCAGCCGCAAATAATTGATAGGTCTGCCGTGGTTATCTACAAGCATAATATATTCGAAAATTCTTTTCTTGATAACAAAGAAACTGGACTTTAAGTGCTAACACACAATTTCTACTAAAAACGTTTCAAAACTAATTCACTCACCGTTTGTCCAATCGAAAGTGAGGAAGTTGCCGCAGGCGACGGTGCATTACAAACATTGATGGCTTGTTGGTTTTCAAAAATAGCAAAATCATCTAAAAGTCCGCCCTCACGGTCGCAGGCTTGGGCTCTTACGCCTGCTGCTCCTGCCACAAGGTCATCGGGTTGAATTTCTGGAATTAATTCTTGCAAAGCCTTAGTAAAAGCAGTCTTTGAAAACGAACGATACATTTCGCCCAAACCCGTTTGCCAATATTTTGCGGCAACTTTCAAAAACCCAGGCCAAGTTAGGGTTTCAAATAATTCGCCTAAATGAATATCCAATTTTTTATACCCTTCTCGTCTAAATGCCAAAACAGCATTGGGTCCAGCTTCAACGCCACCATGAATCATACGAGTAAAATGTACGCCTAAAAATGGGAAATTTGGGTCAGGAACAGGGTAAATTAGATTCTTTACAAGGTATTGTTTTTCGGGTTTTATTTCAAAATATTCCCCTCTAAATGGTATAATTCTAAGATTATCGGCTTTTATGTCCGTCATTTGTCCAACTTTATCAGAGTACAAACCCGCACAATTAACTACTAATTTTGTTTCGTAGCTTCCCTTTGATGTAACAACGGTAGAAATACCATTGTTTGATGAAATATTGTTCACTTTTTCACCAAAAGCAATACTACCACCTAATTTTTGCGTTTTTTCTAAATATTTTTTACAAACATCGGTATAATCAATGATACCTGTTTGTGGTACAAAAAAGCCTTTCAAGCCTTTTACGTGTGGTTCGTATTCTTTGATTTGCTCGGCATTCAACATTTTGAAGCCATCCAAACCATTTTGTTTTCCCCGCTCAAAAAGTCCATCCAGAATCGAAATTTGTTCGGGGCGAGTTGCCACTACGATTTTACCACAAAGGTCGTATTTGATGTCTTCTTTTCTGCAAAAATCAAGTAACATATCATAACCCTTTATACAATTGGTAGCTTTCAAACTGCCTGGCTTATAATAAAGCCCTGAGTGAATAACGCCACTGTTATGCCCAGTTTGATGTTTTGCGACCACATTTTCCTTTTCAATAATCAATAATTTCAAATTCGGATTTTGCTCTTTGATCCGTAAGGCAGTTGCCAAACCGACAATTCCTCCTCCAATTACAGTTACGTCGTAAATCATTTTTTTTAATTGATATGTATTAGTGGTTAGCTTCGGGCGGCGTTCCGCCTAGCAAAATTGGTTTTCATTTAAACTCAATTCTCTGAAAAATTCAACATTTTTAATAAAAAACTTTAAAACCGTACACAAAATTGTATAGCTGATAAAAGGTGATTAATTTTAAAATGTCCTGACTTTATCCATCTCAAACCAATCTGAAAAAGGCTGATGT
>NZ_JAYWCU010000190.1:0-16296 GCF_043780375.1 Emticicia sp. | reverse complement strand
AACTGGCAGTTTTATTTTTACTTTAATTTTAAAAATCAGTTCAACGGGTTGCAGCAAAAGCCAAACATTCAACGTAACAATTTTACCAGTATTAGCAGGAGGAAGTATAGAAGTTTCACCAAGTACAACTAATTGTGCAGGCTATAACGGACTTTCAATTGCAAGTGTAAGTTCAGCAAGTGGTGGAAAAACGGCGTATATTTACCAGTGGCAAAGTTCAACAGATAATATCAATTTTACTGATATTTCGGGAGCAAACCAAAGCACTTACGACCCCGATGTTTTAAATCAAACGAGTTATTTTCGTAGAAAAGTGAGTGATGCTTGCGGAGAAATTAAATACTCGAATGTACATCAAATCACGATAGTTCCTGACCCACAAATTACGATTATTGATGCGAGTGAGAAAACTATTTGCTCAGGAAGCAACATTATATTAGCTGCCACACTTTCGGGTGGATTTGGTACTTGTAGTCCCACGTGGCAATCGTCAGATGCAACCAATGGAACATTCGTAAATGAACAGATTGGTGGAGTTTCCTTCACCAAAACCTTAACCAATGCTACTTCTACAGCAATAATTAGATATTTCAGAGTAATTTATGCTTGTTCGGGAACAGGCTCTGGCTCGTGTAATCAAGCAACTTCGGCGGTTGTGAAAGTTACAGTTAATTATATTCCAACTACTCTAACTATTACACCTGCTTTGGTCGTTATTTGTCCAACACAATCAATTACACTTACGGCAAGTGCTTGCGGTGGAATTGTGACTTGGTCAAGTGGTCAAATAGGGAGTACGCTTTTGATTTCATCTTCGGGAAGTTATACGGCCATTTGTACAGTCAATAATTGTGTAAGTGCAGTAAGTTCGCCAGCAGTTGTTACAGTGGCTTCGGGAGGCACCCCAGTTCTACCACCAACCATTAGCGGAATGGGACGTATTTGTATTGGGCAATCAACTACTTTAACAGCGATAGGTTGTACAGGATTGGTAACTTGGAGCAATGCCTTAACAGGTGCAAATATTAGTGTAAGCCCTTCATTATCAACTAATTATACGGCTACCTGTAACGACGGAACTTGTACCAGCAATGTCAGTAACCAAATTGTAGTTTTGGTCAATAACTATCCAGTAATTTCAACTCAGCCTAAAAACGAAGCAGATTGCAATGGCAATTCGGTAACATTTTTGGTGGGTGCCAGCCCAACAACGGCGTATCAATGGCAACGAAAAATTCCGAATGGAGGTTTTGAAAATATTGCCAATTCCATTTATAATTCATTGACTATCAGTAATGTAGGAAGTGCAATAGACCCAAATTTAACGAACTATAGAGTAATTGTTTTGAATGCGGCTTGCTCAATAATATCAAATATCGCTATTCTGACAGTCAATTCTGTAACAGGAAATTTGGTCGACCAAACGATTTGTGAGGGGTCAAATGTTAGTTTTGATTTATCAAATATTACCACCACTGGGACTGTAGAAAGTTATCAATGGCAAAAACGATTGGGAACTACGGGTACGTGGAATGATATTGCAGGTGCAAATTTAACAACCTTGACAATCAATAATGCTACCAATGCCGACGAACAATATTATCGTTGCAAAAACAATTTTATGGTTGGAAGTTCAACTTGTGCAAGACATACAACTGAAGAAGATGCCAATGGTGCAAAATTAACAGTTTTGGTAGCTTCAACGCCAAGTATTTCAGGAACAAATGCCATTTGTTTAGGAAAATCAACGACACTTACAGCAAATAGTTGCGATGGTACAATCAATTGGTCGAGTGGACAAAGTACGTCAATTATTACAGTTTCCCCAGCTGTAACTACCTCATATTCAGTAACTTGTGCTTCTGTTCAATGCAATTTTACTGTGAGTTCTGCCCCTTATTTGATAACAGCAAACGCAACACCCCAGCCAATGAATATTAGTTATGATGTTGTTTTTCCTGAAACATTGGTATTTTCGGCAAGAACAACCGTAAATAATGGAACACTGTTGTGGTATAACAGAGCAACGAGCGGCTCAGGAACAACAACTGCTCCTTTTTTCACAGCGGTTGGTACTTATTCGTATTGGGTAACACAAACCGACCTATTGACAGGCTGTGAAAGTATAAGATTACCAGTTATTGCAAAAGTTTTAGACTATTTTCATCTCATTACTCAACCTTCAACGCAAGCAGACTGTAAAGGAAACTCGGTTTTTATGAATGTAACGGCTGTTGCACCAAATCCTTCGTTTACATATCAATGGCAAAGGAAGCGTCCGAATGAAGCAGATTTTACTAATTTAACAGAAGATAGAAATGGCATTAGGGGTTGGTATGCCAAAACAATGTCAGTTTCAAATGTAGGTGATGAAAATAGCCCAAATTTGTCAGAATACCGTTGTATTATTAGTAATGGAGGGCAATCTTTGACTTCAAACGCAGCTATATTGACCGTCAATTCTGCTATTGGGTTATTACCAAATTTAGGTACTTGTGTCGGGTCAAATACAAATTTCAATTTACCAAGTTACTTTACTATCACGGGAAATGTAATGAGTTACCAGTGGGAAACTCGCCCCCGAACAAGCGGTGCATGGACGAGTTTAGTAGATGGAAATGGCATTGGGGGAAGTTCAACTAATAATTTGAAATTTTCGAATGTTAGATACGAACAAGGTGTTTATTACCGTTGTTTGGTAAAGTTCAATACCCAAGGTTTTGAATGTACCGAACCAACCGATGCTGCTCAATTGATTGTTAGTGGTTTCCCCGTAGCACCATCGGTTTCTGATATTTTTTATTGTCAGTATTCTGTCGCCGCCAAATTAAAAATCAATAGTGCAGCACAAAACCTCGTTTGGTTTACTCAAGCAACTGGCGGCATAGGAAGTACGTCTGTTCCGACACCAAGTACCGCTGTTGCGGGTACGTTTTCTCATTATGTAGCCGACCGAACCGACCAAGGTTGCGAAAGTCCACGTGCTGAAATCAAAATAGAAGTTGGAGCATTGCCACCAGCACCGATCAATACAACGCCAAGTGCTGTCAATGAAGGAGAAATTCTGACTTTCTCTGCCGCAGGCTCGCCAAAAGAAGGACAAATTTTACACTGGTTTAGCTCCCCAACCAGTACTGCTTTCACTACAACTGCTCCGACATTTTCGGTTACTGGTACATACACTCGCTATGTGGCACAGTTGTCTGATTATGGTTGTTTTGGTTCACGCACAGCAATTATATCAAGCATTATTCAGAGTTTGAAGTTTACCAAACAACCAATATCTCAAGCAGATTGTATTGGTAATTCTGTAATATTTAGCTTAACGGCAACAGCTCCAAATGCTATTACCTATCAATGGCAACGCCTAAAACCCAATGAAAATTTGTTTACAAATATTCTGAATGAAACAGCTAACTCGGTCAAAATTAGTAATATAGGTGACGATGAAAATCCTCATTTAACAAAATATCGTTGTATAATTAAAGACGAAAAAGGAAGAGTTATTTCGCAAGAAGCTACATTGAGTGTCAATGAAATTAAAGGAACTTTGGCAAATATAAGTCTTTGCGATGGCAAAACTGCCAAATTATCATTCACTAGCTTGGCTATTACAGGTGAAGTAACATCTTATCAATGGCAGAAAAAAATAGGAAACGATTATACCGATATTACAATAATCAAAGAGGGTATTGCAAATGTGAATGAAATAGGTACTTACAGAGGTAGAATTACATTTTTTGTCGATGAAAACACAACTTGTGTGCGAAATACCGATGATTTAAAAATAGAAATAAAACCATTTCCAACTCCTCCCCAAGTTACAAATCAAGCTATTTGTCAAAATGTAATTTTCAATTTAGAGAAGTCAATAACCGCAACGAATACTTTGCTTTGGTATGAGTCTAAAACCGACACAACAGGAGATAAAACTACTCCCAAAGTTGATTTAAGCAAAATTGGTAAAACTACATTTTATGTAAGTCAAATTACGCAATTTGGTTGCGAAAGTGAACGTAAAACCTTTAATTTGACCATTTCACCGATTCCTGTAAAACCAGTTGCGAATGATATTTCGTATTGTCGAAATGCTCCAAGTAGCACTTTATATGCTTCAACCGAAAAAGAAAATCAATTACTTTGGTATGCCTCACAAACTACAAAAGATGCTTATATAAAACCCCCAATTCCTGACACAAAAGTAGATGGCGTAACGACGTATTTTGTGAGTGTCAAGAATATTGCGACTTGCGAAAGCGAAAGAGTTCCATTGAATGTAAGCGTTGCACCATGTATTGCTACTTTCGAGAATAATTTTAATAATTGTTTAGTATATGCAGCCGATAGCGTGAAAGGTAATAAATGGTTCGATTTGTACAATAACGCAGGTCATTTATATGCTTCCATCAACCCAAATAGTTTAGATTTAGGAAAGGTTTCTATTTCGATTCGACATTATGGACGAGGTAGTGCCGTCATGCCAGCTACTAAAAATGACAATAAGTTTATGGCTCGTTACATTGATCTTCAAAGTTCATTATTACAAAATTTCGAGAAACCAGTTTCACTCCGAATTTACTATCAAAATACTGAATTAAATGAATACAAAACCGCTACAAATTTGCCAAATCTAACCATCAATAACTTCAATATTGTGCATTATGATGGCGTTCGAGAAGATTGTGGTTTTGAAAACAATGATAATTTTGTTGAAGGCAATAGCTTAGTTATTTATAAAAATGTAATCGGCAATCAAATCGCTAAAGATTTCTTCTTCTTACAATTTAATGTCAATGAATTTTCGGAAAATGGAGCAACAGCTAATGATTTTACAGAAATTGTATTTTCAGGAAAAGAAACGCCTGAAAAAACAGTAAAATTGAACTGGCAAACCAAATTTGAAGTTAAAGCTGAAAAGTTTGTTTTAGAGCGTAGTACCGACTGTAATAAATGGATTTCGCTCGGAGAAATCAAAGCAAATGGCATGAAAAGTAGTTACGAAACAATTGATAGTAAGCCACTTAGTGGTAAAAATTGCTACCGTTTAGTTTATATTGATAAAGATGGAACCAAGAAATACCTCGACCCGATTGAAGTTAATTTTACTGATACAAGACCCATTTGTTCGGTGTTTCCGAACCCGTGGACAACTGGCGATGAAATAAATCTTTACATCAGAAATATAAAAGAAAAAGAGCTAAAACTTTACGATTTATCTGGACAAGAATACTCATTCAATTGGAAAAAAGATAAGCTTGGAATTATACAAATTCGCCCAGATGTTTATCTCAATAAAGGAACACATTTTGTGGTAGTGTTTGGGGAAGACGGAAAACGTTGTGTACAAAAAGTAGTAATAAATCCGTAGGGTTTTTGGAATAACCCCTTTATCATATAATAAGAAATAAATTGAGGCTAAACCTCAATTTATTTCTTTAGTCAAAATGAGAGTGTTTGTAAATAAATAATTGATAGATAAGTATTTATGCTTTTTTAATGAAAAAAAGTTCAATTCGATATTCTTATTAACTCAATATTTTGTCGAATATAAATTCAAAGTTTTGGGCTGTTGGTAGCCTAACTTTGCGATTGTTTTTTTAATTTTTTCGGTAGCTTGTTTTTTGTTTTCGGCAGCCATAAAATCACGGATTTTGAAATCTTTTGCTTCAGCCGTGTATTCGTAAATTTTCATTTCTTTTGATGTTTTTGAGTGTTAGATTATGGTCTGACAATTCACATTTCAAGAATTAAGCCAAAGTTTTTGTGTGATAGCTTATTTATTGTAAATTCGACACTTAAACCAACCTCTATCCAATGAAAAAAATATTGTTTGCAATAATCTTCCTTGTAAAAACGACTATTTTTGCACAAAACGTTACCGAAAATTACCCCGAAGATTCTGCTTCGATTGAACAAAAAAATGTTCCAAAAGGTGAAATTTTAAAATTTACTTTTGAAAACTCTAAGATATTTCCTGGTACTTGGCGAGAATATTGGGTGTACGTACCAGCACAATATCGTCCCGACAAACCTGCTTGTGTTTATGTAAACCAAGATGGAATTCAGTGGAAAGCTCCAACTGTTTTTGACAATCTTATTCATCGTAAACAAATGCCCATTACGATAGGCATTTTTGTAATGCACGGAAAAGTTAGAGCCGAAAATGGTGAGCTTGCCCTCGACCGTTTCAACCGAAGTTTTGAATATGACGGACTCGGAGACAACTATGCACGCTTTCTTTTGGAAGAGCTTTTACCCGAAGTCGAAAAACAAAAAACAAGCGATGGAAGAGCAATAAAACTTTCAAAAAGTGGCAATGACCGAGCCATTGGCGGCTCAAGTAGTGGAGCAGTTTGTGCTTTTACTGCGGCTTGGGAGCGTCCAAATGAATTTTCACGAGTTTTTAGTGCTATCGGTACTTACGTTGGCCTGCGTGGTGGCGACCGCTACACAACTCTTATTCGTAAATATGAGCCAAAAGCTATAAGGGTTTTCTTGCAAGATGGGTCAAATGACAATAATAGTTATGCAGGAGATTGGTGGAAGGCAAATGAAAGTATTGAGCGTGCCTTAACTTTTTCGGGGTTTGAAGTAAATCATATTTGGGGCGAAGGGGGACATAATAGTAAACATGGAACTTCTATTTTTCCGGAAGCTATGCGTTGGCTTTGGAAAGACTACCCTAAAACTGTAGCTGCTGGAAAAACTAAAAACCAGTTTTTAAGTGATATTTTATTGCCTAATGAAGGCTGGGAGTTAGTCGGTCAAGGCTATGGTTTTACCGAAGGAACAGCCGCCAATGCAAAAGGTGAAGTATTTTATCAAGATATTCCCAATGCCAAAACTTATAAAGTTGGACTTGATGGAAAGGTTGAATTATTGCCAATTGATACAAAAAGAGCAAGCGGCACAGCTTTTGCAAAAGATGGAACAATGGTAACAATTACAAGTTCGTGGGGTGGTTATCCCGTCAAACAAATTATTTCGTATGATTCAGCCTTAAAACCGAAAGTCGTAGCAGATAGTTTGGGAGGAAATGATATTGTAGTAGCTTTTAATGGCAATATTTATCTCACACAACCAGATGGAAGTGAAAAACCAAGTAAATTATTTTTAGTCCGACCGACTGGTGAAAAAGTTGTGGTTGATACAGGAATAAAATTTGCAAACGGACTTGCTTTTTCGCCTGACCAAACACAATTATATGTCACCGAATCTGCTTCTCATTGGGTTTGGGTTTATCAAATAAAATCTGACGGAACACTCATAAACAAGCAACGTTATGGCTACTTGCACGTACCCGATACCGCCGAAAATGCTTGGTCGGATGGAATCAAATGCGACCGTGAAGGAAGAATTTATGTCACTTCTCGCTCGGGTATTCAAGTGATGGACCAAACAGGAAAAGTAAATGCAATTATTCCGGTGCCAACCACAGGCAATGGGCAATCATCAAATTTATGCTTTGGCGGAGCAAATTTTGATATTCTCTATGTTTCTTCAAATGACAAAGTTTATCGCCGAAAAATTAAAACAAGAGGAGTTAATACCTTTGAAGCACCTTTTAAGCCTGCAACTCCGAAGTTATGAAAAAGTAAATTTGTTTTTTGAAGGTAAATGCCTTTGCAATATTTAATTTTGTGTTAGAAAACAAAAAAAGACCTTTGAGATTGAGTTTATGAAGAATTTTAATTTGAAATCATATCATGTAAGAGGTATGAATGCATCAACAGAAGCAGAGAAACTGGCAATTAATCAAGAACTGAAAGACTTATATGAAAGCCTTTCTGCTGATGATAAAAAAGATTTTAATGAGCAAATACAAACTTTTTTGGTCAAAGAAATGGCAGCAATCAAGTCGGTTTATGACGCTACTAAAACTGATAATATGAATTAATGGAAATAAATAACCCTCCCATTTTCGGGGAGGGTTATGAATGATTAAATCACCTCCAAAATTCTTTCCATTGAAACTTGATACCCAATTTTTTCTTTCAATTCGCTAATAGAAACACGTTCTTGCTCCATCGAATCACGGTGGCGAATCGTTACTGTATCGTCTTCCATTGTTTGGTAATCGACAGCAATACAATAGGGTGTTCCGATTAAATCTTGGCGAGTATAACGTTTGCCAATGGCACCACCATCGTCATAAACTGTGCGGAACGAAGATTTTAGCAATTGAGCAATAGCTTCGCCTTTTTCTGCCAAACCATCTTTTTTTACCAAAGGCAAAACTGCCACTTTGATAGGAGCAAGTGCAGGGTGAAGTTTTAAATAAACTCTTTCTTTGTCATCTTTACCTTCTTCATTACTCGGAATCGTTTCTTTTGTAAAAGCATTACAGAAAGTCGCCAAAAATAAACGGTCAGCACCCACAGAAGTTTCAACTACGTATGGAATATAATTTCCATAGGGCTTGCCATTTTCGTCTAAATCGGCATCAAAATATTGTTGTTTTTTTCTTGATAATTCTTGATGAGCCTTCAAATCGAAGTCAGTTCTTGAATGAATTCCTTCAATTTCACGGAAACCAAATGGAAATTCAAACTCGATATCTACAGCGGCATTGGCATAGTGAGCCAATTTTTCGTGGTCGTGAAATTTTAGTTTTTCAGCAGGTAAGCCAATCGCTTTATGAAATTTCAAACGAGCTTCTTTCCACGAATTATACCACAACATTTCAGTACCAGGACGCACAAAAAACTGCATTTCCATTTGTTCAAACTCACGCATACGAAATACAAATTGCTTGGCAACAATCTCATTTCTGAATGCTTTTCCTATTTGAGCAATGCCAAACGGAACTTTCATGCGTCCGCTTTTCTGCACATTCAAAAAATTTACAAAAATACCTTGTGCAGTTTCTGGACGCAGATAAATCATACTCGAATCTTCGGCAACCGAACCAATTTGAGTCGAAAACATGAGATTAAATTGGCGAACTTCAGTCCAATTCAAGGTTTTTGATATCGGGCAAACGATATTTTCAGCAATGATTAATTCACGTACTGCCACGAGGTCTTCCGCACTTAATAACCTGCCCATCTCGGCAAGTAATGTTTTTGCCTTTTCTTCCTGACCTTCAGCAGAATACTGTTCGGCTTTACCCTCTAATAATTGGTCGGCACGGTAGCGTTTTTTGCTATCTTTGTTATCAATCATAGGGTCGTTAAAACCGTCTATATGTCCTGATGCTTTCCACGTGAGCGGGTGCATGAAGATGGCGGCATCTATACCCACAATATTGTCATTGAGTTGGGTCATAGCTTTCCACCATGCAGCTTTGAGGTTATTTTTCAATTCAACGCCATTCTGACCATAGTCATAAACGGCTTGAAGTCCGTCATAAATTTCGGAAGAAGGAAACACGAAGCCATATTCTTTTGCGTGGCTAATAATGTCTTGGAGGGAAAATGTTGGGTTTGCTGGTTGGCTCATTTATAAATTAAATTTCAAAATATACTTAACTTTCGATAATTTTCAACTCATTAAGAACTGATTTAAGTTCATTTTCAAATTCTTGGAAAGCATATAGTTTTCAAAGAATAGAATATTGTAAACTTCAATGTTTTTGGCAGCTAAATGAACAGCCGCATTTACATTAAAGTTATCTAATCTACGTCCTTTTTTTCGACTAACATCTTTAAGAAACTGATGAAGTTCCTTTTTTGGATTATTTTATGATTCGAGTAATCATTCCTATTTTAATTGTTAGTTATAGTAAAGAAGTAATTATTTAAAGTATTTTTTCACAAAATTAACAAAATCCTTGCAAATAATTTGACTTTCACTTAAATTTTGACAACAATCAATTTCTGCTGTTCAATAATGAAAAAACTTACCAATTTCTTTCGTAACCTTTTAAGTATGTCGCCTGCTGAGGCAAAAGGTGTTGTTGTTACTTTCGGAATCATACTCTTAGTAATTTTACTGATGTTTGGTGCGGATATGTTTTTTAGTCAAAAACAACAAAATCTGGTCATTTCTTCGCCAAAAATGTTAGATAGCTTGACTGTTTTGCTTGATAATCAAAAACCATATTATGCCAATCAACCGAATTATGGGCAAAAATATGATAACTACGATTCTAAGAAAAAAACCTATAAAAACTTCAATTTTGATCCCAATATTGCTTCTGTCAGCCAATTTGAAGAATTAGGACTTCCAAAATTTATTGCCGAACGAATTGAAAAGTACCGGAGTAAAGGTGGAAAATTTCGTAAAAAAGAAGACTTGGCTAAAATCTATGGCGTTCTGCCCGAAACTTATGAGCGTTTAGAACCTTATATTTCGTTGCCATCTGCCGAAAATGAATCGAGTCATACGCCACAGGCAGAATTGATAGCAAGCAACGAACAACCGACCAATTTGCAAGCTCCGACGGTAGTTGCAAAGCCTGCTTACAAACAACCCGTCAAATTTGATTTTAATAACTGTGATACAACCGTTTTGAAGAATATTCCAGGGATTGGTTCAGGCTATGCCAAACGAATTATCAAATTCAGAGATTTGTTAGGGGGCTTTGTAAATGCTGAACAAGTAAAAGAAACTTTCGGACTTCCACCCGAAACGTTTGATGAATTATTAAAGTATGGTTTTGTAAAGATGGATGTTAAAAAACTTAAAATTAACACTTTAGCTATGTCTGATTTTAAGCACCCTTATTTAAGATTTTTTCAAGCAAAAGCAATTATTGCTTACCGAGAACAACACGGAGCGTTTAAATCTGCCGAAGATTTGAAACAAATTAAGGTTTTAGACGAGGCTACGATAGTTAAAATTGAGCCTTATTTGGAGTTTTAAGCGTTCAATCAAACAGAGAGCCTTCTTTCCGCAAAAAGAAGGCTCTGTTTGATTGTTTATAAACTCTAAAACTTAAAGTTATAAGATAACGAAACGATTGGAGCTCCAAAAACAACTAATTTATATGAAGAAATGGCTGTTCCAGAACTACGTACGAAAACCGAATAAGCATTTTTCTTGCCATATAGATTGAAAATCGTAAAAGTAAAATGGCTTTTAAAACGTTTATCTTTCATGCCAGGTTGATAAATATTCCAAGCAAAATCTAAACGGTGATAATCGGGCAAACGAGCATTATTACGCTCGCCATAATAAGGATAGCTACGCCCTTGATAAATAATAAACCCTTCGGGTAAAGTGTAAGGACGGCCAGTGCTATACGAAAAATTAAACGAAAAATCGTGGTGAGTGCCTTGATTGATAATTATTGAAGCATTAAATGAGTGAGGACGGTCATAATTGGCAGAATACCATTTTCCAAAATTTATTTGTTCGCCAAATCCAGTTCCTTCTGAAACCTGATTTTGTGACCGAGAGTAGGTATAATTTATCCAACCAGTGGCTTCACCTTTTTTCTTAGAAAACATTACTTCTAAGCCATAAGAGCGGTTTTTTCCTTGTAAAAGCTGAGTTTCAGGATAGCCATCTAACAAAAAATCTGCACCAGGTTTGTAGTCAATAATATTGTTGGTAAGACGATAATAGGCTTCCAACGAAAATTCATAAATATTGCCGGGAAGATTATGGAATAATCCTCCTGATAATAAAGTGCTTACTTGTGGTTTTATATTCAAATCTGAAGATTTCCAACGTGAAGTTGGAAGTGGAGTAGTGGTATTGGTTACGACTTGCATATACTGACGCATTAAATTATAACCAAATTTTACGGAAGTTCGGTCATTCAACGAATATTTCATGCCAATTCTTGGCTCTACGCCTCCATAAGAATTCATTATATTGCCTTTTCCATACGCAATGGTATCTCGTGCCGAAAAAGCATCTCGTGGTTCATTGGGTGCATAAACTTGCACATTTCCCGGCCCTAAAGTAAAAAACTGTGAGTATCTTGCACCTATTGAAACCGTTACTTTTGGCGAAACCGTAATTTCATCTTCGGCATGGATGGCTGTTTCGAGGGCATGTTCTTTAGGAGTTGTAATTGATAAAACACTTCTACTTGTTCCTGGAAGTAACTGACCCGGATCGATGTCGTAGCGAGTGGCACTAATACCCATTTCGACTCGATGTTTATTGGTCGAATAGTTTAAGTTACTTTTTACTTGTTTGTACTGAACGCCAGAAAGTAATACAACTTTATTGTCGGAGTTTAGCTCTGGCAACAAGGTTTTTGGAACATAATCGGCCGAAACGATGGTAGTTTGTAAGTTTGTTCTGCTATTAATACCATAAAACCATCTTGCTGAAAAACTTTTACTTCGATAATCATATTGAGTAGAAGTGGCATTAATTGCTCCAATTGCACCCAATAACTTGGTTTGGAAAAAATCTTTGCTATAATACCCCGAAGCGGTAATTGTACTTTTAGTATTGACTCTCCAAAAAACTTTTGTTACTAAGTCAGCAAAATTTGCTTTGATATCGTTCAACTTATCAGAAATGACAGGCAACAAAAAGTCATTATAAGAAGCTCTTCCCGAAATCATAATTCCTAATTTGTCTTTTATAATAGGAACATCAAGCGTTAGACGGTTTGATACAAAACTAATTCCACCACTCATTTTGAATTTATCGAGCGAAGGTTGTTGAAGCGATACGTCCAAAACCGACGCTGCTCTTCCACCGAAACGAGCAGGGGTATTTCCTTTATAAACCTCTACACTTGAGGCTGCTTCTGACGGAAAAGCGGTAAATAAGCCAAACATGTGTGTAGGATTAAAAATTGGAATATCGTCAAGCAATAAAAGGTTTTGATCGGTTGTTCCGCCACGAATATTTACTCCATTTGATGCCTCGCCTACACTCGTAACACCGGGAAGCATTTGTAAACCACGCAAAATATCAACTTCGCCAATAGCAGCAGGAAGTTTTCTCAAGGTTTTGATACTCAATTGATTAACTCCCAAAAGTGGACGTTGAATATTTGATTCTACACCTTTACTTGACACAATTACCTCTTCCAATTCGTTTTCGAGTGGACGAATATTATAGCTTCGATTGATGTCTTTTCTTAAATAAATTACATCTCTTGATGGACGATAACCAACATATTTAATCGTAATAGCATGTTCACCTGATGGTAATGATAAATCGAAAAAGCCTTTATCATCGGTTATTCCACCAAATTTACCGAAATCAATATTGAGAGAAGCTTTTACCAATGGTTTGCCATCTACGGTATCTCTTATATAACCACTAAAATGGTAATTTACTTGAGCAAATGTTGTTAGATTTACAAGAATAAGTAATAATAAATATATTTTTTTCATTTTTTGGAATTTTCAAAAGAATTGAAGCATTGGACATAATCACTTAAATAGATTGGCTGCAAATCATTGTCGCTGCGACGAACAGTTCGTAACTATTTTGGTTAATTTACCCAACCTTGAGGCTTGCTTGGTGTACGAGATTGACTTAAAATACATTGAGCAAAAGGTGGACGAGTTATATCATTTCCCATTGGTTCGGGGTTAAGTGGGTGATCAAGTACACCTACAGGTACTAAATTTTGTCCGATGCCTCCTTTTCTATCTATCCAATACCTAATATTGCGAACACTTGTAACCATAAAAAAACCAGCTACGGCTTCTTCTGGATTATTTTTATTTTTTACATTGCCAATAATTGCAGCTGGAGGGGTATCAACTAAACTTCCGTTGTTTTGCACTTGGTCGGCAAGAAGTTTGAAATAGCGGTAGGCATCGGGTGAAATAGATTGTTGTTTAATTTCAATTAAAGCCCCTTTAATTGAATAATAAGGAATTTTAGCAATTAATCTATTTGTTATTGGATTTCCATTGGAATAAATATCGCTAAACACATTTAGGTCTTTGTTATAAAGAATTTCCCAACAATCGCCAGGGCAGAAATAATCAAATGTTTCGCCAATAAAAGCTCTTTCTTCTCTACATCTTGCAGGAACAGGCGTAAGAAAATATCGTCCATTATAGCAAGTTGCACAAACCGATTGTCTTTCCCATAGTCGCCATGACCAAAGATAATTGTTTTTATCATTGGCAGAGTCTTGTGTATCGAGATAAACATAGTTTGCAGGGTCAAAATAATTGCCTCTTTCTACGCCATTTATCTTAAATTCATCGTGAACTCCAATAATTTCAGGAACGGTTGTTAATTTATCCTCTCCTGATTCATATTTTGTACCATCAGCTTTTGAGAAAAAAAGTTTATAGCTGCTACCTGCTTTCAATTTAAAAGTTTTTGGTAAAACATAAACTCCAGTACCTTTTTCAGTCAAAGCTACCTTTTCAGTTCCATTTACCAATACCTCAACGGTTGCTTTAAGTAGAGGAAAAGAATAAGCAGAGCCATTAGAGTTGACAGATTCTGTAAGGGTGATGCTTTGCTCGTCAGAAGTATCAGTTAATGTGGCATCTACGGTTAGAATTCTTATATTACTTTCAATATTTAGGTTGAAGGGCTCTACACACGAGCATACCCATAAACCAATTGCTATGGAAAATAGCGTAATTTTTTTGTTCATTACTAAGGAAGGATTGAATAAATGTATTTTTGACAAATATAAGAATTCTAAGGAATGATTGAAACTAAAACAACCTATTGGGCAATTTACGAGATGAAAAGGTGAAGTGTGATGTTCAATCCATAAATTTTATAGTTGTATTTCCTTTGATTTGACTTATACTTTAAAAAGACGTAAAAACTGCTAAAAACGCTGTGTTTATCAAAGATTTTATAAAATCAATTTACCCAAGCCTCGCCTAATCAAAGCAACTTTTTCAATCTCGTTTACCAAAACCCCAACACTCGCTTGGCAAAGTCTGAATTTCAACCTCTCAAACTTTTCTTATCTTAACTTATTTTGCTAAAAAAGCAACTTTTTGAACTGTGACGTTTATCTTTGGCCAATTTTAAAGCTAATATTTTTGAATTGTATATGTCGTTGCAATGTTTTTTAAATCATTCCTTACTTCCTTCATCATGAAAAAAACTTTTTTACTTTTCACTTTTTTATTTTACACGTTCACCGTCTTTTCTCAACACAACATTCCTCGAATTCTGTCCGAACGTGAGCGTGCAGAGGTCGTCGATGAGCTTTTGGAAGATAAAATGACGAATGTTTTGCCACAATTGATGCGAAAAGAAGGTATTGATATGTGGGTAATCATTTCGAGAGAATATAACGAAGACCCTGTAATGAAAACTATGCTACCAGCGGTTTGGCTTTCAGCTCGCCGTCGAACGATTATGGTTTTCTTCGATAAAGGAGAAAAAGAAGGTGTTGAGCGTTATGCTATTGCCCGCTATGACGTTGGAAATTTGCTCAAAGGTGAATGGGATTTGAACACCAATCCCGACCAATGGGATGCTTTGATGAAAACTATTAAAGACAAAAAACCAAAGAAAATTGGTTTGAATTTTTCGAAATATTATGCTCATGCTGATGGTTTGACTTATACCGAGCAGAAAGAATTTATGGATAAATTACCTGTTGAATTTCAAAATCGTGTAGTTTCTGCTTCAAATTTAGCTGTAAATTGGCTCGAAACTCGCACTGACCGTGAAATGGTGATTTATCAACAAATCTGTCGAATTTCACACGAAATCATTCAAGAAGCATTTTCTGATAGAGTCATTCAACCAGGAGTTACAACTACCGATGATGTAGTTTGGTGGATGCGTCAGCGAGTTACCGATTTGGGTCTGGAAACTTGGTTTCATCCAACGGTTGATGTGCAACGATACGACCCAGAAAACTTTGATCATTTGCGAACTTTTACCAAACGACCACAAAAGCAAATAATCATGGCGGGTGATTTACTACATTGTGATTTTGGAATTACTTATTTACGTCTCAACTCAGATCAACAGCAACACGCTTATATACTTCGTGCGGGCGAAAGTGAAGTGCCAGATTTTCTGAAAAATGCTTTCAAACAAGGAAATCAAGTGCAAAATTGCCTGACTGATAACTTTAAAGCAGGAATGTCGGGAAATGAAATTTTAGCAAAAGCTCTTGAACAATCGAAAAAAGAAGGCTTAAAAGCTGTGATTTATACACACCCAATTGGTAATCACGGACACGCCGCTGGGCCAACAATTGGTATGTGGGATAATCAAGGAAAGACGATCGGAAGTGGCGATTATCCATTAAATCTGAATACTGCTTATTCTATCGAGTTGAATACTTCAGTTGAACTTACCGAATGGAAAAAAACGATAAGGATTATGCTCGAAGAAGATGGCTTTTTTGACGAAAAAGGTTTTCGATATATTGATGGTCGCCAGACCGAAATTATCCCAATTCCGAGAGTTTTGAAGGGTGTGAAATAA
>NZ_JAYWCU010000189.1:0-39423 GCF_043780375.1 Emticicia sp. | reverse complement strand
TATTATCAATGAATGCCTTAAAAGCCGCTTGGAAAAAACTCCAAGTTATTAAAGCTGATAATACTCTACTAAATCAGTGTGCGTAACTAAAGTTACTAAATTACGCATAAGTATAGATTTTCATAGTTTTTAAAAATACTATACAAAGATAGTAAAATCTTATCTCAAAATCTCACGTGCAATCACAAGTTTCTGAATCTCAGATGTCCCTTCATAAATTTGTGTAATTTTTGCATCACGCATCAATCGCTCCACATGATATTCTTTTACATAACCATATCCTCCATGAATCTGCACGGCTTCGGTGGTTGCCCACATGGCTACGTCTGATGCAAATAATTTTGCCATTGCTGCCGATTCTACATAATCTTTACCTTCGTCTTTTTGGCGAGCGGCTTTATAAACTAACAAACGAGCCGCTTCAATTTTAGTTGCCATTTCAGCCAATTTGAATTGTATCGCTTGGTGTTCGCTAATAGATTTACCAAATGCTTTTCTTTCTTTCGAATATTTCAATGCCAATTCATACGAACCAGCAGCAATGCCCAAGGCTTGTGCGGCAATGCCAATTCTGCCACCATTGAGCGTACTCATAGCAAACTTAAACCCAAAACCATCTGCACCTATTCGATTTTCTTTTGGCACTTTTACATCCGAAAACATCAAAGAATGTGTATCTGACGAACGAATACCCATTTTATCTTCTTTTTTACCAACCACAAAACCCTCCATTTCCTTCTCCACAATTAAGCAATTAATGCCCTTGTGTTTTAGTTCAGAATGGGTTTGTGCCATTACTAAACACACTGAAGCTGTTCCGCCATTGGTAATCCAGTTTTTTGTACCATTGAGCAAATAATAGTCGCCTTTATCTTCGGCAGTAGTTTTTTGAGAAGTTGCATCAGAGCCAGCTTCAGGTTCTGACAAGCAGAAAGCCCCGATGATTTCGCCCGATGCTAAGCGAGTTAAATATTTTTGTTTTTGTTCTTCCGTGCCATACGCTTCTAAACCCCAACAAACCAACGAGTTATTGACCGACATGACGACCGATGCCGACGCATCAACTTTCGAGATTTCTTCTATTGCCAACACATACGAAATCGTATCCATGCCACCACCTCCATATTCGGGTGAAACCATCATACCCATAAAACCCAATTCGCCCATTTTCTTGACTTGTTCGTAGGGGAATTTTGAATGGGTATCTCGCTCAATTGCCGTAGGAAGTAATTCGTTTTGGGCAAAATCACGAGCAGCTTCTTTCACAGCTAAATGCTCTTCGGTTAAGTTAAAATTGATTCCTTCTATTGTTGTTGCTCCCATTATTGGCTTGGTTTTTTAGGTTGTTATATGAAGTAAAAAGAATCAAATTAGTATGCAAGCATACTGTTATTTTTCAAGAAAAACACTGCCAAATAGTAATAATCTGGCGTGCTTTAATCTTATAATCCTGACAAAATAGCCTTCAGTACTGCTTGTGCTGACCATTCACGATTAGCAGCTTGTTGAACCACAACTGATTGATTATCAAGCACTTCATCTGTAACTTTTAGATTTCTACGCACAGGAAGACAGTGCATAAATAGCCCATTATTGGTCAAGTCCATTTTTTGTTTGGTAATCATCCAAGATGGGTCTTGTGTAAGCACTTGACCGTATTGCGTATAGGAAGACCAGTTTTTGCCATAAACAAAATCAGCTCCTTTGAGGGCTTCATCTTGGTTATAGATAACTTTAGTATTTCCTGCAAATTGTGAAGATAGATCATAGCCTTCGGGGTGCGTGATAACAAATTCATAATCGGTCATATTGACCCATTCGGCAAACGAATTGGCTACTGCTTGTGGTAAAGGCTTGAAATGCGGAAGCCAAGTAAGCACTATTTTCGGACGAGCTGTTTTCTTGAATTCTTCAATGGTTATTAAATCTGCCAAAGACTGACAAGGATGGCGAGTAGCAGATTCAAGATTGACAATAGGAACACCTGCATATTGACGAAACTTTTCTATGACGATTTCTCGGTAATCGGCATCTCTATCTTGCAAACCAGCAAAGGCTCGCACCGCAACAATATCACAATAACTTCCAATTACGGCAGCGGCTTCTTTTACGTGTTCGGCTTTATCACCATTCATTATTACGTCGTCGTCCATTTCTAACTGCCAACTGTCTTGCCCGACGTTCATAATCATGACGTTCATTCCCAAATTTTGGGCGGCTTTTTGTGTACTTAGCCGTGTTCGAAGACTTGGATTGAAAAATAGTAATCCAATGGTTTTATTTTTACCCAATTTTTGGTCAGCAAAAGGATTTTGCTTTTGTTTCAAGCCTTCTTGTACTAATTCTTGCACATTTTCAACGTCGTGCAAAGAGATAAAGTTTTTCATTTTTTTCTTTGGTAACCCCCGATCCCTAAGGGGGGGTAAAAAATAAATTATATTTACTATACTCCTTATGGGAGAATATTTTTTCATAACTCCCCTTTAGGGGTTGGGGGTGTTATATAATATAGTTCTACTTACTTTGGCTGGCAATGGGCCGAGCGTTGTAAGTTTTAAAACTGCAATATTTACGCCCGCTTTTGCACAGGTTTCGAAGTCTTTTCCTTCCAAAAATGCCGTTAAAAAGCCCGACCAGTAAGAATCTCCTGCTCCTGTGGCATCTATAACTTCGATTTTTCGAGCAGCCATTTCAAAACTTTTTGTGCCATTTTCATAAGAAACAATGCTACCTCTTCCACCCAAAGTATAACAAACAACAGATGCTCCCATGCGGTGCAGGTCTGCAATTGCCTCTTCTGGCTCAACGTTTCTGTCATAAAGTCTTTCGGCATCATCTTCGCTTATCTTGGCTAAAGCACCGTGTTTTATATACGCCTCAATTGTTTGCCATGCTTCTTCACGGTCAGCCCAAATGGTTGGAGCATAATTCAAATCTATACTTAACTGACAGCCTAATTTTGCGGCTCGCTCGGCTGCATCGACAATTGTTTTTTGAGCAGGGTTCTGACTCAGAGCAAAGCAAGTTGTATGAAAAATAGCACTTTGACTTAATAATTCATCCGAAATATGTTTTGGGTGAATCATGCGATCGGCGGTTCGGTAAGCAATAAAATCGGGCGTTGCTCTCGAACGAGCCACTACTACAATGCTCGTAGGTTCTTGTTTATCAACCGCTATATAGCTAACATCCACCCCTGTTTCTCGCACTTTTTCGATTAAATATTTGCCCAAATTATCATCACCTACGCACGAAACAATGGCTGTGGCATTTCCCAAACGAGCCATATTGGCTGCCAAATTTGATGGACTTCCACCTTGAAAACGTTGAAATCGTTCGGTTGTTGAAATATCTTCTGCTATTTCGATTCCGATAAAATCTGCCAGCAATTCGCCAACAGATAAAAGTGCATATTTATATAACATTATAGGTTAGGGTATATTTTCAATTACTCATTAATTTTCTTCGTCAGCCAAAATAGTGGATAGCTCAAAACTAAAAAACCAAGTGCATAAATGCCACTATTGAAATCTTTATAGACTGCTCCAAAAAGAAATAAGGCTGATACAACGATAAGGATATATGGCACAAACGGATAGCCTATTACTTTATAAGGTCGGGGCAAATTTGGTTCTTTTTTTCGGAGCATAATTACTGAGGCAAAACCTGCCATATAGCCCATTACAAAAAAGAAAGTGGCAATGTCAGATAAGCGTTCGCAAGTGTCTTTTCCACTAATAATTAGCAACATTGAACAAATAGCGGTTAAGGGCATTGCTACTGCGGGCGTGCCACCGCTATTTACTCTTTGAGCAGCTTTAAAAAAAAGCCCATCTTTGCTCATTGAATAAATAACTCGTGGAGCAAACATAATTTGAGCATTTAACATTCCGAGAATTGAAATCATCAAGAAAAATGTTACGATTTTACCTGATTTTTCTCCAAAAATTAACTTAATGGCATCTGCTGCCGCCAATTTTGAATTAACTAATGCATCTATTGGCATTATATAGAGAATCGCTAAGTTGACCAACAGATAAATAGCAATAACTACCAAAACCCCACTAATCATAGATTTTGGCAAATTTTTAGCAGGATCAGTGCTTTCTTCTGTAAAATACGAGGCAGTATGCCAACCATCAAATGTATAAAAAACTTGTTGCAAAGCGATAATAATTCCTGTCAATAGTGCAGGTTGTGCAGCTTTTTGAGTCGTAGCCACCAAATCTTGTGTTTTTACATCTCCACCATAAATAAAGCATATAAATACAAAAGCAAATAAACCAACCGCTTTCAGAAACGACATTATTTCTTGCGATTTTCCAGCTGATTTTGTCCCTAACCAATGAAAACCCATTAATAAAAATAAGATGCCGATTGCCATATATCGAATAAATGACTCTGTGTTGGGCAACAAAAGAGCAATATACTCGCACATAGTATATGCACCAAAACCCAAGGCGGCAACTGTACCAAACCAACTCGTAACCCCTGTAACAAAACCTATATAATCACCAAATGCTCTACGTGCATAAACGTACCACGCTCCTGCACGTGGCACAGAAACGCCTAATTCAATGGTACAAAGTACGCCAAAAAAAGCATAAATACTTACTAAAACCCAAACCAACATAATAAGAGAAGGATTGCCTAAATTGGCAGCAATAGGGCCTGGCTTACGGAGAATCCCTGTACCTATCGTTCCACCAATGGTTACGGCAATACCGAAGCCAACACCAAGCAACTTTAAGAGTTTATTTGAATCTTCGATTTGGTTTTTTTGATTCATAAATAAAAAGATTTTCTTAGTTTTGAAACGAAGATAGTAATTTTAAAATAATGTAGAATATAGAATATAAAATACCAGATAAGTTTTATTAAAATTTGCTTTTTAAATGACTGATAATCAAAGCATTAGTCTATACTTCTATTTGTCTAACAAAATTATATAGCATGAAAAACTTATTATATATTTTTATCGGTGGCGGAACGGGTAGCTTAGTGCGATATTTTTTAGGAAAATTTGTTGAATCTAATTTTTCGAGTACTCTTCCCATCGGCACGCTTGTTATTAATATAGCTGCAAGTTTTATTTTAGGGTCTTTTGTAGGAAGTAATTATAAAATAGATGAATCTTGGCGGGCTTTAATTGCGATTGGCTTTTGCGGTGGTTTCAGTACCTTTTCGACATTTAGTAATGATACGCTTCAACTGATGATTTTAGGACGAACAACTGAGGCTTTTGTAAATATATTTTTGAACGTAATTATTTGCCTATTAGCTACTTATGTAGGAATTTTGATAGTCAAATAAACAAAAATGGTCAGTTTGTCGACTGACCATTTTCTTAATTAAGATTGAAACAAAATGCTTCGGCTTAAATTCTACGAAACAAAACTACGACAATATATTTTAGGGTTAAGTGTTGTACAAAACAAAAAAGAAAGTAAGTAAATCTCTTGAAGGTCGTTAGTCGAACCAACAACCTATCAGAGGCATTTATTATTCATCATAGGTTATTCTCTAAAAAAACAATGCAAATATGTGCAATTTTTTTGATGTTATCAAAAAATATTTGCATTATTTTGCAATACTTATATAAAATCTTGCAATACCATGCTAAAAGAAGAACGCCAACGCTTAATATTAGAAAAACTCAATACCGACAAAAAGATAAACTTTGTCGAATTGGGTACATTTTTAGATGTTTCTTATGATAGTATTCGCCGTGATATTATCGAATTAGAAGATAAAGGCTTCCTGAAAAAAGTTCATGGTGGAGCTGTAGCCAACTCTTATTTGTCGATTTTAGGTACTAAAAAATATGGAGCAAACAGTAGCGAAGAATTGGCAACTGTATCGAAAAAAGCTCAAAAACTATTTGAAAATCGCCAAACTATCATCATGGACGGCGGTACGACTAATTTTTTTATGGCAGAACAACTACCTAAAACATTGGAGGCTACTATTATAACCAATAGCCCTCCTTTGGCAATGGCACTTAATGAACACCCAAAAATTGAAGTAATTCTACTCGGTGGAAGCTACTATAAACGTTACCAAATTACACTTGGAAGTGAAGTTTCGAGTCAATTGGCACATATCAACGCCGATTATTATTTTATGGGTGTCAATGGCGTACATATAGATAAAGGCTTAAGTATCAGGCATTATGAAGAGTCATTAATTAAGCAACAAATGATGCAAGCAGCAAAAAAAACGATTTGCTGTATTATCGAAGAAAAAATAGATGTGCAGGAAGCCTACAAAGTTTGTAATTTCCAGCAACTTGATATGATGATTACAAATCTAAAACCGACTGATAATGCTCTAAAAGATTTTCAAAAATTAGGTGTGGAGATTGTGTAATAGTTAGTAGCCAATTAGACCATGGTTGATGATTTTTTTAGTTTTTTTAGAAAATCAAACATGCCACATCTAAACGGAATACCGCCCAAATGTGGCATGCTTTTAAACTCAAATATTTAAAATCATAACCTCACTTTTACTGCCAACAAGAAATTAGTGCCTGCCTGTGGGTAATAAAAGTTTTCGGTTACGGTCTGTTTTTCCGAAATATAGCTATACGTATAACCGTTCGATTCGTATAAATGATTGAATAAGTTATTGACTAACAAACTGAAAGTAAGTTCTTTAACAAACTTTGGCTTAATAGAATAACTTGCTCTTATGTCATTCACAAAAAATGAATTTAAGCTACGATGAGTGTCCGAAGTATTATCCATAAATTGCTTGCTGACATATTTTGAAAGCCAAGCTAACTCAACATTTTTGCCAGGAGCATAAGTAAGTTGTCCACCAGCAATCAGGTTTGGCGAAAACGAAATATCAGTCTTCGCAAACTTATTTATTTTATCTGCATCGCCATCATAATTGACAATAGTTTCTGTAAAATTTTTGATTTTGTTTTGGCTGAAAGTCGTATTCGCCGCTAATTTCCATTTCTCTGCCAATTTCCAAGTTGCCGATAACTCCAAACCTGCACGATAACTCTTCGCAACATTTATACGAATCGATTCACCAACGCCATTTACTTGCCCAGTAAGCACCAACTGATTTTTATAGTTCATATAGTAAAAATTGGCATCAAAACTAAACTTTGTTCCTGCCAAACGATAACCCGCTTCCAAATCTTGCAAATTTTCGGCAAGTGGAGCTTTTGGGGCATTATCAACAAAATCTTGGCGACTCGGTTCTTTGTTTCCAACGGCATAAGAAGCATAAACTGATGAAAATTTATTTACTTGATAATTAACGCCAAACTTTGGGTTAAAAAACTGATAGTGCGTAACGCCGCCCGCAGCCTTTTGCGTAATATTCTGACGTTTATCTCCCGTGCCATTTATGTCATAATGAACCGTTCTATATTGCAAATCAGCAAACAAATTGAAAGCATCGTTAAATTGATAAAAGGCTTTTCCAAAAATATTAAAATCAGTTTTCAGAGCATTACTTTCATACCAACGGTAACGAATATTAGAAGTAGAAGCATTTTTTGCCCAAATAATTTCGCCAAAATGGTCGCCATCATATTGATTCCAAGCCCCGCCAATATTTGTCGAAAACTTTTTATTCGATTGATAATCAAGCGAATAGGTTACTCCATAAAAATCATTATTTAACCATTTACGACGAACCAAATCTGTTTTTTTAATTGTTTCAGTTCCTGTAACTACATTTGGCAAACCATAGTTTGCATACTTATCTTGTGCTTTAAACTGCTCATAAAAACCACGCCCTTTTGTATAATGAAGCGTAGGATTAAACGTCCAGTTTTGGTTTAATTTGAAAGAGGAAATCAATTGATAATGGTCTTGCTGATAATCGTCCACTTGGTTATCATAAGTATAAGGATTAAAAGTGCGATTGGTTTTCAATAGGTTTTCAGGAACACCTTCCCAAGCTTGGTAAGTTTTTTCTTTTCCCGAAAAAGCATTGAATCTCACAAAGCTATTTTTGCCATAATAACCTGCCGAAACATAAAAAGATTTAAGGTCAGAAGAAGCACGGTCGATATACCCATTTGAGCTTAATTTCGACAAACGAGCATCAACCACAAAGTGATTATTGAGCAACCCTGTACTTGCTAAAACATTGGTTTTAAAGGTATTAAATGACCCAACCGTAAAATTAGTTTCGCCATAAGCATCTGGTTCGTAACTTAAAGTATTAATATTAATACTTGCACCAAACGCTCCTGCACCATTGGTTGAAGTGCCAACACCACGCTGTACCTGAATACTTTGTGCCGAAGAAGCAAAATCTGGCATGTTCACCCAATAAGTTCCTTGCGACTCGGAGTCGTTGTAAGGTACGCCATTGAGCGTAACATTGATACGAGTCGGGTCAGTGCCACGAATACGAATTCCTGTGTAACCCACACCAGCACCAGCATCCGAACTCACTACTACGGAAGGCAATTGATTCAATAAAAAAGGCAAATCTTGACCTAAATTATTCTTTTTCAAGTCTTTTTGATAAACATTAGTAAAAGCCATGCCCATTTTTTGATTAGCCCGTGTTGAGCTAACAACGACCTCATTCAACTCTCTAATTTTTGTGGAGTCTTGTGCTTGTGCAATTATTAATGAGCAATTAACAATAAATAAAGAAAAGAGAATTTTCAATTTAGGATAATTGGTAATTGATAATTGAAAAATTGTTGTTAATTTTTTCATTAGTTTTGAAAGTTTTTAACAACAGGAAAAAGGAGTAAAATCCTGTCGGGCGGCGAACCGCTTTTGGTTAGACAAAATTTTAATTAAATGTTTTGAGCAGCCTATCTGGGAAACAATTTTCCAGACAGAACGGCTCTCTCTCCCTTCGGCAGCATTACCTGCATCAGGTTCGATGGGTATAATCTCAGCCCGTTATATTGAGGCACCCCTTTTGAGATAAGTTGTGCAAAGTAAACGTTTTTTTCGGAAAATTTGTTTATATTAGTGTATAAAATTCTTTCAAAAGAAAATTGATTTATATATAAAAAGCTGACTATAAGTATTTTATGTTTCGTTTTATTGTGTTATACCAAAAAGTATTTAGAAAATATGAGTCAGTTTATGGTAGAATTTGCATTGCCAAATCCATTTCCAGAAAAATTAGTTATTAAAATTCCAAGCCAACGAATGGTTGTAAATCACTTATTGGAAGATGGAAAAATTCAGTCATACGCACTGTCAATGGAACGAGATAGGCTGTGGTGCGTTGTAAATGCCGAAGACGAACTTGAAGTAATGCGTATCATTAATGAGTTTCCTTTGATTGATTATTTAGAACCAACTATTACCGAGTTGATGTTCAATAACGCAATCGTTATGAAAGTACCCGCTTTTTCTTTGAATTAATGTATTCTAAATAATTGTGTCTCCTAATTTTATTATTAAAAACATGCCTAATTTTTTCGTTATTAATAATATAGATTCGTTAAAACCCTACCATATTGTCGAAATTGATGGTCAGAAAGCCCATACTTTGCGAGGTTTTTATGAAGAAATTGCAAAAGGTTTAGACTTCCCCGAAAACTTTGGTTTCAACCTTGATTCGCTCGACGAAATGCTCAATGATTTATCATGGGTTGAGCAAGAAAAAATCGCTATTTATATTTCAAACTCCGAACATTTTGTAGAAAAAGAGCGAAATCCCGATAAATTACCAACCTTACTGGATTTGCTTGATGCTACCTGTGAAGATTGGGAATGGATTGACGAAGATGATAATTTACCGAAAAAAGAAATAATTATCGCTTTTTCGCCCAGCGAGCGAATCGTCAAATT
Source organism: Emticicia sp. (assembly GCF_043780375.1). GTDB lineage: Bacteria > Bacteroidota > Bacteroidia > Cytophagales > Spirosomataceae > Emticicia. The sequence goes on along the minus strand of NZ_JAYWCU010000189.1, from coordinate 29,629 downwards.
GCTTAATAGTCAAGAAATTAGCTATGAAGAAAAGTGATGATAAGTCAAAACTATACCCTTCGTCAATGGCAGTCAGGCGATGAAGACTCTCTCTCAGAAAATGCCAATAATCATAAGATTTGGAGAAATTTGAAAGATGTTTTTCCGCACCCTTACACACCTAATGATGCCTATGAATGGGTAAAAATAGCATCAAATACACCAACAAATTTTGCCATTGAAGTAAAAGGAAAAGCTGTTGGCGGAATTGGGGTTTTATTGAAAGGTGATATTTACAAAAGAAATGCTGAAATAGGTTATTGGCTCGGCGAAAAATATTGGGGACAAGGAATTATTTCGGCAGCTATCAATGAAATTGTTGATTATGCTTTTAGAAATTTCGATATTTTTCGCATTTACACAGGTGTTTTTGAGTATAATTTAGCATCTATGCGGGTTTTAGAAAAAGCAGGTTTTCATCAAGAAGCTATTCTGAAAAAATCACTCGTTAAAGAAAATGAATTATTTGATGAGCATATTTTTGTAAAATTCAAGGCATAAAAAAACTCACAAGATTTAATAAACCTTGTGAGCTCTTTAGTACGAATACTATATATTGACCGGGCGAAGTTCTGCTATCACCCATTGGCTTATCTACAACCTAATCGGCACTTTTACTTCTGTATTATCCCAACGTATACTCATATCGCTTCCGCCTTCGGCAGTAGCAAAATCAATAGTCAGTTGCTCAACAATTTCAGCCGTTTTTCCTGCGGGAACATCAACTCTCAAAACATCTTTTTTCTCGTCATACATTGTTCCCCACTGACCAGTTTCACTATTCAAGACAATTGTCCATTTATCAACATTAGGAATTGTCCAAAGCGAATATTTTCCTGCTTTCAGTGCTTTATCACCAATTTTAACGTCTTGTTTTACATCAAAAATCGTGGCTTCGTTAGCTCCTGTTCGCCAAACTTTTCCGTAAGGTTCAAGTTTACCAAAAATTTCACGTCCTTTTTTATAAGGTCGGCAATAATCAACTTGTACTGAAAGACCATTTTGGTCAAACTTTGCAGTTTCGGCAGGACTTTTACTTTTTGTATAAGTACGCAAAGCAAAAAACGCAACTGCTAATACAGCCACTACAATTAAAATGATTTTTACGATTTTGTTCATTTTGGTTGAGGTTTAATGTTTCGTAATGAACATTTTATACAATCAAAAAAGTTCAAAGACTCATATTAGGCTATTTAATTGCCTTATAACAAAAAAAGTTTAAATTATTCAATGAATTCCCCTTGAAAAGCAACAAATTTGTACCGATGAACAATTCCGAAGCGAATAGTCTTCATAATTTATGATTTTTAAATGAATAACTGATAAAAGTAATTTTTCCACATTTATACCAATGCTTGATATTATTCATTTACTACCAGATTCGATTGCTAACCAAATTGCAGCGGGAGAAGTTGTGCAACGACCAGCTTCGGTAGTAAAAGAGTTATTAGAAAATTCGATAGATGCTCGGGCAAATAATATTCAGCTCATAGTGAAGGATGCTGGTAGAACGCTCATTCAAGTCATTGATGATGGCATGGGAATGTCTGCTACAGACGCCAGAATGAGCTTTGAACGACACGCAACGTCTAAAATTCGTACAGCCGACGACCTTTTCTCAATTCTAACAATGGGTTTTCGGGGGGAAGCCTTAGCTTCAATTGCCGCCATTGCCCAAATTGAACTTCGTAGCCGACGAATGACTGACGAAATAGGTACTTTGATTCGTATTGAAGGCTCAGAATTAAAAACACAAGAGTCTGTTTCTTGCCCAAAAGGAACAAATTTTCAAGTAAAAAACCTTTTTTTCAATGTTCCTGCTCGTCGAAATTTTCTAAAATCAAATCCTGTTGAGATGAAACACGTGCTTGACGAATTTCAGCGTGTTTCTTTGGCTCATCCCGATATTGCTTTTACACTTTATCATAATGACGTAGAGGTTTATAATCTTCCTGCAGGAAAGTTGAGCAAACGAATTGTTGATATTTTTGGCAAAACTTACCGTGAGCAATTAGCAACTTGTGAGGAAGAAACGCCCTTTGTGAATATTACAGGTTATGTAGGCAAACCCGAATCTGCAAAAAAAGGTCGTGGCGAACAGTTTTTCTTTGTCAATAAGCGTTACATTAAACATAACTACTTACACCATTCGGTATTGAGTGCATTTGAGGCAACCATTCCCGAAGGAAGTAGTCCATTCTATGTTTTATTTATAGAAATTGACCCTTCTCACGTTGATATTAATATCCATCCGACCAAAACTGAGATAAAGTTTGATGATGAGCGTGCTGTTTACGCTATTATTCGGTCGGCAGTTCGGCGAGCAATAGGTGTTTATAACCTTACGCCAACTATTGATTTTGAGTCAGATATAAATTTTAGTAATCTTACTTCAACCAATCGTTTTAACGACAATTCAGCAAACATCAATCCTTCATTTTCAGGTGTTTCTGATTTTGAAAAATCTCGTCAGCAATCATCTTTGCCTCCGATACCCAAAGATGATTATCGAGAAAGAATAAATACTGAAAATTGGAGAAAACTATTCGACGGCATAGAAGGCTTTAAACCAAATAATCAAGCAAATCTTGAGTTTGAGCCGATGACAATGGGCAGTAAAGCTAACGATATTTCGGACGAAGGAAAAAGGATTGCAGAAATACAAGAAATTAGTGCCATTCAAATTCAAAATCGCTTCATTGTGGCACAGGCAAAAAGCGGTCTGATGCTCATTGACCAACGTGCGGCTTATGAGCGAATTTTATACGAAAAATATTTCAACAATTTAAAAAACAAAAAATCGTTTACTCAACAATTACTTTTTCCGAAAACTTTAGACTTGCAAGTATCTGATTTTCAGTTAGTTATGGAAATTCAAGAAGAAATTCGTGCTTTGGGTTTTTCGTTTGAAGAGTTTGGACAAAATACCATAAAAATAAATGGCGTACCGCCCGAAGTACAAGAAGAAAACGAAAAAGAGATTTTTGAAGGCTTGGTACAGCAATTCAAAACTAACCAAGCCGATTTACAGTTAGATAGAGTAGAAAATATTGCTCGTTCGTTTTCAAAGCGTTCCTCGTCAAAATACATGGGAGAATTATCAAAAATTGAGATAAATTTGCTTATTCATCAACTTTTTGAAACCGCTGTGCCGAACTATACGCCAAACGGCGAACCAATCATGACGATTTTATCGTTAGACCGTTTAGCAGAGTTATTGAGTAAGAAATGAATATTTAATGATTGAACAATACCAATCATCAACAATTAAAAAAAGAAAAAGCTTATAGCCAAGCGAAACTCCGCTCGTAGCTAAAAGCAAAATAAAAATATGTTCCAAATTACACCTATTGTCCGTAACTTATTGATAGCAAACATTGCTGTCTATATGATTCAAAGTTTTCTCCGAATAGATTTAGAAACGACCTTTGCTTACCATAATTTTTCGTTGCAAGAAATGGGTTTATTCAACCCAATACAGATTTTCTCGTATATGTTTCTGCACGGTAGTTCGGGGCATATTTTTAGTAATATGTTTGGCTTGTTTATGTTTGGGCCGATGCTCGAACGTTTTATGGGAAGTAAGCGTTTTTTGATTTTATATATTGTTTCGGGAATTGGAGCTTGTTTGCTCTATGGAAGCATTAATATTTATGAAATTTCAAAGTATACGATTGATTCTCCCGAATATGCAATAATGATGAGTACGCCAATGGTTGGAGCATCGGGAGCAATATTTGGAATGTTGGGAGCGTTTGCAAGGTTATTCCCAAATACTGAAATGATAATTTTTCCGTTACCAATACCTATAAAAGCAAAATATTTAGTATCTTTATATGCTCTTTTCGAGATTTTTTCGGGAGTATATAATATTATGCCGGGCGTAGCACATTTTGCTCATATTGGAGGCTTAATTTTTGGTGTTTTATTAATAAATTATTGGAATAAAAAGAAAGATAGATTTTACTAATTAATGAAACAAAACGAAAGGCGGAACGCCGCCCGATAGATTTTACTAAAAAGTGGCAAGTTTTATAGACGACATAAAGAATCCTTTCAGAAAAGGCAACACATTGGTGCAATTAATGCTCATCAATGCGGCAGTGTTCTTGTCTTTAATCCTACTTGGTTTTATTTTTTCTTTCATGCCACGAGGAGCTGCAATTAGCAATACCATCACGAAAAATTTCGAGTTGATTGCCCCAATAATCGAGTTTATTCAAAAACCTTGGACACTTGTTACCTATTGTTTCAGCCACGATGGTTTCTTCCATTTGTTGTTCAATATGCTTACTCTCTATTGGTTCGGAACTTTAGTGCAAGAGTTTATCGGAAGTCGAAAACTATTGAATATCTATATTATTGGTGGTTTGGTAAGTGGGCTTTTTTATATTGCCATTTATAATTTATTGACTCTCTGGCCACAGATAAATAATATTAGTCCTAATATTTTAGGAGCTTCGGCTGCGGTTTATGCTGTTATGTTTGCCGCTGTAGCACTTCTGCCCGAATACGAATTTTACTTGTTTGGCATAGTACTTATCAAAATCAAATATTTGGCATGGGCTTTCCTTTTGATTTCATTCATCGTTCCGAGTAGTGGTATTTCACATTTGGGCGGAGCAATTTCGGGTTATTCGTATATTTATTTATTAAAAAAAGGAGTAGATTTAGGAAGTCCTGTTGAAGCAATAAGTGATTGGTGGAGTAATTTTTGGATAGCCAAACCACAAGCAAAAATTCCACAACGAAAATATAGTGAATCTACTGTCGCAAGCAAAATCGGTAGCAGTAATACCAATCTTGACCCTAATTACTTTCCCGATCAAGATGAAGTTGATGCCATTTTAGACAAAATTGGCAAGTCGGGCTACGAAAGTTTGACCAAAGAAGAAAAACAAAAGCTCTACCGAGCAAGTCAGAAAAAAGATTGAAGAGGATTTAAAAAAATCGTACATTTGTACCACCATTTTATAAATTGCTATAGTAAAAAAACCACTATACGTAAATATTCTCTTCAAAATCGAACAATTTTAACTTTGTTCAGTTTTAAAAAGACATTCTAACCTTAATTGGTCAAAAGATATGCTCATAACCCCTGGTGAAATACTAAAAGACATCAACTACCCTGCCGATTTACGAAAAATTGACCGTTCAAAGCTACCACAAGTAGCAGACGAACTACGCCAATATATTATTGACATGGTGTCGATTTATGGTGGACATTTTAGTTCGAGCTTAGGTGTAGTTGAATTAACCGTAGCCCTTCATTATGTTTTTAATACTCCCGATGACCAATTAGTATGGGACGTAGGACACCAAGCCTACGGACATAAACTTTTGACAGGCAGACGAGCAGATTTTCATACCAATCGAGTTTATGGGGGGCTTTCGGGTTTTCCAAAAAGAAAAGAAAGCGAATATGATACTTTTGGCGTAGGACACTCTTCTACTTCTATTTCAGCGGCTTTGGGCATGGCGGTTGCATCAAACATTAAGGGTGAGTCGCAACGCCAACATATTGCAATCATTGGAGATGGCTCAATGACCGCAGGAATGGCTTTTGAGGGAATGAATCATGCTGGCTCATTAAAAGATGCTAATATTTTGATTATCTTGAATGATAATTGCATGGCTATCGACCCAAATGTGGGAGCCTTAAAAGAATATTTGACAGACATAACCACCTCAAAAACATATAATACTGTAAAAGATGATGTGTGGCAATTGCTTGGCAATATGAGTCATTTTGGTAAAAGTGCCAGAAAAATAGTTGCCAAAGTAGAAAATGCCATGAAAGGGGCTTTGTTGAGCCAAAGCAATTTTTTTGAAGCACTCAATCTCCGTTATTTTGGACCAATCGACGGTCATGATATCGACCATTTGGTTAGCGTTTTGGAAGATTTAAAGCATATTCCTGGACCAAAAATTCTACATTGTTTGACCGTAAAGGGTAAAGGCTATGCTCCAGCCGAAAAAGACCAAACAAAATGGCACGCTCCTGGGCTTTTTGATAAAGTTACGGGCGTTATTCAAAAAAAGGTTTTTGATAAACCCATGCCTCCAAAATACCAAGATGTTTTTGGAAATACGATTGTAGAATTAGCAGAAAATAATAATAAAATTGTAGGCGTAACACCAGCAATGCCTTCGGGTTCATCATTGAATATTATGATGAAAGCTATGCCCGACCGTGCTTTTGATGTGGGTATTGCCGAACAACACGCCGTTACCTTTTCGGCAGGTATGGCTACGCAAGGTTTGGTTGTTTATTGCAATATTTACTCAACATTCATGCAACGTGCTTATGACCAAGTCATTCATGATGTATGTTTGCAACAACTTCCTGTCATTTTTTGTCTTGACCGTGCAGGTTTTGCAGGAGCTGATGGCCCTACGCACCATGGGGCGTATGACATTGCTTACATGAGATGTATTCCAAATATGGTTGTTGCATCGCCAATGAATGAGGAAGAATTGCGAAATATGATGTTTACGTTTCAATTGGACGAATCTCAAAAGTTAAAAACAGCCTTTACCATTCGTTATCCACGTGGCGAAGGTGTAATGCCCGATTGGAAAAGACCTTTGCAAAAACTTGAAATAGGAAAAGGGCAAAAAGTAAAAGAAGGTGAAGACGTAGCCATTTTAACCATCGGACACATTGGCAATTATGCAGTAAAAGCCTGCGAAACACTCGAAAATGAAGGCATTAATGCCGCACATTATGATTTGCGTTTCGTAAAACCTTTGGATGAAGTATTATTGCATGAGGTTTTTCAAAAATTCACTAAAGTGATTACCGTAGAAGATGGTTGTGTGCAAGGTGGTATGGGAAGTGCAGTTTTAGAATTTATGGCTGATAATAGTTATTCTGCAAAACTCAAACGTTTAGGTATTCCTGACCGAGTTGTTGAACATGGCGAACAACTCGAACTTCACCACGAATGTGGCTTCGATTCAGAAGGAATTGCTGAGGCAGTAAGAGAAATGGTCGATGCCGAGATTTCGGTTTACTAAAGTACACTAGTATTTTCTGAACCACCACCTTACTTTTTTCGTTATCTTTGTAGAAAAAAATCTGCGTAGATAGTGAGCAATAAAAAACTAAATGATATTGAGCTTACAGGCTTTGAGCAAATCGAAGTACTGGGAGCGAGAGAGCATAATCTTAAAAATATTGATGTAATTATTCCCCGAAATAAACTGGTTGTCATCACTGGAATTTCGGGAAGCGGGAAATCTTCCTTGGCATTTGACACCATTTATGCAGAAGGACAACGCCGCTATATGGAAAGTTTCTCTGCCTACGCCCGTAGTTTTATAGGCAATATGGAGCGTCCGGATGTTGATAAAATCAATGGACTTTCGCCCGTTATTTCTATCGAACAAAAAACTACTTCCAAAAACCCTCGCTCTACGGTCGGTACAACTACTGAAATTTACGACTTTTTACGCTTATTTTTTGCTCGTGCAGGCGAAGCAGTAAGTTATGTTACAGGTAATAAAATGGTTAAGCAAACGCAAGACCAAATCATTGACCAAATTTTACAACAATTTGATAATCAGAAGGTTACGCTACTCGCTCCTGTGGTAAAGGGCCGCAAAGGGCATTATCGTGAGCTATTTGTTCAGATTGCAAAGCTTGGCTATAACAAAGTTAGAGTTGATGGCGAAGTTTTGGAAATTAATCCAAAAATGCAACTTGACCGTTATAAAATTCATGATATTGAAATTGTTATTGACCGAGTCATTCCTAAAAATGAAGATCGTTATCGTTTAAGTCAATCGGTTGGCACGTCCTTAAAGCAAGGCAAAGGCTCAATGATGCTTTTAGATGCGAAACATAAAACACAATATTTTTCGCAAAATCTGACTGACCCCGAATCGGGTATTTCTTATGAAGACCCTTCACCCAATAGTTTTTCGTTCAACTCTCCTTATGGGGCTTGTCCAACTTGCAATGGTTTGGGTACGGTTGAAGAAATTACAGAAGAATCTATTATTCCTGACAAAACTTTGTCTATCACTCGTGGAGGCATTGCTCCTCTGGGCGAATACCGTGATTTATGGATTTTTAAGCAAATTGAGGTGATTCTGAAAGCCTATAAATCAAATATTTCCACTCCAATCAATAAAATTCCTGAAGAAGCTCTAAAAACAATACTTTATGGCAGTGAAGAACCACTTCCAGTTCCATCAAAAAAATATCCTGGTACAGAATGGAATACTACTTTTGAGGGGGTAATCACCTTCTTGAAACGTCAGCAAGACTCTGATAATGACAAAATCCAAGATTGGGTACGAGATTTTTTAGTCATAAAAACCTGTCAAGATTGTAATGGTTTTAGACTAAAAAAGGAATCCTTGCATTTTAAAATTGCCGACCGAAATATTGCCGAATTAGCCGAAATGGACATTCGGGAAATAGCAGAATGGTTTGTCGATTTAGAAAGTCGTTTGAATAATCGTCAGAATTTAATTGCTCGGGAAATTTTGAAGGAAATTCGGAAGCGAATAGGTTTTTTGATGGGTATTGGCTTAGATTATTTAACTTTGAATCGCCCGCTTAGAACACTTTCAGGAGGAGAATCTCAACGTATTCGCTTGGCTACACAGATAGGCACGCAATTGGTCGGCGTTTTGTATATTATGGACGAGCCGAGCATTGGTTTGCACCAACGAGATAATGTAAAATTGATTCAAGCCTTAAAAGATTTACGAGATTTAGGTAATACTGTTTTGGTCGTTGAACACGACAAAGACATGATGCTCGAATCGGACTATATTCTCGACATTGGGCCAGGTGCTGGCAGGCATGGTGGACACATAGTGGGGCATGGTACGCCAAAAGAGTTTCTTAAAAATGATAGCATTACGTCTGATTATTTGAGTGGTAGAATCAATATTGAAGTTCCGAAAGAAAGACGTAAAGGAAATGACAAAATGCTGATTATCAAGGATGCGACAGGACATAATCTTAAAAATGTAACGCTTAAACTACCCTTGGGTAAAATGATTTGTATTACAGGCGTAAGTGGTAGTGGAAAATCTTCATTGATTCATGAAACCTTGTATCCTGTACTAAACAGACATTTTTATAATTCCAAAAGAGAGCCATTGGCACATAAATCTATCGAAGGTTTAGAGCATTTGGACAAAGTAATTGAAGTTGACCAAAGTCCGATTGGACGCACGCCAAGAAGTAATCCTGCGACATATACAGGTATGTTTTCAGAAATAAGAACCCTTTATGCAGAGCTTCCCGAAGCCAAAATTAGGGGGTATAAACCTGGGCGTTTTTCGTTTAATGTGAAAGGCGGACGTTGTGAAGATTGTGAAGGTGCAGGAATGAAAAAGATTGAAATGGAGTTTCTGCCCGATGTGCATGTAGCTTGCGAAACTTGTAAAGGAAAACGTTTTAACCGTGAAACATTGGAAGTAAGATACAAAGGAAAATCTATAGCTGATGTGTTGGATATGACAGTAGAACAGGCGGTCGAATTCTTTGAAAGTATTCCAAAAATAAATCGTAAAGTAAAGATTTTGAATGAGGTTGGCTTGGGTTATATTACGCTTGGGCAACACGCCACCACACTTTCGGGTGGAGAAGCTCAAAGGGTAAAACTCGCCGAAGAATTATCAAAAAAAGATACCGGCAAAACTATCTATATTTTAGATGAACCAACAACAGGACTTCATTTCAAAGACATTCAGAAATTACTCGAAGTACTTCACAAATTAGCCGACAAAGGTAATACCGTCTTAATTATTGAACATAATCTTGATGTAATAAAAGTATCTGACCACGTAATTGATATTGGCCCCGAAGGTGGCAATAAAGGCGGGTATATTATCGCCGAAGGCACTCCAGAGCAAGTTGCAAAAGTAAAAGGTAGCTATACGGGTTATTTCTTGAAAGATGAGTTGAAAAAATAGAGACTTATCACATTCTATTCAACAATAAGGTAGATTTTCTGTTTACCTTTGCAACCTTTCGATAGAAAAAAAGTATAAACCACCCATCTTTTTTACTCCCTTTCTCTAACTTGCATCAAAATTTTCTCTACTTCTTTCCGAACTTGTGAACCTGATTTCGTAAAGTTATTATTCATTATGCTGAACAACAATGTTTTGCCCTTTTTAGTGATTAAATAGCCACTCAAATTATAAACACCGCTTAACGAACCAGATTTAGCAAAAACATAAGGTTTTTCTTCATTTGAGGCAGCTTTAAACATATTTCTTACAGTTCCCGATTTGCCTCCTACAGCCATAATCGAAAAAAGTTTTTCTTCAGGAACGGCTGCATGAATTTTTTCGAGCAATTTTATAATCGAACGAGGCGTAAAAAGATTATAACGTGAAAGTCCCGAACCATCAATCCATTTGGAAGCATCAGGCAAATCTTGCAAATATTTTTCAGTGATAGTTTTAATCACAAAAGATGAGTTGATAGAATCCTTCAAAGTAGTTCCACACAAAAGCAACAGGTGTTCGGCAAGCATATTGTCACTTTCTTGCATCATTTTACGATAAACTTCTTCTGTAGGCGTGCTATAAAGCGTTTTAGCATTTGCCGAAACAGGTATTTTCAATAGATTTACATTCCGATGAAGCGTATCAATGAGCAATTGCTGAGTCAAGCCTGCCGATGTTTTGTAAGGTATATCTTGTTTATAATCAACATTTTGCAAAATTACTTTTGGGTACAAAAATTGATTATCGGCTATTGTTCTTTTTATTTCATCGCCTTCATCTTTCTTATAAAAACTATTCTCAAAAATAGTTGGTTGAGGCTTTAATGCTCCATTTTCTACTTTCACTCGAACAATATTTCCGTACATAGGCAAAGGCGAAAGCTCAGTTGCATAATAGCCATTATAATCGTTCCATGACCAACCATCGCCAAAGTATTGATTGGTGAAGTTTCCATCTGAAAAATAAAAGCGTTTGGTGCGTTTATATGATTTCAAGAAGTCGAAAGTCTTGGTACTTGTTAAATCAGGATGAAAAAAAGTTGGGTCTCCAGTTCCCCAAAAAATCAAAGAATCACTTTTGATTTCATAGCGTAAAGCCGGAATCGAATCGCCAAGCGTTTTGAGGCACGCATAAAACGTAAATAGTTTTGTGTTAGAAGCAGGCGTAAAATATCGTTCAGCATTTCGCTCAAAAATCATTTTTTTTTCTCCCAAATCATACAAAGCCATGCCCGTAACACTTTGTGAAAGAACCACAGAAGTATCAATCATTTTGGCATAAGGAGAGCGATTGGATAGGTTTTGGGTAGTTTTACAAGAAATTCCAACAAAGGCTAATAAACTGATTATAAGTATTTTACGCATTTTTCTATCTTTTTTTTGCACGAATTTACACAAATTTGGGCAAAAAAAAAGCACTTTGCCATTTTGACAAAATGCTTTTTTTAAAGCTTAATCGTTTGATTTGATTAAACTGGTCGCTGATGATTATTAATTAATAGCTGAACTTCATCCTACTATCATCTATTCACCGCAAAACGTTTCACAATTACACCATTTTCGGTGTGTAATCTTACCAAATAATTACCATTAGCAAACTCGCTCACATCAATTTTTTGGTAAAACGTGCTAATATCAGTTAGATATTCTCTCTCCATTATTTTTATGCCAGTTGAGCTTATCACTTCCATTTGTACTCGTCCTGGTTTTGTCAAGCTAACTGTAATTTTTACTTCATCAAGTGTTGGATTGGGAAAAACACTAATGGTTTTTTCAGCAATTGGTTCGTTTGCCAAAATCGGTGGTGGTGGTGGCACTTGAATTTGAAGATTATCAATTGCCCATCCCCAACCATAAGTCAGTTCATCTGAAAACAATCTAAATCGCACCAAAACTACATCACCACTTTCAAAATCGCCACTACTTAGCATTTTAATTGTACGTTTCTTGTACATAGATGCCAATCCAGCTCCTCTTGAATCAGATGTTGGATATGTCTTTCCATCTGAACCAATAAAAGTACCATTTACGCCACTGGCATTAAATGTTTTTAACCAAGTTGCATCCGAATTAGCATCATAACCATCTCCAAATGGAATCCAAGACGCTCCTCCATCATACGAGCCTTCCACGACTACATAATCATAAAAATCTATATCGCCGAATACCGAACCCGTTTCTCCGGGTTCAACTAAAACTACTTCGTCAAATGTAATGGTGGCAGAGTCTGCATTGTCTTTCAATTGGATAGGTATACGTAGCAAAGCTAAAGTATTTGATTGCAAATCTTCATTTCCACCATTTTTATAAGGATGTGCCGAATGTAATGCCCCATTTGTAAAGCCTGTTGGCTGTGTTACTCCCCAACCACCAATGGTTGCAAAGTCATCGGTTGCTGCATCAAAATTATTGGTATATCTCAAAGCAGGCGTTTGGGTTTTCAAATCACTGACCACAAATTCAAAATAATCAGGTGTAACGGTTACGTTAGTTCCTGGTGTATTAAGATAAGCAGGCAAAATTGTTTTGTTTTTATTTTTTGATTTGTCAATCGCCACGATTCTGTAAAGCACTCGGTCATTTAGTTTCAGACCAGTAAATGGAGCTTTTGCTAAAAAAGCAAAAACATCATTTCTACCCTGAGAATATATCTTGTCGTCTGTAGCAGCATTGTATCGTTTCAAACCAAATGGTTTTTGTACTACACCATTGAGTTGATATTCTACATAGGCAGTATCAATTCCATGCTCGTAATTATCTTCAATATTTGCAAAAATATCAGGTTTTCTTGTTGAAGGAACAATTGTTGGGGGATCGGTGGTTACAAACGGCGGTGAAGTATCAGCTGTACCAACACTAAAACCATAAAAACCTCTTGTTGGTGCTTCGGCAGGAGCGGTATTTTTGCGTTTAAAACTATCATCAACTACTAAGTAATAACGAATAATAGAAATTGGCTTTGTTACTGGAATATCTGCCGAATACTCATTTGTTGTGCCAATTCGTTTCAATTCGATAGGCTTTGCGTTTACAATGAGCGTATCATTTTCGGTATAAAATACTTTCGCACTTCCTGCAATAATCGTCGTATCGCTCGTAATTACTGCCTTGATTGTGACTTTACTGACGGCCGTTTCAATGTTTTTTATTCGTGTGTGCGTTAGAGATGTGCCTTTCCAACCCATATCAGCAAACATTCCCTTAACCAGTGGCCCTGGGTCGCGAATAACTTCACGAAGGCTTGCCCCTGCTGTCATTAATGAATTCGGGTTTCCTGAAGGATAAGTAGCATCGTTTACGTGTGATATACTTGAGCCTTGTTGATACTCTGTTGGAGCATACATTCTTATTTTTTCACCTTTATTTGATGCAATACCTGTAGGGCTATTGAAAAACAAATTATCACTAATCAATTGATTTTTTAATGCAAGTGAAGGGTTGGCAAAATTCGTCGTATTGATTAATTGTTGAGATGAACCATTCTCAAAAAACGGGTCGAAAGCAAAAACCGAACCTGTTCCAAATCCCCAAGAACCAGTATTGCCATTCACTCGCAATGAAGAAGTAAATCCTAATCCATGACATAGTTCGTGTAATACAACCGAAGTAAAATCAAATTGATTTGCACCTGGAGCAGCAAGACCTAAATACCAAGGTGCAGCACTATTAAATTCGGCTGTAATATCAGCGTCATTTACAGAATTTAATTCTTGTCCTGCTATTTTTTCTGCCAAAGATATCGGATACCATGTGTTTGCACGTTGTTGTCCAGGGAAATTTCGAGTAAAATCACCTGGTGATGCTTGTCCTAAAATTGTTCCACCGCCAGTACCACTATCAATTGTACGCCAAGTGGCTGTAATACGAATGGGTACGGGAGAACTAATGAGGTTTGCCCAAATATCAACGGCAGCTTGAAATGATTTTTGTGCGGCAGGCGAAAAACCATTATAAGTAACAATAAATGTAGCTTTAGCAGCAGCACCACCACGAGCTTTTTGCCCTTTCAAAGCGTCCTCTACTTCTTTTGCCATTGGTACATAAGTATTGGCATCTTCAAAAACGCCTGGACAAACAATCATTTGTCCTTTCATAAACTCAATTTTATCAGGGTTTATTCTGGCAAGTTGTTCGTGGATTGGTTTTGCCGTTTTTTGGGCAAATACTGACATTACCATTAAAAGTAGTAAGCCAGAAAGGTAGATTTTCTTCATAATTTTCAACGTCAATCTTTTGTTTATCAAGGTCTTTAAAATATACGTAAATTATTGATAGAGGGTTGCGATCTAAAATTTTTACAAGGTATCAAATCTAACGAAAAAACTAATACTTTTGTTGAGAGAATATTTGAAATAAAGATAAAATGAAGGTTTTTGTCTGCCAATCATCCAAACAAAATTATTATTTTTTGTCTATTTCACGAATTCACTACTCTATCTTTGTATAAAAAGACGTAGAATTCGTCATTAACGATGCAAGCCCCTTTAGAAATACTACAAGAATTTTGGCATTACGATTCGTTCAGACCATTACAAGAAGACATTATCAATTCTGTTTTGTCCGGAAAAGATACGCTTGCTTTGATGCCAACGGGAGGCGGGAAATCTATTTGTTTTCAAGTACCTGCTTTGGCAATGGAGGGTGTTTGTATTGTCATTACGCCTTTAGTGGCTTTGATGAAAGACCAAGTTGAGCAACTAAAAAGACGAGGAATTAAAGCAGCAGCCATTTATTCGGGAATGCACCGCAACGAAATTGACTATACACTTGATAATTTTGTTTATGGCGATTACAAGTTTCTCTATGTTTCGCCCGAGCGACTGCTGACCGAAATCATGCAGGTTCGTACCAAATTGATGAAAGTTTGTTTGCTTGTCATTGACGAAGCTCACTGTATTTCGCAATGGGGTTATGATTTTCGCCCGCCTTATTTGAAAATCCCAGAGTTCCGGAAATTTATTCCTAATGTTCCTATTATTGCATTGACGGCAACGGCAACAAAGGAAGCTCAACAAGATATTATTCAGAAGCTTGAACTTATAAAAGTACAAGTTTTTCAACAAAGCTTTGCTCGTCCAAGTATCTCATACTCAACTTTTTGTGAAGAAAGTAAAGAACGAAAATTGTTTGATATTCTTCAAAAAGTACAAGGTTCGGCAATTGTTTATGTGCGTAGTCGCAAACGAACAAAAGAGATTTCGGATTGGTTGAATAGAAGCAGAATCAACTCGGATTTTTATCATGCAGGATTAACAAATCAGGAGCGTTTCAAAAAACAAGATGCTTGGCTAAAAAATCAACAGAGGGTGATTGTTGCCACCAATGCTTTTGGCATGGGCATCGACAAACCCGATGTGCGAGTAGTGGTACATCTTGATTTGCCTGAAAACTTGGAAGCTTATTATCAAGAAGCTGGGCGGGCAGGGCGTGATGGCAGGAAATCTTATGCTGTAATGCTTTATTATAAAGGCGATTTGGAAGATATTTCTAAGCAAATTGAGCAAAAATATCCCTCTGTTGAAAGCCTCCGAAGGGTTTATCAGGCGTTGGCAAACTATTATAAATTAGCAATTGGTGGAGAAAATTTTGAAAGTTACGATTTTGATTTTCAGGAATTTATCAGCACTTTTGGGCTCGTTGCCCACGATACTCACAATGCCCTAAAAAAACTCGAAGATGAAGGGTTAATTCAATTAAGTGAGTCTTATTACAGCCCATCGAAATTGTTTTTCAAGATGGATAACCACGAATTGTATAAATTTCAAATAAAAACACCCAACTACGATAAGTTTACCAAGGTTTTACTACGAATGTACGGCGGCGATTTATTTACGAACTATATCACTATTTCGGAAAGTGCGATTGGCACAAACTTCTTCGCTCAGCCTTCCGAAATAGAAAAAATGCTCGAATACCTTCAACAAGTAGGCGTAGTAACTTATCAAAAACAAAAAAACAAGCCACAACTCACCTTCCTCACCATACGACAAGATGCCAATAATCTGGCTATCAATATTGTAGAAATGCACCGACGCAAGAAAAAAGAAATTGATAAAGCGGCATCAGTAGTTCAATACGCTCAAGAAGATAGGCGGTGTCGGATGCAGTTTTTGCAGGAATATTTTGATGAATACACAAACGCTACCTGTGGTATTTGTGATAATTGTTTGAAACAAAAAAAGAAAGAGGTTGCAGCCGATGTACCGATTGAAATTTATTCCAAATATCGACAAAAAATATTAGAAATTATTCCTGCAAATATCAGCCAAGTAGTTGATTATAAATATTTTAACAATAAATCGTATGCAACCGAAGTTATTCGTCGAATGATTGAAAACGAAGAAATTTGGTACAGCGAATTAGGTATTTTACAAAAAAAATAAGCGTGGAGTCAACAGAGCAATGTTCGCTTTCGAGAACCACACCCCATAAACCTTCTCTCTTGAAAAAGACAAGGAGACTTGAAAAATGACAAACTTTACACACATAGATTCAGCAGGAAACCCATCAATGGTTGATGTAGGCGAAAAAGCCATCACAAAGCGAACTGCTAAGGCAAGAAGCATTGTGATTTTGGACGAAATTATTTTAGAAAGACTCAAAAATGATGAAATCCACACAAAAAAGGGGCCTGTTTTTCAGACCGCAATAATTGCGGGCGTAATGGCAGCCAAACGCACAGGCGACCTGATTCCACTTTGTCACCCTTTAGGCTTAGAAAACTGCCAAATCAATATTTTTTTGAATGAAAAGCAAGAAGTTATCATCGAATGTATGGCATCTCTCACAGGAAAAACAGGTATCGAAATGGAAGCCTTGACTGGTGCAAGTGTAGCAGCTTTGACAATTTATGACATGTGCAAAGCGTTTTCGCATAATATTATTATCAAAGAAACTCGTTTGATAGAAAAAACTGGCGGCAAAAAAGATTTTAAATTAGAGGAATTGTGAACTGCCTAATTTTGATAGGAGGGAAAAGTTCTCGTATGGGAACAGACAAAAGTTTGCTTGATTATCACGGCAAACCACAGCGAGAATATTTGTTTGATTTAGCAAAAAACTACTGTTCGGAGGTTTATTTTTCGTGCCGAGAAGAGCAAAAATTTTTTGAAAAAACAATCATTGATAACTATTCAGAACTTGGCCCCATTAGTGGAATTTTATCCGCTTTTGAGCATAATAAAAATGTAGCGTGGCTCGTGGTAGCGTGCGATATGCCTTTTCTCACTGAAACAAATTTTGAAGTTTTAATCAAAAATCGAAATA
Organism: Emticicia sp.; assembly: GCF_043780375.1. Taxonomy (GTDB): domain Bacteria; phylum Bacteroidota; class Bacteroidia; order Cytophagales; family Spirosomataceae; genus Emticicia. Next base: position 12,344 of record NZ_JAYWCU010000189.1, on the reverse strand, counting down.
GTGATAAAGTAGCCACAACTTTCTTCAATAACCAAAACAATGCTCCCGACCCACTATTTGCCATCTATGAATCTAAAGCGGCTGATTTGATTTTAGAATATGTAAAGGCAGGCAACAAAAGCCCAAAAATATTTTTACAAAATGCTGATATTCAATTAATTAAATTAGAAAATGTTGCCTTTTTGAAAAACATAAATACAAAAGAAGAGTTTGATAAATTGAATAGACAATAGTTTTGTAAGAAAAAAATAATGTTGAAAACAATATTATATATTGCCCTATTGATAAGTATATCAAGTCATACTTTGCTTTGCCAAGTATTAAACGACCAATGCAATGGCCCCAATATCGGCTCGGGCAGTTTATATGCAGAAAAAATGATAGGTTGCGTACCTTTTACTCTTCGCATAATAAAAACAGACACCCAATCAAGGGAACATAAATTTATTTATGATTATAAAGGCGGTGTTCCTGCTAATCTAATAGATGAAAAAAGTCATACCTATACAACTCCTGGTGCATATAAAATCATGCAGACTTCATTTAGAAAAGACAATGGGCAAGAATTACGAGTTTGTGGCATCGTAACAGTTTTGGATACAAATAAATTGATATTGAAACCCAAAATTTGTGGAAATAAGGTCAGTTTAGATATAATTGATGGAAAAAAAATGGGTTTATTACCTTATGATTATTGTTTAATAGATTGGGGAGATGCTTCACCTATTGAAAAAACAAATCTTCCTTCTGCTACTATTTCTCATAATTACGCCAATCAAACCAGCAAAAAAATAACAGTAACGGGCCGCTATGAAGTAGATTTTTGTCCTACTAATAGTTCTGTTATAATAATTTTTCCTAAAGCAACTCAACCACAAATTACTGTTTTGGAGAAAACAGGAAAAGAAAATTTTAGCCTTAGTTTTAATAATCTTTCAGGCGAAAATATTAAAATTTTAGCTAATAATGTACCAATTAGCTCAAACAAAGGAGAAGTTGGTTTACAAAAAATTACTTTCACTAATCAAGCGAAAAATACTTGTTATGCTATCCAATTAGAAAGCACATGTTTTTCAAATAATATTTCAAAAGAGCTTTGTGATATTGATTTTGAAGTAAATCTTACAGAAATCGCCAACGAATTGAAGTGGAAGCAACCAAAACCCGACGTTATAGACAATTTTGTAGTACTCAAAAATAACGATAACAAACTCTCAACTAAGGGGAGTATTTATGCCGATACAACTATTAAATGTAACCAACAAAATTGTTATCAGATTAGCTTTCGCTCCAATGAATCATTGTTTATTTCTGAGAAAATTTGTGTTCAAAACTCTCTAATTAAGTGCTTTGTCAATATTCCAATATATTTACCATTAGCATTTAGTCCAAACAACGATGGAATTAATGACACTTTTGCCCTCATAGGCGAGCAAGATAACTTTATAAGCTTGTCAATTTATGACCATTTAGGAAAATTGATAACAATTATAACAAATCCGAATGATTCATGGAATGGAGAAAACTATTTATCAGGCATTTATCCTTATATTTTGAAGGTGAAAGATGTTAAAAACAATAGAGTTGAGGTATTGGGTAGAGTTTTGCTGTTGAGATGAATTTTTAAAACTAAATATTCGCTCATCAATTACGGCGTAGCCGAAACCCAAACTTCTCCATCTTCAAAAATTTCTTTTTTCCAAATTGGCACCGTTTCTTTTAGCGTATCAATAGCAAACTCGCAGGCATCGAAAGCTGCTCCACGATGTGCCGCTGATACAGCAATAATTACTGGAATTTCGCCAATTTCTAACATTCCAACTCGGTGATGAATAGCCATTTTTTTTAAAGAAAATTTTTCAACCGCTTGTGCTGCAATTTTTCTCATTTCGGCAATAGCCATTGGCTCATACGCCTCAAAATCAAGCTTTAGCACTGGTTTACCTTTTGTCTGATTACGAACAGTTCCAACAAAAACAACAATTCCACCCGAATCATCAGTTTTAACAAAATCAAGACAATTTTGCTCACTTAAGGTCTTGTCCGATAGTATTATTTCAATATTTTGCATCAATTCGACGTTGTAAAATTATAAACTCTCTGCCAATGCTGTTCTCTGTTTTTTGTATAATTCGATAGATTTATCAAGTAAAACATTCATTGAAAAAGGCATTTGAGTAGAAAGAATTCCCCCATAAATAGCACTGTCTATTTCTCGAAGTGCCTCTTCCAAGCGTTCGTTTGGCAAGTGGGTTATTATTTCTTTGCTTGTATAAGAAGAATAAGGACGTTTTTCAAGCCATTCTAAATGCTTTTTCCATAAAACTAATGCTTTGCCGATTGTTTTGTCGTCTAAAGTCGAGCGTGTATATTTCTTATAGTTTGTTAAAAAGTCTTTGTGCCTTCTTCCAAACAAAAATAGTTTGTATTGTTTCCTAATAAATCTACCAAAAAACGCATATATTAAGCTAATAAAGCCTAAAAAGCCAAATATATAAGCCAAAATCTCTGGATAATTTAATTGTTGATTTAAAGAGAGTAGCTTTGTATCAGTCTTTAATGACAAAGAATCTACACTCATTTTTATCATTTCTTTCAAGAAAATAGAGTCTGGGAAGGAAAAAATCGCCGTACAATCTCGTTTAGAAAGTAAATAAATGGGTAAATTAAGTTTTTGCGTTTTGGCAATATCGAAGGTAACCAACGTGTAAATCACACTATCGAGGCTATTGCCATTATTAGTTATGGTTGTAAAGTAATTTCGTCTAACTATTTCAAAAGGATAAAAATTATAGGTTGTATCAGGAAAAAAGACTTCGGCAAATGGTGCGTGATGGTAACTGAGAGCATAGTCGAACGGTCGTCCGAGTTCAACGCTATCAGTCAGAAATTTTCCAATTGGAATATTGTTTATGGGAACACCAACCGTAGGTTTTTGGGCAGAACCATGACTAATTATCAATAAAAAATTAATAATCAAAACAACAAGAAACTTGGCAAGCGGCATGCCGCCCAGCGAAACGCCTACTTTTGATACTCGGAACGCCGACCGTTGATAATTATTCACTGATTTATTTTCTGATTCTAAATAACTGTATAAGTCTCGGCACATAATCTTCTCTTGAATCAATCGCTAAATAATTGGCATTGTGTTGTTTACATAAAGTTTCTAAACGTTGTTGGTTATCCTCAAAAACTTCCCTCATTTCACGTTTAAAAGTCGGCGAAGAAGTATTCAACCAAACCGTTCGTTTACTTTCTTTGTCTAAAATAGGAATAATTCCTAAACTTGGCAGTTTTATTTCTCGTTGGTCATAGACATGAATTACTACTAAATCGTGTTTTCGTGCTAAAGCTTTAAGTTTATGCTCATAATCATTGTCCAAAAAATCTGAAATAAGAATAATGACACTTTTACGTCTGAGCATATTTAAGGCAAAACCAATTGCTGAGGGAATATCAGTTTTTTGTGAAACAGGCTTCATTTTAAATAAACTTAAAATTAACTCATAGCCATGTTTCATACCGCTGCTTGGCTTGAAATAGAGTTCTTTTTGGTCTGAAAAGCAATAAAGACCTACATGCCCCGCCTCTTTTATAGCAGAAAGTGATAAAACACCACAAATTTCCTTGGCAGTATCCAGTTTCAAACGCCCATTATTCCCTACTTCTTGCGAACCACTTACATCAAGCATAAAAAAGACAGTCTGTTCTTTTTCTTCCTTAAAAATCTTCACATAAGCTCCGTGTCCTTTGGCGGTTGTTATCCAGTCAATTGTACGGACATCATCGCCATATTGATAGGTACGCAAATCGCTAAACTCCAAGCCAGAGCCTTTAAAAACCGAACGAAAATTGCCTTGCATTTGACCATTTACCGCTTTTCGTATTTTAATTTCGTACTTATTGAGTTTAGAAAGTATATCTTCGACCATTTTTTTAGTATAAAGTGTAGAACGCAGAATGTAGCGTGTAAAGCCCAAATTCTGCACCCTATATTTAATCTGAGCGATTAACAAACTTTAACGCACCAACTTTATCAGTTTTTTCCGTAATTTGTTACTTAATCTGAAAACGAAGATAAAGTGAAAATGCTGACAAAAAAAATATTCTTACCTTTAGGCATAATTTTAGCAATAATTGCTTGTACCAATACTCTCACTGCACCTGACAATGTAATTGATGAACAAACAATGTCAAAAATTTTGGCTGATATTCACTTAATAGAAGCAAAATCGAGCCGATTATCTTTCCAAGCGTACGACTCTACCAAAGTTGCTTATAACGAATTGGAACGCCGTGTGATGGTAAAATATAAAACCGATACAACTCGTTATAAAGCAAGTTACAAATTTTATGTTACAAATCCCGAATCAATGATTAGGATTTATGATGAAACTCTAAAGATTTTGAAAGATATGGAGGAGAAAAGAAAAAAACTACGCAAATAATTTATTAAAAATATCGAGTAATTCCTAAAACCCAAAATCCATTGAAAGAAAATATTGTTATAATACCGACCTACAATGAAATCGAAAATATTGAAGACATTATCAGAAAGGTTATGAGCCTTGATGCCGACTTTGATATTTTAATAATTGATGATGGCTCGCCCGATGGTACTGCCGTGAAAATCAAGTCGTTACAAAAAGAATTTCCTGAAAAATTATATATTGAAGAACGAAGTGGAAAGTTGGGTTTAGGCACCGCTTATATTCATGGTTTCGGATGGGCATTGAAACGTGGCTATGAATTTATTTATGAAATGGATGCTGATTTCTCGCATAATCCCGAAGATTTAGTTCGACTTTTCAAAGCCTGTAAAGTTGACGGTTTCGATGTTGCGGTTGGTTCTCGGTATATCAAAGGTGTAAACGTTGTCAATTGGCCTATTGGTCGAGTTTTGATGTCATATTTTGCAGGAGTTTATGTAAGATTTATCACAGGTATGAAAATAATGGACCCAACAGCGGGTTTTATTTGCTACCAAAGAGCAGTGCTACAAACGATTCCGCTTGATAAAATTGCTTTTGTAGGTTACGCTTTTCAGATTGAAATGAAATTCAATGCTTTTCTCTACAAATTTAATATTACAGAAGTACCCATTATTTTCACTGACCGCACAAGAGGCGTTTCAAAAATGTCCACCAAGATTTTCCGTGAAGCAGTTCTTGGTGTAATCATTATGAAGATTTGGAGTTGGTTTAAGAGTTTTAAGCGGTAAAATCCATAGTCCACCATTCCACAGTTGGCAGTTCACAAGTTTTCAATCTAAAAAACAACAAAAACCCCGCTCAAAATTTTATTTTTGAGCGGGGTTTTTATTTTACTACTGTGTACTTATTGACTATCGACTAAAATCAATTCTTCAACGCCATTCCTTTTTGTTGAATCGCATCATTCATTACGTTGACAGTTTCGTTCAAATAAACGTCTTTCTTCAAGTATTTTAACCAAAAATCGTTTCTATCTTTTTTCAACGAATCAGAATTGATGATTGTCAAATCACTTGCTATGTTTGCAACAGACAAATCATCTTTCGTTTGTGTCAGACCACGTACTTTGGTCGAAATGTCTTTTATTTCTTTCAACTGAGCTTTATAATTTTTCAATTCCAACGAACGAGCCGTTTTGCGATTATCAGCCAAAACATTAGTGTTATCTTTTATTTGCGTAAAGACATCGTTTGCCGCCAAACGTTCCTTGCTTTTTTGTTGTAAAGCTGTCAAATCTGGGGCAATTGTCCAAGTTTGGTAATTTGCTTTTGGCATTTCGTCCCAAACAAGAGCATTTGGATCATCTCTTTCACTAATTTTATAAGCTTCGTAAAGACCTGTCAAAACGATGTCAGATTCTACTCCTTTGAGTTGTGTTGCACCGCCATTTACTCTATAATATTTTTGCAAAGTCAAATGTACTGCTCCCAAATCTCCTGCACCGCTTCCTGTGCCATTACCACCCAAAGGGAAGGCTCTTTGTACAGTACCTTTTCCAAAAGTTGAAGATGAGCCAACTACAATTCCACGCTTATAATCTTGAATAGCCGAAGCAAAAATTTCAGATGCCGACGCACTACGCTCGTTTACCATCACCACCAAAGGACCATCATAAAGCACCGAAGCATCGTTATCGCCCATTTGTGAAGGGCGACCCTCACGGTCACGAATTTGCACAACTGGCCCTGTTTTGATAAACAAACCAACCATATTTACTACTTCTTGTAAACTTCCACCGCCATTATCTCTAATATCTAAAATTATTCCATCTACGCCCTCGGCTTTCAATCTTGTTACTTCTTTTGCTACGTCTTGCGAACAACGAGCAGCTTGTGGGCGTTGAAAATCGGCATAAAAAGCTGGTAAATCTATTAAGCCTATTTTGTATTTTCCGCTGTTGATAACTACACTACGAGCAAACGTTTCATCTAATTTTAATTCCGCACGAATCATCGAAACTGTTTTTAGCGTTCCATCGGGTTTCTGTACCGTAATTTTTACTTCTGTGCCTTCTGCTCCTCTGATTAACATTACGGCATCGGTCGTTGTATAGCCAGTTATATCTTCGGCTTCACCTGTGGCTTGCCCAACTTTTACGATATAATCATTTGCTTGAATCTCGCCCGATTTCCATGCTGGGCCACCAGTTGTTACAGTCTTGATTTTTATTTTATCGTCTTCTTGCTGCAATAAAGCACCGATTCCAAAGAAACGCCCACTTAATCTTTCATCAAAAGAACGTTTTTCAACGGGTGGAAAAAAATCAGTATGTGGGTCCATTTCGTTGGTAATTGCCCCAACAAACAAAGCAAAGCGTTGATTTTCATCAAATTTATTTCGCAAACGGTCAAAATATTTGTCCAATGCTTTTTTTACTTTCATACGTGCATCACGCTCCAATTCTTGGTCAGACTTAGCTACAAAATCTTTTTTTTCTTTGTTTTTTTCTTGTTGTTCTTGCAAATCATTATACCTTTCGAGGGTTTGCAATTTTAGGTATTTTCTCCAACGGTCTTTCTTTTCTGTTTCGTTTGAAGCGAAACCAATTTTATCGGGGTCTAATTCAAACGTTTCATCTTTAGTAAACTCAAAGGGTTTTTCAATAAATTGTTTGTAAATTTCCTCTGCTTCGGTAATACGATTTTTATAAATCTCTTCCGAAGAGTTGAAAAACTGTAAAGGTGCTCCATGAATTTCGTCATCAATCATGGTTTCGTGCTTGCGAAGTTTAATAATATCTTTTTCTAATAAAATTCGCTTACTTGGGTCAAGACGTTTTAGGTATTCAGCAAAAATTTCTTTTGAAAAATTATCATCAATTTTCTTAGGACTATAATGCCCTTGTTCGAGCATTGCCCCTACTGTACGAAGAATTATCTCATTTTTGGTTGGCGGGTCCTCATTTAGAGGTGTTGCGGCAACGAAAACAGTAGCAATTACTATACTAAAAAATGCTGAATACAATAAACTTAGCTTTTTCATATTTTTAACTTTGGTATAAAGGTGTTAAAGTAAATGTAAAAAGAACAATACAAATGAAAAAATGTTTCTATAAAACATCACATACATTATGTACGAAAAAAAAATGCTTTACAGTTGAAAGCAAAAATCTATCCAGTTTATTAACGAGCAAAAAGTGTATAAATTTCGAGAAAAAGCTAAAATATGATAAATGGATGATTTTAGTGATGTAGCACAACTTTGCAAACTGTGTCTATTTGGAAAATTGTGCTACAAAAATTGCAAAGTAGTTTCTAAACTCACACCCCTTGAGCCTTTTATTAGAATATATGAGTTATGTAATTGCTTGTCTATAAGCCAATTATGCAACGAAAATTTATCGGTGAAATAAAAAGCATTTGGCAATGCCACAAGTGCAGAAGCCATTAGTTCGCCAAAGAGAACAACTAAAGGAAAATCTCCATTTGCAATTAATTCTCCTATTGCTTGGTGTTCGGCAGGAGCCTCTTCGCCCAATTCGAGCATATCGCCCAAAATCACTACTTTTTGCTTGTTAGTTTTTAGATTACTAAAATTCTGAATTGAAGCTGACATCGACGATGGATTGGCATTATAAGCATCGAGCAATATACTATTTGTGCCTTTTTCGAGAATTTGTGAGCGATTATTATCAGGATTATATTCGGCAACCGCTTGATTTGCTAAATCTGAGGGTACTCCAAAATATTTTCCTATTGCTAACGCTGCGGCAATATTTTCAAAATTATATGAGCCTGGCAAATGCGTTGTGTAGGTTTTATCATTTCCAGAAAAGATAACCACGGGCGAATCTTGAAGCATAACAACCTCACCGTTTGCAGCCAAATAATCGAACCTTTCTTTAAATTTTCGGGCAGATGCCATGCCTATAATTACTTCGCTATTGGCATTAACAAAAGTTGTTCCACCCGATTTTTCTAAGAAATCGAATAGTTCGCCTTTACCTTTTTTTACACCTTCAATTCCGCCAAAACCTTCCAAGTGAGCTTTGCCAACATTGGTGATAAAACCATGCGTAGGTTCACAAATATTGCATAAATCTCGAATTTCACCTTGGTGATTTGCTCCCATTTCTATAACTGCAATTTCATAGCTTTCGTCAATTCCGAGCAAAGTAAGTGGTACACCTATATGATTATTGAGGTTTCCTTTAGTATAATATGTTTTGAATTTTTTTGACAAAACTGCCGCTACCAACTCTTTTGAAGTAGTTTTTCCATTAGAACCAGTCATTCCTACAAATGGAATATCGAAGTGTTGGCGGTGAAGATTAGCTAATTTTTGTAACGTATAAAGTACATCGTCGACCAAAATACAACGCTTATCGGTGGCATAAGCTGCTTCGTCAATTATTACATATTTTGCACCCTTAGTAATGGCTTCTTTAGCAAACGAATTAGCATTGAATTTATCACCTTTTAAGGCAAAAAACATAACATTTTCTCCGATTTTACGAGTATCGGTCGAAATTCCTGAGCAGGTTTTAAATTTTTGGTAGAGTTCGGCAATTGACATATTACAGATAAATTATTCTATAAATTTTCTGCAAATTTAATGTTGTTTTGCTTACTTTAACTCATTTGTTAATGTAAATAATCAATCCGACGAAATATATAAAAGATTGGTCTTAATTTCTTTAACCTACTCAGAAAATAAAAAATCACAAAGCCGCTTTCAAAAAGCCACTTTGTGATTCCTATGATTCTGAACTCTATGTATTATGCTAAAGTGGCTATCAAGGTAATTTCGGCAGTAAATAGCTTTGAAATTGGACATTTTGCTTTGGCCGCCAAAGCTGCTTCTTGAAATTGCTTATCGGTGATGTTTGGAATTGTTGCCGTTAAATCTAAATGAATATTTGTAATTGTTCCATCTTCAAACAAAACCTTTGCATTAGTATCAATATTTTCAGCAGTAAAACCTGACTCATTTAAGATAAAGCTAAATTGCATTGAAAAACAACCTGCATGTGCCGCTCCAATCAATTCTTCTGGGTTTGTTCCAACGCCATCAGCGAAGCGGGTTTTGAATGATAATTGAGCTTTATCTAAAGTTGTGCTTTGTGTAGAAACTGTTCCTATACCTTCCATTCCTGTACCTTTCCAATTTGCCGATGCTTGTCTTGTAAATTTCATATTTTTATTTTTTTTAATACTTATTTATTGATTACCCAACAAAGGTCTGCATGAAAAGCCACAAAAACTTTAACCAAAGTTAAAATCGTTAAAGAGGGTTATTATTTTTCAGAAATTCTTTTTCTAATCCGACTCAATGATGGCCCTTGAATGCCCAGATAAGAAGATATATGATAAAGTGGAACCGTATTCATAATATCGGGATGCTGGGTTAGCAAGTCTAAATATCGTTGTTCGGGAGTTTGAAAAAGTAAACTTTCTGTACGGTTAAGGGCAAGATTTGAGGCTTGTTCGGCAATTAGCCTTCCAAATCGCTCCCATTCGTGCGACTGGCGATAAAGGGCAGTTAACTTATCAAAATGAATATAAATCACTTTTGAAGCAAGCATCGACTGGGTATAATAATGACATGGAATTTGGTTGATAAAACTTGCGTACGAAACTACGATTTGATTGTTGGTATAGAAAAAAATATTTTTTTCATCAGCTGATTTTTTATCTAAATAATAGGTTCTAAAAACCCCATCTATTACAAAACCTAAGTGTTTACAAACCTGCTGATAATCATTATAAAAATCTCCTTTTTTGTAGGTCTTTACTTGCCAATATTGCTCCGATAGATTGAAAGTTTCGCTACTCATCCCAGTAAATATTTGCAAAGCATCTTTTAATAATTCAACTTCGGTCATATATTTTATTGTTTACAGCAAATATGGATAACGATTTTTGATTAAACAAGATTTGTTTTTAAACAAAAATGCCGTCTTAAAATAAGACGGCTTTTTGAATACAACCCTAACCACTATGATATAGTAAAATCTATTTTTGAGAAGCTCTAAAAGCCTCAATTATGCTGATATTTATAAGCATTTTTCCATGCTTTTTTTGTAGAAACCGAACTATAAAGCCATTTTATTGAAAATCTAATAGCATTTGTTAAAACTCTACCCAATTTAGTTAGCTGAAAAAGTTCGTATATTCCGAGTACCAATAGAGCGGTAATTAGGAAAATTTGTGCTTGATAAACCATGACTTTGTTTATTTAGTTTCTGAACAATACGATTATAAAATTCTAAGTCCTAAAGTAGCTTGAATCCAAGCATTTTTGTAACGAGGGTTTGTTGATGTTCCGTCACCATTATTATTCTGAACATCCCACCCAGCTCTTGCACCAATCACAACTTTTTTTATATTTACATCAATACCGCTTACAAGACACAAGGTATTTTTGCGAATATTGTCATTTTTAAATTCGTTTTGCTGTTCAATAGTTGTTAATGAATTGGCAAATACATCCTTTTGCTTCATCAAGTAAGAATATTGAGGACCAACATACAAAGTCAACAAATTAGTTGGTTTGATTGAAATCAATAATGGAATATCAATATAATCTGTTGTACGAGTAAGGTTATATGTGCTACCCAAAAATGTACCTGTTTGCTTATATCCTTTCTGTGAAAACAATATTTCAGGCTGAATACCTAAAAACTTTCCAATGGGTATTGCAAAAAATACTCCTCCTGCTAATCCAAATTTTCCTTCCGCATCAAATTTATCGCCTTGTGAATCATAAATATTTGAGTAGTTTGTACCTACTTTCAATCCAAACTGAAATTTTTTACGAAAATCTGTGTTGTTTTCTTGAGCAATGCTATTATTGGCTATAAGAGCGATTATCGCTACAGCTAAAAATATTTTTTTCATGTTTTATAGTAAAAGTTGTGTGTTGTAACGTACCACCATCCACTTTTTTTTGGAAGTCACTTGACGTTTTTGACTGTCAAATCTTTAAATGCTTTACCAAGTTCGTCCATATCACGGTTAAATTCTATTTTGAATTTTTCCCAGTTCTCTTTTCCGTCTTGCTTATAATCATCTAATCTCCTTTTCAAGTCAGTATTTTTTTGTTCCAATTCAGCTATTTTTTGTTTGTAAGCACCTTGAGCTTGTTTTTTTTCAGTAGCTATTCTTTCGTTAAACTCCTTAATGCTTAATTCATTAGCCGAAATTTTTTCTGCTGTTTCTCTTTTATAACTTTCTACCTCTGTTAAATATTCATCATTGGCCTTTTGCAAGTCTTTATTTGCTTCTTCAACATCTGTTTTTGCGTCTTCTACTTTTTCAGAAGGAGAACTACTATTACAACTCGTTACGATTGTGGCTGTAATAAATGTAAATACTGCCAGTGCTACTATTGTCTTTTTCATTTTTTGTTTTCTTTGAGGATTTGAAACTAAATTATTATATGGTATTTTATAATCCAGAAATAAGTTTATGTAACTCTTCTTTGGTTCTGCCAAGTTTTGCTTGAAGTCTGCTCAACATTTGGTCTTGTTTACCTTCAGCAAATAATAGGTCGTCATTGTTAAGCATAGCAAATTTTTGTTTCAATTTCCCTTTCGTCTCGTTCCAATTTCCTTTTAAAGCAATTTGATTTGTCATACATTTTTACGTTATAATGATTACCATTATTTATATGACAAAGGTCAATATTCTTTAAATCAGATGTGTTACACAATATTTAGAATAAGTTATATGATTCACACATTTTTAGGAAAATTTAAGTTACTTCATGCATTTATTATCACATCAGTTTTGATTTTAGTATTTTCACTTTTAAAACCGTACACAAAATTGTATAGCTGATAAAAGGTGATTAATTTTAAAATGTCCTGACTTTATCCATCTCAAACCAATCTGAAAAAGGCTGATG
>NZ_JAYWCU010000188.1:0-7288 GCF_043780375.1 Emticicia sp. | reverse complement strand
AACAAAATTTGTCAGAAATTGCATGGGGTTTAGGTTATAGTAGTGTGGCTTATTTATCGAATCAATTCAAGCAAATTGTTGGAATTACGCCGAGTAAATACAAACGACAAATTATCAAAAATCGCATGCCACTCGATAATGTCAATAATATTGTAACAATCTTGTAAAATTCTGTAACATATACTTCAGCTAGGCTTTCTACCTTTGTTTAATAAATATTTAAACAAATTAGAAAATGACAACTTTAAAAAATATAATCGCATTGTTTATTACAGCAATATTTTTCTTTCAGTCTAATGTCATAGCACAAGATGCAAATTACAAGCACCAAATGTTGAGCATCAATCAAAAAGGAGAAATTAAAAAAGGTAGCGTTAAGGTTGGTCAAATTACTAAAGACCATGTAATTAATGATGCTAAAGGAAATAAAATTGCTTACGTTGATGGACAAGGGAATTTAATAGATGCTAAAGGAAAGTTAATGGGTCGCATGGGTAAAGATGGAAAAACCTATCAAAATGTTAATGGTGATTTAGTTTTTAGTGTTAAAGAAAATGGAACATCATGTAATATATATGATGCTTCTGGTAAGAAAATTGACAATATTCATTCAAGTTACAAAGGAATGGCGTGCGTTTTATTTTGCTTTCAAAATGATATGGATATGACAGACCATACCAAAATGGTAAGCAATGATAAATATAGTTGCCCAATGCACCCCGAAGTTACAGGAAAAGAAGGTGATAGATGCTCGAAATGTAAAATGAAATTGGTTTAAGTTGCTAAAAAATAATAAAATGGCTAATCAACTTATCTCAACTGAGGCAACATATGCTTGCCCAATGCACCCCGAAGTTACAGGAAACGCAGGCGATAAATGCCCTAAATGTGGCATGAGTTTAGTCAAAATTGTTAAAAATTAATCAAATAATGACACATACTTATCAAATAACAGGAATGTCTTGCAATGGTTGCCGCACAAAAGTAGAAAAAACCCTTAATTCAATTAAGGAAATTTCTGCGGTCGTAACATTAGACCCACCAATGGCAACTATTACAATGAATAATCACATTCCGACTAAAGAGTTACAAAAAACACTTTCGGCAGTAGGCAATTATACAATAGAAGATACTCGTACAGCAACCTTGCTTTCACAAAATGAAGCTATAAAGGAGAAGCAAACGAATAAATTATTTTCAGAAGATTCAAAAAAAACACCAAATAACAGTAATGGCAAATACTATTGCCCTATGCACTGCGAAGGCGAAAAAGTTTATGATAAAGCTGGTGATTGCCCCGTATGTGGAATGGATTTAGTGCAACAAGCAAGTCTTTCGCAAAGTTTACAATTTACTTGTCCGATGCACCCAGAAATTGTAAAAGACGAGCCAGGTATTTGCCCAATTTGTGGAATGGATTTAGTGCCAAATGAACCAAGCGATAGCCAAGAAAACAAAACTTATAATGACTTAGTAAAAAAGATGAAAATAGCAGTTGCATTTACAATTCCTGTTTTTGCAATTGCCATGTCAGAAATGCTACCCCATAACCCTTTAATGCAGATTATGGATATGGCAAAATGGAATTGGGTACAGTTCATATTAACTCTTCCTGTGGTTTTTTATGCGTGCTGGATGTTTTTTGTGCGTGCTTGGAAATCAATTATTACTTGGAATCTCAATATGTTTACTCTCGTAGGAATTGGCACGGGCGTAGCATTTTTATTTAGTATTGTTGGAATGTTATTCCCAAGTTTTTTTCCAAATGAATTTAAAACTGAAAGTGGCACTGTACATCTTTATTTTGAGGCAACAACCGTTATCTTAACTTTAGTTTTACTGGGTCAATTATTAGAAGCTAAAGCTCACAGCCAAACTAGCGGAGCAATAAAGGCACTTCTAAAATTAGCTCCAACCGAATCTACCATTATTATTAATGGAATAAGTAGCAAAATCTTTATTCATGATATTAAAAAAGGAGATTTGTTAAGAATAAAACCTGGTGATAAAATTCCAGTTGATGGAAAAATAACTCAAGGAGAAAGTACAATTGATGAATCAATGATTTCGGGCGAACCGATTCCTGTTGATAAAAAAGAAGGAGATGTTGTAAGTTCGGGAACAATAAACGGAAATAAATCATTTGTAATGATTGCCGAAAAAGTAGGTTCAGAAACCTTACTTTCGCAAATAATTCAGATGGTAAATGATGCCAGTCGTTCGAAAGCACCAATACAAAAATTGGCAGATAGCATCGCCAAATATTTTGTGCCAATAGTTGTGGTGATATCTATTATTACATTTATTGTTTGGGCAAAGTTTGGACCAGAACCAGCCTTAGTATATGGATATATTAATGCTATTGCAGTCTTAATAATTGCTTGTCCGTGTGCATTAGGCTTGGCTACACCTATGTCGGTTATGGTTGGCGTTGGCAAAGGTGCTTCATCGGGCGTTTTAATAAAAAATGCAGAAGCTTTAGAAAACATGAACAAAGTAAATGTTTTGATAACCGATAAAACTGGCACAATTACCGAGGGAAAGCCGTCAGTTGATAAAATTTATTCAATACAAGATGCAGGAGAGAATCTTCTATTACAAAATATTGCTTCTTTAAATCAATATAGCGAACATCCATTAGCCCAAGCGATTGTAAATTTTGCCAAAGAAAAAAACGTTTCTTTGATTGAAGTAAAAGATTTTGAAGCTATTGCAGGTAAAGGAGTGATAGGAACTGTTAGTAATAAAAAAGTAGCACTTGGAAATAAAACGCTAATGGAACAAGTCAAAGCAAATATTTCGGATGACTTGGAAAGCAAAATAATTGTTGAGCAAAAATTAGGAAAAACCGTATCTTATATTGCCATTGATAAAGTTGCGATAGGTTTTGTAGCTATTACTGATGCTATCAAAATAACGAGTAAAGCTGCCATAAAGGAGTTGATGAGACAAGGAATTGAAGTAATAATGCTTACGGGTGACAATGAGAATACTGCAAAAGCCGTTGCGAATGAACTCAATCTGAGTAGTTTCAAAGCAAGTTGTTTGCCTGAAGATAAATTGAAAGAAATAAAACGCTTACAAGCCGAAGGAAAAATAGTAGCAATGGCGGGTGATGGTATCAATGATGCACCCGCATTAGCACAAGCCGATATAGGCATAGCCATGGGAACAGGCACGGACGTTGCTATTGAAAGTGCAAAAATAACTTTGGTTAAAGGTGATTTACAGGGAATTGTGAAAGCTAAAAATTTGAGTCATGCTGTAATGAAAAACATCAAACAAAATTTGTTTTTTGCATTTATTTATAACACACTTGGCGTTCCGATTGCGGCAGGAGTTTTATATCCACTCTTCGGCATATTATTGTCACCGATGATAGCCGCATTAGCTATGAGTTTTAGCTCAGTATCTGTTATTGCCAATGCTCTCAGGCTAAGAAATATTAAACTTTGATTTTTCTCTAAAATTTAAAAATGCAAACCACTATAATATAAAATGAAGAAAATAGAATTTCATCGAAAAATCAGAAAAACGCACCGTTGGTTAGGACTAATTTTAGGAATCCAGTTTTTGTTTTGGACAATTGGTGGATTATATTTCAGTTGGTCAAATATGGATGAGGTGCATGGAGACCACCAAAAAGCACACATTCATCCACTTACTGGTGATATGACATTGGCTAATCCAGAAGCAATTATTCAAAAAATCAAGAAAAAAGATTCCGTAAATTATATTTTTGATATTCATTTGATTCAACTTTTAGGAAATCCTGTTTATCAAATCACTTATTCAAAAGAGCATGATAGAGGCAAAAAAACACAATTGGCCAATGCCGAAACTGGCGAACTTCGTCCCGCTCTTTCTAAAAATGAAGCAACAGAAATAGCTCAACAAAATTTTTCGAGCGATGCCAAAGTTCAAAAAGTAGAATACCTCACAAATACCAATGGCCACCACGAATACCGTGGGCAACCTTTGCCAGCTTACGCCATAACTTTTGAGCATCCTTCCAATTCCACCGCATATATAGCAAGCGAGTTGGGAACGGTTCAAAAATTTAGAAATAATAAATGGAGAATCTTTGATTTTTTATGGATGCTTCATACAATGGATTATCAAGGTCGAGATAATATTTCAAATTGGTTGTTAAGAGCCTTTTCGGTATTTGGTTTATTTACCATCAGTTCAGGATTTATATTATTTTTTGTCAGTCGAAAAAAAACAATCAAACAAAACTAAAAAACACATGAAAAAATTAATTATTGTAGCATTAAGTTTATTTCTTACAAATATTACTTTCGCCCAGCATGAAAATCATCAACCAAAAGCTGATTCGACAAAAACTGTTTCTAAACCTAAAAGCCCTAAAATGGTGGCAATGGGAATGGTTGGAGACAATCATATACATGTAGATTATGGCTCGCCAAGTGTAAGAGGACGAGCAATTTGGAATGGTTTGGTAGCCAATAACCAAGTTTGGTCTACAGGAGCCCACAAAGCTACTTGGATAGATTTTTCGCAAGATGTAATGATTGAAGGCAAGCATATTCCAAAAGGAAAATATGGTTTTTTTACCATTCCTAACAAAAAAACTTGGACTTTGATTTTGAGTAAAACTTGGGATATGCACTTAGCAGACGAGTATAAACAAGAAAATGATGTTATTAGAATAATCGTAAAACCTAAAAAAAGCAAACAAATTGTTGAAGCACTTACTTACGAAGTTATTCCTTTCACCACAAAAAAAGGAGAAATCAAAATGAGTTGGGAGTATTTGAGTGTAGCATTTAAGTTTGAAAACATGTAACACAACAATCATGAAAAAAATATTTATAATATCTGCACTTCTTACAATATCATCAACTGTTTTTGCCCAGCATGAGCATCATCAAATGCCCACGCCACAGAAAAAAACACCTGTAATTCAAAAAAGTATCAATTCACAAAAGTCTGCGGATACCAAACCGAAAAATCATACAATTACGTATATTTCAAAAGTAGTTCGCTATGATTTATATATAAGAGATACAATAGTAGATTTTGGAAATAAACCCAAAAGAGCCATTGCCGTAAATGGACAAATACCGATGCCCACGCTAACATTTATGGAGGGCGATACTGCCGAAATTTATGTACATAACGAGTTAAACGAAGAAACATCGTTGCATTGGCACGGTTTATTTTTGCCGAACCAATATGATGGCGTACCCAATCTAACACAAATGCCAATTAAACCACATACCACTCATTTGTATAGGTTTCCAATTATTCAACATGGTACTCATTGGTATCATAGTCATACTGGTTTGCAGGAACAAATTGGCATGTACGGCTCAATGATTTTGAATAAAAGAACCGAAGATCCAACTTTTAGAAAAGGGATAGATGATTTGCCTACAATTCCTGTAATATTAAGCGAATGGACAGATTTAAACCCACAAAATGTTCATCGAATGTTGCACAATGCCACAGATTGGTTTGCTATTCAAAAAGGAACAACCCAAAGCTATGGAGAAGCAGTTAAACAAGGCTATTTCAAAACTAAAGTAAGTAATGAATGGAAGCGAATGAACGCAATGGATGTGAGCGATGTGTATTATAATAAATTTTTAATCAATGGCAAAAATGAATCATCATTTACGCCGCTCTCTAAGGGTTCGAAGATGAACTCCAATAAAATTCGTCTGCGAATTTCAAACGGTGGGGCATCAACTTATTTCTGGCTAAATTATGCAGGTGGCAAAATAACTGTCGTGGCAAACGATGGAAACGATGTAGAACCAGTTGAGGTAGATAGGCTAATTATTGCGGTTTCGGAAACTTATGATGTTATAGTATCAATCGGGCAAGGTTTGGCTGCTGACAATAATAAAGCCTACGAATTGTTAGCAACATCTGAAGACCGAACTAAATCAGCCTCATTGTTTTTAGGTTCTGGCGAAAAAATAAAAGCCAAACCAATGCCAAAACTCAAATATTTTGAGGGGATGAAAATGATGAATGGCATGATGAAAATGAATGGAAATTTGGACGATATGGGAATGTCAATGAGCCTCAACCAAATGGATATGAATGTGGTAATGTACCCCGAAATAACAGGAGAGATTGAAAAGCCAAAACATGACATGAAAAACATGAAAAAGGGTGAAATGAAAGGACATGACATGAAAAACATGAAAATGGATGAAGCCCAATATAATAGCAATGAAATGTCAGATATTATTACCTTGAACTATTCCATGCTTAAATCTCCTACAAAAACCATTCTCGCAAAAGATGCTCCTGTGAAGGAACTTAAGTTTGAATTATCGGGAAATATGAACCGTTATGTTTGGAGTTTAGATAATAAAGTGGTTTCAGAAACAGATAAAATTCTTATAAAAAAAGGCGAAACTGTACGAATGATACTTTATAATGGCTCAATGATGCGACACCCTATGCACTTACATGGACACGATTTTAGGGTTTTGAATGGTCAAGAAGAGTTTTCGCCACTAAAAAATGTGATTGATATAATGCCCATGGAAACCGATACTTTGGAGTTTGCCGCTACCGAAAGTGGCGATTGGTTTTTTCATTGTCATATTTTATACCACATGATGAGCGGTATGGGTAGAGTTTTTAGGTATGAAAACTCACCAAAAAATCCTGAAATACCAAACCCAAAATTGGCACAAAGGAGGTTGTTTGCCGATGACAGAAAGTTGCACTTTATGGCAGAAAATGATTTAGCAACCAATGGAAATGATGGCGAAGCAATGTTGCAAAGTACCCGATGGAGCATCGGAACTGAATGGCGTTTGGGCTATAATGACCATCATGGTTATGAAACTGAGACACATATTGGTAGGTATATTGGCAAAATGCAGTGGCTAATGCCATTTATAGGATTCGACTGGCGTTACAGAAAAAAAGATATTCATCAATCTGATTTTCACGAATTAGAAACAAATATTTTTGGTCAAACTAATACGAAAGATAGACGAGCCGTTTTTAGTGTTGGGGTAAATTATACTTTGCCAATGCTAGTAATAGCTCAAGCCGAAATATTTACCGATGGGAATGTTCGTTTGCAATTAGAACGAAAAGATATACCAATTTCAAAAAGATTACGAATGAGTGCCATGATAAATACTGACAAAGAATTCATGGCGGGGTTGCGATATATTGTTAGTAAAAACTTTAGTTTTTCAACGCATTATGACAACGATATGGAATTTGGTGTAGGAATCATGCTTAATTATTGACCAATGTCTGTAAAGAAATTTCAAAAAACTATCAACTA
>NZ_JAYWCU010000187.1:0-25609 GCF_043780375.1 Emticicia sp. | reverse complement strand
TATTATCAATGAATGCCTTAAAAGCCGCTTGGAAAAAACTCCAAGTTATTAAAGCTGATAATACTCTACTAAATCAGTGTGCGTAACTAAAGTTAGTAATAAAAATTGGACAAATAATCTGCAAAAAAATGTATTTTTATCGTAAAAACGAGAAATTTGGTGTAAATAAAATCTCCTTTCTATGATACGTATTGCTTCAAATCAAAGTTATCAATAACAATTATTTACTATTCCAACAGCCTCTATTATCATCCGAGTAAATGATATTTCGGTCAATCTTAGTGAGCAACACAATGGTTCAATCATGGCATAATATGAAATGTTTTTGTTTGAAAGACATATTTTTATTGCTGTTATTGAACAAATCAGCAATAACCGATTTAAAGTTGATGGAATAAAAGTCAAGCCAGAAATTTTGTTAAATGTTCGATAGATTATCGCTGTTAGTGGTTTCAAAGGCGAATCTGCTTTTGTAGAATCATAGCAAGCCACAATAAATCTAATCAAACATACTTGGAAGGGAAGTGGAAAATTAAACTACGAATAGTCGCAAATTTGCATCAATATTTATTGAAGTTGAAAAATCAGTTTAGCCTTTATAGCTTTGAAAAACTGATTTTGTTTAAGAGTTATTATTTGCAGTTTGAAATTGAGTTATTTAAGAAATTACCAAAGCCGTGCTGAACAGTTATAGTTTCGGTGGAACAACTTTGTGGAATACTCAGAATAGGGGAGAGGGAATTCGAACGCTTTTTTGATTTCAAACGCTACATTCTACAACAAGCTCAAAAAGAACAGGCTATATATGACTCAGGTTTTGAGTTTAAAGAAAAAAAGCAAGGAAAAAGGTTATTGCTTTACAGTTTTTTTCAAAAAAAATGTTTCAGAAAATCATAAGTGCAAAATTTGCACTTATGATTTCAACTTTCTTTTTTCTACGAAAGTGTATGCTTTTTCTACACATAGTGTAAGAGGGTTTTTAAGGTTTTTTCTCGTAAAAAATGAAACTTTTTTGACTTATTTTAACGAAGAGTAACAAAGTTAAAATTTATGACAAATGATATGAAGATAACTATTTGATATGACGGAATCCGCTCAACAAACCAAAGGGTATATTTGTCGGGTTTCATTGGTAATTGAAAAAGATAGAATCTCACGAGTAATTCTTGAAATCTTAAAAACAATGAATAAATAATCAAATTATTCATGTAAATTGCATTTTTAAAATTCAAATTGCATGATTAATGATAAAGCGAATTCTTGAATCAACGGTTTTAAAATCCTTAGAGTTCTTCCCAGCGGTTGGAATATTAGGCCCAAGGCAAGTAGGCAAAACTACCTTAGTAAAATCCTTGATGAGTCAGTTGAATAAGTCTTCGATCTATTTCGATTTAGAAATTGCCGAAGATTACGAAACACTCGTTAATAATACTACTTGGGTACTTGATAATAACCAAGATAAAACGATTGTGATTGATGAAATTCAACGGTATTTGCCGTTGTTACCACAACTCAGGGGCTTAATTGACCGTAATCGAAAGGCAGGTAGATTTATATTATTAGGCTCGGCATCGCCTGTTTTTTTACAAAAAAGCTCCGAGTCTTTGGCAGGAAGGGTGGCTTATCACGAGCTTTCTCCAATTGGCTATTTAGAAATAATGGAGGCGAATATTACTGAAAATATTCATTGGTTAAGAGGTGGTTTTCCTGATGCTTTACTTGCTCCAACGGATGTGTTTTGGGGGCAATGGCAACAAAATTTCATTAAAACTTATGTCGAGCAAGATTTATCTAATTTAGGAATGTCAAATCAGGCATCATTGACCAATAATTTTTTGAGAATGATTTCGCACATACATGGTTCATTGCTCAATTATTCGATGATTGGAAATTCGCTTGGCTTGGCTCATACCACAGTGCAGCGTTATGTGGATATTCTTGAACAAGCATTTTTGGTTAGAAGACTCGAACCTTGGTTTATAAATATGAGCAAGCGAATTGTAAAAAGCCCCAAAATATATATTCGTGATAGCGGTAATTTGCATTATTTACATAATGTTAGGTCATTTTCTGATTTAACTCAAAACCCAATTGCTGGGGCTTCGTGGGAAGGTTATGTAATAGAGCAAATCATTCAACAGCTAAAAGATGGTATTCAACCTTATTTTTACCGAACTACAAATGGAGCTGAAATGGATTTGGTATTGGTGAAAGGGTTGAAACCAATAGTTTCGATAGAGATAAAGTTATCATTGAAGCCTGCCCTTAAACGTGGCTCGACAGAATCGGTAAATGACTTAATGACCGAACACAATTTTGTAGTAACGCCAGCAGGAGGAAATATGCCACTCAAACCGAGTTGGATACATTGTAATTTGAAAGAAGTTTTAGGACAGTTAGCAGATTTAGACCTTATATGAGTGACAAATTATTTAGTTATTACGCTTGGAAAGAGGGAAATTCAAATACATTCAAACCAAATTGAAGAAAAAGGTTTCGAAGAAATTCAAGAAAAAGTAACCAATTTTTTTGTCCAAAAAACAAAACAACCAAAGTAAATAATTTCCTGAGTTTAAACTATTTTACCACGAACAACTGGAAAAATAATTGATAATAATTATGATTTATTTCAACCAAATATTTATTTCCCAATTATAAAAACAGCCACAGAAAATCTAAAACAAAAAGAGGTAAACCTTGATTTTACAATGCTTGTTTACTCAGATCAAGAAGAAGCATTTAAAATTGGAAAGGTGAAATTTCAAAATAAAGAAAACGATTCTGTTTATTATGCTGATATAGGGTATTTTATCAATAAATAGCAATAATTAGTTTGATATTTTAATAAATATCCATTAAACAAAAATATAAACGGAAAATTATTTATTACTAAACTACTAAAAAATAGTACATATTCTTGAAATTGTTAAACACTAACCATAGATTTGCAAGGTTATACCCGATATAGCGTAGTCTATTTTCGTTTAATTGACATATATCTCAATTAAAGAATAGCATGATAAAAGATAAATTAACACCTACCGAACACGCTGCATTATGGGATAATTTCCGCAGTGGAAGCAAGGATGCTTTCTCTCAACTTTATAAGTTGTTTGCTGCTGACTTGTATAGGTATGGCTATAATTTGGTCAGAAATAAACAATTAGTAGAAGATTGTCTTCACGAGCTTTTTCTTCATTTACATGCTCATCGTAGTCAATTAGGGCCTACTGATAATATTCGTTTTTATATGTATCGTTCGTTGCGACGGCGGTTAACCGATAGTTTAACTAAACTCAATAAGTTTGATTCGGATGATTACATATTCGACAATGCAGAGTTTATGATTGAACCTTACGAAAGCCAAGTAATTGAGGAGCAAACCTTGGAACGCCAAAAGCAAATTGTTATTGCCGAACTAAACAAGCTGCCAAAACGACAAAAGGAAATTTTGTACTTGGTATATATGAAAGGTTTTACCTACCAAGAAGCTTCGGAAGCAATGGACATCACCATGAAAAGTGTTTATAATACAATCAATGTAGCTTTAACTACATTGAAAGGATATTTACAGGAGACATTCAAAAAACAAGGTTTATTGATAGTATTGCTCTTTTTTCAATATTTCTCCAAAAATTAAATCCTAAAAACGGGAAAAACATATACTTCGTCCGTTTATCAAAAAAATGATTACTGAAATGAACTATGCATCTTTCAAAGTGGAAGAATTCTGTAAGGATACTGATTTTATTCGTTGGGTAATTTCCCCTACAGATGAATCTAATCAATTTTGGAATTCCTTTATTGTTGCCAATCCAAATAAATCTAAAGAAATCAATATTGCCACCGAATATATAAAAACTTTTCACTTCCAAGAGTTTGAACCATCAACATACGACCTTACTAAACTTAAACAAAGAATTTTGGAAGATATTGATCAGCCTGTCTTTGTTGTTAATTGGTGGAATCGCCCAACATATTGGGCTGCCGCAGCGGTAGTATTATTGGTGTTTTCGTTTGGAATATTTTGGTGGAATCAGCAACAAACATCGTATCAAACAGCTTATGGGGAAGTCCAAAAAATTAACCTGCCCGATGGTTCGGTTGTAACACTTAACGCAAATTCGACACTTAAATTAGCCCCCAATTTGAAAAATGATGCGATAAGGGAAGTCTGGTTAGATGGAGAAGCTTATTTTGATATTGCAAAACTCAATGGAGCAAAATTTATAGTTCATACACCAGAGGCACAGGTTGAAGTATTGGGTACAGAATTTAATGTTAGTACTCGTCGGAAGCAAACGAAAGTTATTTTGCACGAAGGGAAAGTAAAACTGCATACATCAAATGCACAACCAGTTTTAATGAAACCTGGAGATATGGCTACGGTTTCAGACAAAAACCAACCTATTCAATTAAAAATGATTCAACCCGAACAATATGACGTTTGGAGAGAATCTGTTGTAGTACTTGATGATAGAACCATGTCAGAGATTGTGGAAATGCTGGAAGATACTTATGGAATTGTTATACAATTTGAGAATCCCTTGCTTTTAAACAAAAAACTAACAGGTAAACTAAGTTTAAAACCAACAGATGATTTTGTAGAAAACCTCGCCACAATCTTAGATGTTGAGGTTGAAAAGACTGAAAAAGGTTATATTTTTAAGTAATACTAAAAAAGTTAAAAATTTTCAGAAAAAAGTGATAGAAAAACGGGAAAAGTAAGATAGTTGTCTGTTTGACAGTTGAATGAGCAATAAATCTTAAATTTCCATTTTCACTATGAAAAAAACTCTCCTTCTTTATTTAACATTACTTTTGTTGAGTTTTTGTAAAGTTGAAGAATCTTACGCCCAATTTGCGTTTGCCTCCAATCAGCAAAAAAACCATACAACTCAGCACCCACAAGAGAATGCCAACAGTATTATTTTTTTACTTAATAGGTTAGAAATAGTTCACAAGGTAAACTTTGTCTATCAAAGAGAGCTAATCGAGGGCAAAATGGTGTCTATGCCAATTAATGAAAACGACAAATTGGAAAGCATTTTAAAACGCATTTTGCCTCCAATAAACCTAACTTTTAAGAAATTGAAAGGTGATGGTAGTTACACAATTCTTCCGATTAAGAGTATTAAAACTACGGGTAACCAAATTGAAGAGTCAGTCACAAATGCTGACAATAATAGTTCAGTTGGCTTTTTAGAAAAAAAACCTTTTGATTTAGCTCAATCAACTACAATAATGGCTGTTGTAGAAATTAAAGGTAAAGTAATTGATTCTGAAACAGGCGATGGGCTTCCTGGTGTAAACGTAACTATCAAAGGCACACAAAAAGGCGTTGTTACAGACCCAGCGGGAGTTTTTTCGATAAATATTCCTAACAAAAATGGCATTTTGGTTTTTAGCTACGTTGGTTATGAAGCACAAGAAGTAACAGCAGGCAACCAAACTTTTCTGACTGTTAATCTCAAAACAGATAGCCAAACTTTGAATGAAGTTGTTGTTGTAGGTTTTGGAACGCAGAAAAAAATAAATGCCACGGGAGCTATTTCGTCAATGGGAACAAAAGAACTTGTTCAGTCGCCCGTAGCCAATATCAGTAATTCGTTGGTGGGTCGTTTGCCAGGTTTATTTGCAACGCAATCTGGCGGAGAACCGGGTAATGATGGCTCAAAGATTCGGATTCGTGGCATAGGAACTTTTTCTGGCAATACCGACCCATTAGTTTTAGTTGATGGCGTGCAAGTAGATAATTATAATAACATTGACCCAAACGAAATAGAATCAGTAACGATTTTGAAAGATGCTTCTTCAACGGCGGTTTATGGTATCAGGGGAGCAAATGGCGTATTAATTATCACGACAAAACGAGGAAAGTCAGGCCCGCCAAAAGTTAGTTACACATTCAATCAGGGCTTCAATTCATTTACTGATATGCGTGAGATGATGAATAGTGCTGATTATGCAACGCACTTCAATGATGCCTTAAAGGCCGATGCTTATGTAACGGGGGCTTTATATGCACCCAGATATACACCTGAACAAATAGAATTGTATGCCAATGGTAAAGATCCCGTTTTTTACCCAAATATGAACTGGGCAGACGTAATGTTCAAAAAAACATCAACTCAATCTCAACACAATGTTAATATTAGTGGTGGACAAAATAAAGTAAGATACTTTGTTTCGGCGGGTTTTTTCAACCAAGAGGGTTTGTTTAAAGACACTAAAGATATAGTTGATGGTTTTTCGCCTCAATCGGTTTTTAGAAGATATAATATTCGTTCAAACTTTAATTTTGAGCTAACACAACGCCTAAAAATGACACTCGACCTTTCTTCTCAAACAGAAATTAGAAGTGGAAATAATGGCTCAAGCACTGAGCGAGTAGTTGGAGATGTGTTTCGTGCCAGTCCTTTAAGTACACCAGGTGTAGTTGATGGTAAAGTGGTGAATATTTTTACAGGCTCACAAAACAACCCTTATGCGAGTTTACTTTATCCTAATTTAGCGGGCGGGCTGAAACGTTCTTACCGAAATTACCTCAATGGCAATCTTAGATTTGACTATGACCTTAGTTTTTTAACAAAAGGGCTTTCATCGCACGGCAATGTGGCTATTTCAACTTATAATGACCAAAGTGTTGTCAATACAAAAACATTGATAACTTATTTGGCAGTTAGGCTTCCCGATGGAACAATAAATTATGTGCCATCTACTACCGAAGCTCAATTTGGATTTAACCAAAGTGGAACATACAACCGCCGAATTACCGCTGAATTTGGCTTTGACTACAAAAGAAGTTTCGGGAAAAATAATGTAACAGGGTTACTACTTTATAACCAACAAAAAACCTTTGACCCAGCTTTGGCATTTTTAGTGCCAAAAGGTTATCAGAGTTTTGTGGGGCGGGCTACTTATGATTATGACGGACGTTATTTGGCCGAAGTAAATGTAGGTTATAATGGCACAGAAAACTTTGCACCGGGCAAAAGATTTGGCTTTTTTCCTGCTTATTCATTGGGTTGGGTAGCTTCTCAAGAGAAGTTTTTTCCTAAAAATGGATTTATTAATTTCTTGAAAGTAAGAGGCTCTTATGGTGAAGTTGGTAATGATAATATTGGAGGAACACGTTTTTTGTATAGACCAACCAGTTATTCTTCTTTTGGAAATGTCTATTATTTTGGTAATGTTGGCACAACTTACAGTGGTTTTTCGGGAATTAGAGAAGGTGCAACAGGAA
The DNA here is from genome assembly GCF_043780375.1 of Emticicia sp. GTDB lineage: Bacteria > Bacteroidota > Bacteroidia > Cytophagales > Spirosomataceae > Emticicia. The sequence continues at coordinate 18,363 of NZ_JAYWCU010000187.1, read as the reverse complement.
ATCCTGATGTAACTTGGGAACGAGCCGTTAAACAAAATATTGGCTTAGAAATGGGACTTTGGAAAGACAAGATAAAGTTTTCAGCTGATGTATTTAGCGAAAACCGAAGTGATATTTTGGCAACACCACAAACCATTTCTTCTATCGTAGGTTTATCACAGCCAGCCAGCAATTTGGGTAAAATGGAGAATAAAGGTTATGAAGGCGAGATTACTTTCATAGACAAGAAAGGTGATTTTGGTTACCGTATTTCGGCAAATTACAGCTTTGCACGAAATAAAGTTCTTTTTAGAGATGAAGTTCCTAATAAATATGAATACCAAAACCGTACAGGTCAGCGACTTGGACAAAACTTTGGATTAATTGTCGAAGGAATTTATAATACTTTAGATGAGGTAAATAGTGCAAGCAGACCAATTTATTCGTATTCAAATAATAAAATACAACCTGGTGATTTTATCTATAAGGATTATAATGGTGATGGCAAAATTGATGACTTTGACCAAGTTCCAATTGGATATTCAAATGTTCCCGAAAAAACATTTGGAGCAACTTTGGGCATGAACTACAAAGGCTTTGATGTATCAGTTTTGTTTCAAGGTGTGGGCAATGTGTCACATTATTATACAAGATTTCAGAGAGGTACGGGTTATGGCCAAGCCCCACCCGAGGGCTCTGCAAGCTATATGAACCAAAGCTGGACACCCGAGAGGTATGCCGCTGGGTTACCAATCAATTTTCCGCGTTTTTCGGTGAGTAGTAATCCTAACGGTGCGGGTTCATCTTTTTGGTTGGCAAATGCCAGTTATATACGTATAAAAAATGCTGAGGTTGGCTATAAAATTAATGCCACTGTTCTCAAGAAGTTTGGTATTAGCTCATGTCGTATATACATAAACGCCAATAACTTGTTTACTTGGAAAAACATGTACCAAGGTATTGACCCCGAAAATACCTCAACTGGTGATACCAATACCGAACCTTATCCACTTGTGCGAACAATTAATACAGGTCTCAATATTAATTTTTAAGAATTTCGACTATGAAAAAAGTATATATACTATTAGTTATTTGTTGCCTAATTTCTTCTTCATGCAACAAAGGTTTTTTAGACAAAGCACCTGGCGTAGATTTAACTGAAAACAATGTTTTTCTTAATAAAGCCAGTTTAGAAATCTTTATGGCAACTATTTATAAGTACAGTGTGCATTCAAACTTTCGGTATAGAACCCAAGGTGATATTCCCTTTTCACAAGTAAATAATACCGATTGTATTCATCCAAGTTCGAGTATTAGCGACGAAGGTGATGCTTCTGAGGCATCATTTGTGAATAATAATAGATGGAATGAAGGCACGGTTCTTCCTGCAAATATTGTAAATGTAGAAGATTTTAGATATTTCATTCGCTGGATAGCCCTTCGTCAAATAAATTTGGTTTTGAAAAGGGCAAATGAAGTTCCAGACGCCGATGAGGCCTACAAAAAACAAGTTATGGGCGAAGTGAAGTTTTTGCGAGCCTTAAATTATATGGAAATGCTCAAACGCTATGGCGGTGTTCCGATTATAGACAAAGTATTTGAGGCAGGCGTAAAGGTAGATATCCAACGAAGTTCGTTTGAAGATTGTGTAAAATTTATCGTGAAAGATATTGATGAGGCTACACCATTTTTACCAATAGCTTATTCTGCATCTCAAACAGGGAGAGTCACTTCTGTGGCAGCATTGGCACTAAAATCAGAGGTATTGCTATATGCAGCCAGCCCTCAATACAATACCGCTACACCTGTATTAAGCATGGAAAATGCTGCTGATAATAAATTAATATGCTATGGAAATGTTGATAATAATCGTTGGAAATTAGCTGCCGACGCAGCAAAAACTGCTTTAGATTTAGCTTTAGCAAATGGTTACGGTTTAATTGATGAACCAGCTAACAGAAACCCGAAAGAATTAGATAATGGAACAGTCGGACCATTAGGCAACTACCGAGTTTCATGGGAAACAAACAATAATAAGGAGGCAATAATGATGTATCAAGGTGGTTCAACAGGGGCGGGAGGTATTACAAACATAGGAAATGCCCCTCTGACATTTTGGAACGCTGCTTGTTTTGGCTCATTTTGGAGTGGCATAAGTGTCCCTTTTAATTTTTACAAAAAATACGAAAAACTTGATGGAACACCTCAGACTTGGGATGCTGCTGGGGGTACTGATTTAATGTCAAAATATGCAGAATTAGACCCAAGATTCAAGCAAACAATGACTTATACAAACTCATATTATACAGCTCGTGACCCTATTGCACAAATTTATAATGGTGGTAAAGATTATGCTAATTGCAAAGGTGGTGTTTGGCTACGAAAATATATTCCAAGAAATGCTACAACTGGAAATTTCGTGATGAATGATATTATATTTCGGGTAAACGAACTGTATCTCAACTATGCAGAGGCATTAAATGAAGCATCGGGGCCAGTGCAAGAAGCTTATGATGCAGTAAATGCAATAAGGACACGTTCGGGAATGCCTAATCTTGCAAAAGGACTTACCAAAGACCAATTCAGACAGCGAGTAAGAAATGAAATTGCTATTGAAATGATTAATGATGACCATCGTTTTTGGGATGTAAAACGTTGGCTAATTGCCGAAGAAGAAGGGGTGATGAAGGGTGTTTTTGAAGGTTTACAAATCACAAGATCAGGTACAACGTCGGCAAATTATAAATATGCTTGGAAACCATATACTTTTGAAACCAGAACATTCAACAAAAACATGTATTTACACCCTTTTCCACAAACCGAAGTGCTAAAAGGGAATTTAATACAAAACCCTGGTTGGTAATTCTCAAGTTTATGGTTTATTTTTTTAACCTGTCTTTTAAATTATTATGAAACTAAAATATACAAAAAAAGTAGCCCTATTTGTACTCCTCAGTTTGCTTATAACCCAATTTTTGAAAGCACAAAAAAGTACAAATCAGAATGCTAAAGGTACGGATACCTTAAAAGTATCTCATCAATCAAACGCAGTAAATATTGGGTTTGGCACTAAGCCACTCAAACATATAACGAGTGCTATTTCAACCGTTCTTGGAAGTGATTTGGAAAAAAACTTTACATTAAATCTTGGTAATTCACTTTATGGCCGGTTAGCAGGTTTGTCTGTTACGCAAGGAGGCTCAGAGCCAGGTGCATCTACTCCGAATCTCTTTGTTCGTGGCGTAAATACATTTGGCGGTGCAAGCAACGCTCCCTTGTATATAATTGATGGTTTTATAAGTAATGGTTCGGGTACAGCTAATGCCTTTATGCAATTAATGCCCGAAGAAATCGAATCTATTTCTATTTTGAAAGATGCCTCAGCTACTGCTATTTATGGAGCAAGAGCTGCAAATGGTGTGATTTTAGTAACAACTAAAACAGGCGGTGAAGGGCCTTTGAAAATCTCATTTACCACCAAACAAGGATTCAATCAAGCACAATATCTTCCTAAGTTTTTGGGAGCATATAATTATAGTGTATTGTATAATGAGGCTCTCAATAATGACGGCCTACAAGCCAAATATACTACGGCAGATTTGGAAGCCTATCAAAATGGCACAGACCCTGTTTTTCATCCTGATGTAAATTGGTACAATGAAGTATTAAGGAAAACTTCACCCGTTTCAAACTACGATTTGACTTTCAATGGGGGAGATAAAAACGTAAGGTATTTTGTCATGCTCAATGCATTGCAAAGTCAAGGATTGTTTAAGAAATTTGGAGATTTAGACGCCGAAAGCTCTAATTCAAAATATGCAAAGTATAACTTTCGTACAAATTTAGATATTTCGTTGAATGCTAATTTATCAGCTGAGTTCAAAATTGCAGGTTCGATAGAGCAAACCGATAATCCTAATAATTATACTACTGGAGGAACTTTTAACACTTTACAAACTTTGCCACCTAATGTCTTTCCGGTGTATAACCCAAATAAAAGCTTTGGTGGGAATGCTTTGTATTCAAATCCAGTAGCAAATTTACTTTCAACGGGTTTTTACAAAAACAATTCTCGTACAATATTATCCTCATTGAAATTTACAGAAAAACTTGATATGATAACCGAAGGGTTGAGTGCTTCGGCAGCTGTATCGATTAATAATTATTTTGAATCAGGATCACGTAAATCTAAACAATATCCAAGGTATTCAATATCGAAAGGCGTATTAGGCGATACACTTTATAGCCCTGTTATCGGGCAACTTACCTCTTTGAGCGGTGCTGAAGAAACACTCGACCAATATCGCAATACTATTATTCAAGCATTTTTGAATTATAAAAGAACCTTTGGTAAAAGTGACGTTTCAGGGATGGTAATGTTCAATACCGATAATATTACTTTTTTTGGTCCAGCATCAGACCCATCTACACCTAGTGCAAATTCAACCGACCCATATAAACACAATAGTGTAGCTGGTCGTTTTACTTATGCTTATGACAGTAAGTATATAGCAGCGTTTTCGGGAAATTATATGGGAACTGAGATTTTTGCTCCAGGTAAAAGATATGGGTTTTTTCCAGCTGCTTCAGTAGGTTGGATTCTATCAAATGAGAAATTTTTCAAACAAAATAAGTCGATAAATTATTTAAAGATAAGAGGTTCTTACGGACTTGTCGGGAATGACATTATTGCATCACAAGGTTTATCTACTCGTTATGCTTATACGCCAACATTTGGTGGTGGTTCTTACTTTTTTGGTACAGGAAATACCGCTGTGGGTGGATTTGCTGAAAATGCTGTTGCCAATCCGAATGTAACCTGGGAGAAAGAAAAAACCTTGAACATAGGAATTGAGGCAACAGTTTTTAAAAACTTCGATGTTTCTTTCGATTATTTTAACCGTGATCGCTATGATATTTTAGTTGCTTCCAATGGTACAACACCTTTGTTTTTAGGTATAGTCACTCCAACCCTTAACCAAGGAAAAACCAATAATAAAGGTTTTGATTTATCATTACGCTATAATAAAAAGATCAGAAATGACCTTCAGTTTTTTGTTGAAACCAATGTTTCATATTCAAAAAACAAAATTGTATTCAATGCTGAGTCCCTTCAATTAAATACAGCCTTATACGCTACAGGGACTTCAATCGGACAACCCTTTGGTTTGAAAGCTGTCGGATTTTACAGCATTGAAGATATTGCTAAAAGAGCAACTGACTTCAGAAGTGTGCCAGGAGTTTTGACCGAAGTGATTAAAGCAGGCGATATTAAATACCAAGATATTGGCGGCCCAGACGGAAAACCAGATGGTATTATTGATGGAAATGACCGAATTGCTATTGGAAATGCTGGTTTGCCTTATTTAGTTGTAGGCTTACATACGGGACTGAAATATAGGGCTTTTGATGCCGATTTCATTTTTCAAGGAGTGACTGGTAATACTGTTTATTTGGGTGGAAATACTTTTCAGGCTTTTCAAGGAAACGGACAAGTTGGACCAATCGCTCTCGGAAGATGGACTCCAGAAACTGCCACCACAGCCGATTATCCAAGGTTATCTTCAAAGGATAACTTAAATAATTATCTGTTTTCATCTTTTTGGCAACGCGACGGTAGTTTCATAAAACTTCGTAGTGCTGAAATTGGCTATACATTACCAGCTATTTTATCGAATAAAGTTAAAATCAAAACCGCCAGAGTTTTTATGAATGGTACAAATCTTTTCTCATTAGATAAGATACCTTATGGTGACCCAGAATCTTTAGCCGGCTATCCTGTAACCAGAACAATAACACTCGGCTTGAAAATCCAATTGTAATTCATTAAAATCTAAGTTTAAAATGAAAAAATATATTTATGTGTTAATCGTTTTTGCACTTGGTACATTTAGTGCCTGCCAAAAACTTGACCGAGAATTTGTAACAACCATTGGAAGAAAGGAAATAGAGCAATCTTTTGGTAATGTTCAATCATTATTAAATGCCATTTATTCTGATATTCCTGATGGTACATTGTATATTGGCGGTGCTGCCATGATGGCATCAGCAACTGATGAAGCCGAATTTACATCCGAAACCAATGCAGTACAAAGCTTTAATTCGGGTAGTTGGAACGCCATCAATAACCCTGATTTAGTTTGGGGCAATTATTATAGAGGCATTCGTAAGGTGAATCAGTTTTTAGTTTCTACAGGTAAAATAAACCTTGACCCTTGGAAACTTGACCCGTCTCCATCTGCACAATCGGTTTATACCACGAACCTTGCATCTATTAAAAGGTGGACTTACGAAGCACGGTTTTTACGAGCATATTTTTATTTTGAATTAGTAAAACGCTATGGTGGTGTTCCGATAATTAACGATGCACTTTCTGTTGACGATGATTTTTCAAACATTCAGCGTAGCTCGTTGAACGAATGTTTGCAATTTATTACAGCCGAGTGCGATTCTGCTGCTGCGAAATTGCCTTTAAATGCTTCAACTCCACCTTATGTAGTTGCCAATGATTTAGGTAGAGTTACCAAATTGACGGCTTTGGCACTAAAAAGCCGTGTTTTATTGTATGCTGCCAGCGAGTTATTCAATAACCCGACTTGGGCAGGAGGATATGCTAATCCAGCATTAATTTCACTGCCTGCTGGCGACCGTGCTGCTCGTTGGAAAGCGGCATCAGATGCCGCAAAAGCTGTGATTGATGCAAGTGCTATACCGACTTTAGGTGCTTATAAAAGTCTTTTTAATACATTTAATAATGCCGAAATTATATTTACCAGAAGTACCGCCGCTGGTAATCAGTTTGAAAAAAATAATTCACCAATTGGCTTTAATTTAGGGCAAAGTGGAAATACGCCGTCTCAAGATTTAGTCGATGCTTATGAAGTTAAAGTAAGTGCAACTTCAGCGGTAAAATTTAATTGGAACGACCCCGAAATGGCAGCTAATCCTTATGCTAATCGTGACCCACGTTTGGCTTTAACAATAGCAACAAATAATACATCTTTTGGTACACCTGCCCGAAACCTTCAAATTTTTACTGGCGGACTTGATGCAAAACCAATAATTAATGCAACAAAAACCGGGTATTATTTGAGAAAATACCAAATTGAAAGTTTGAATCTTTTGAATGGAAATACAGGGGTGCACAGTTGGATTGTTTTCCGCTATCCTGAGATATATCTGAATTTTGCTGAAGCTCTAAACGAATGGAGTCCTGGCAACGCAGATATTAAAAAATATATTGATATTGTTAGAACAAGAACAGGAATTGCAATGCCTCTATTGCCCGCTGATTTGTCACAGGCTGAAACGAGAGAAAGAATTCGTAACGAAAAACGTATTGAATTTGCTTTTGAAGACCACCGCTTTTGGGATGTTCGTAGATGGATGCAAGGCCCTAATTATCTAGGAAAACCATTAATGGGTGTAGAAATTATCAGGAACTCCGATAATACTTTTAAATATACTCCAATCAAGGTTGAAGATCGTACTTTTAGTCCCAAAATGTATTTATATCCAATTCCTCAAAGCGAATTAAATATTGCAAAAGGTTTGGTTCAGAATCCACTTTGGTAAAGTAATATTCAATTTCTTTTTGCTAAAACACATTTACAATCAACAAGTCTAATTATACCATTCCCAATAAAATGAGTATTTTTAATTTATAATAACTCACAAGAAAGTCTCTCGTAAAATGCGTGTGAATATTTGAAAAAATGATGAAATCTACTTTTTCAAATAATCCAGAGGAAGCATTACAAGAGATTGGCGACAAATGTTTGTTTTTTTTAAAAACTCAGTAATTTCTTGCTTTTCAGCAGAGCTTTATAAACCAAATGACTATATTTGAGTACCATATTTGAATAAAAATAGGCAAGTACATTTAGCAAAATAATTGAATATTTTTTTGAATCAACCAAATCAATTAAATCAATGCAAAATCGTCGAGATTTTATCAAACAAACAGCTATTACAAGTGCAGGTGTGCTTACCTCTTCAAACCTATTTGCTTTTCATGGTTCTCCCAACGAAAAAGTAATTTTAGGAATAATGGGAACAAATAGCAGAGGAATGTTTTTGGCTAAAACATTTGCCAAATTACCAAATGTCGAAATTGCTTATATTTGTGACCCAGATGCAAACGTTTTGGCAAAAACAATAGCCGAAATCGAAAAGATGACAGGCAAAAAGCCGCAAGGTTTTAGTGATGTTCGCAAAATGTTGGAGAAAAAAGATTTTGACGGAATGGCAATTGCAGCCCCAGACCATTGGCATACGCCAGCCGCAATTATGGGTTTGCAAGCAGGAAAAAACATTTACGTAGAAAAACCATGTAGTCATAATCCTCATGAAGGAGAAATGTTGGTAGAAGCAACCAATAAATATAAAAAACTGGTGCAAATGGGTAGTCAGCGTCGTACATTTAGTAATGTAAAAGACATGGTTGCAAAATTGCATGGTGGAGCAATCGGACGTGTTTATTTTGCTCGTGGTTGGTATGTCAACAATCGGAAATCTATCGGAAAAGGAAGCTTAGTGGCAGTTCCCCAAAACCTTAATTTTGATTTGTGGCAAGGACCAGCACCTCGCCGAGAATATAAAGATAATCTGGTGCATTATAACTGGCATTGGTTTTGGAATTGGGGAACGGGTGAAGCACTCAATAATGGTACGCACGAATTAGACGTTATTCGTTGGGGTTTAGGAGTAGATTTTCCGACCCAAGTAGTTTCGGGTGGTGGACGTTTTCATTTTCAAGACGATTGGGAAACACCTGATACTCAGACTATTACATATCATTTTCCTAATAACACAGGTTGTACTTGGGAAGGTAGAAGTTGCAATGGTTTCAATTCGGAAGGTAGTGGGAGAGGAGTGATTTTTTACGGAGATAAAGGTACAATCACTTATACAGGAGCAAATAGCTATAAAATATTTGATGGATCAAATAAATTGGTGTCAGAAGTAAAAGACGATACGCCTTTCGACCCAAAAAATGCAGTAAGTCCCACCGAATTGTTGGATGGCCTGCATTTAGCAAATTTTTGTGAGGCAATTAGAGGAAAAGAAACCATTAATGCACCAATTTTGGAAGGACACAAATCAACTTTGCTCCCGCAATTGGGCAATATTTCGTACCGAGTTGGTAGAACGCTCAACTGTGACCCAACAAATGGGCATATTTTGAATGACAAAGAAGCCATGAAACTTTGGTCGAGAGAGTACGAAAAAAATTGGGAAGTAAAAGTATAAGTGGAGTTTTCAATAGACGAACATTGCTTTAATTGCGAGAAAATTGCCAAAGGAATTCAGTTTAAACCCGAAATCCTTTGGCGATTTTCATTAGTATGCACATGTTTACATATTGAAATTTAAAAAAAAATTCGCAGCAACGACAGTTTTCCCTTGATACAGCTACACTGGAAAGAATATAATCAAAAAATAAACGGGAGAAATCTTATTTTAAAATGTTTCATAAACAAATCTAATATTCTCAATTTTACATGAAAAGAAATTTCCAAATAACCCTTTTAGGATTGTCACTTTTTACCACCACCCTTTATGGTTGCGACCAAAAAGAAGTGGTCAATATAAGCGTCATACCACTTCAACCGCCCGTACCGACAGCCTTAGCAAAAAGTTATTATATATCAGATGGAACAGGGTCAGATGCCAATAATGGTCTATCAACTTCGTCTCCATTAAAAACAATAACCGCAGGGCAAAATTTAGTCGCTCCCGGCGATACTGTTTTTATAATGAATGGTAGCTATCTTCCTACCACCACTATTCAACTTTTAAAATCTGGAACGGCCGATAAATACATCACTTACAAAGCTTATAAAGGGCATTCTCCTAAGTTTTTATTTTCGGGTGCTTTTTGGAATGCGGTTTCTATTAACGGTTCTTATATCGTTGTGGAGGGCATTGAGTTTCAAGGAAACAATCAAAATCTGACCTATAACGATGCGTTGGCCTCTTATAATGATAAACTCGGTGGAGGAACCAACAATAGTTTGTACGCAACGTATAACATGAATGGAATTAGTATTGGCGGTCCAAATACCGAGTCAAAATTCCCACATCATATTGTTATACGTAATTGTAAAATACATGATTTTCCTGGTGGCGGATTGAGTTCAATACAAGCAGATTATAACACATTTGAAGGAAATACTATTTATAACAATGCTTGGTATATGATGTATGGTGGCAGTGGAATTAGTATTTTAACACCATTCGATAGTGATTCAAATACTGGATATAAAAATATTGTTCGAAACAATATTTGTTATAATAATAAAACAACTATACCTTGGATTAGCCAACAAAAATTGAGCGATGGGAATGGAATTATCATTGACGTAAATCACCGTCCTTACAACTCTAATGTTACCGATAAAGCATATAAAGGTCGAACTTTAGTTGAAAACAATGTGAGTTTTAATAATGGTGGTTCGGGGATTCACGCTTTTGATGCTGCCCACATTGATATTGTTAACAATACAGCCTATAACAATGCCCAAATTATGCTTACATACGCTGATATTTTTGCCAATACTTGTGAAGATGTAAAAATAGTGAACAATATTATTTACAGCAAAGTTGGAGGGAATTGCAATTCTAACAATAAAAACACGAGTGTAACTTACGATTATAATATTTATTTTGTAGGAAAAGTAGCAATAAAAGGAGCAAACGACAAAGTGATAGACCCTCAATTTGTGACTCTTTCTGCTGATGGTGCGGTGGCTAATTTTTCGGTTAAAGTAGGTAGTCCAGCCATTGATGCAGGTACGAAAAGTATTTTTTCGCCCAAAGATATAAAAGGAGTTACCCGTCCAAAAGGAGCATCGGTAGATTGTGGTGCTTACGAAGTTCAATAATATTTGATAGTATATTTTAGAATTAACTTTATGAAACGCAGACAATTTGTCGAACAAACGAGTCTATTTTCAATAGGCATGTTACTTGCCCCTTATATCGCTAACTCAACGAAAAAGGAGAATCCGACCATATTGTTGGTTTCGGGTTGGCAAGATGTAAATATTGGAGACATCGGACACACACCGGGGTTGCTTCACGTTTTAGAAACCTTTATTCCAAAAGCAACAGTGATTCTTTGGAAAAAGAGTAATGGCGAAGAAGTGAAAAAATTGCTCAATAAAAATTTTCCAAAAGTAAAAATCATATATGGTGGTGTAAATAAAGACAAAGATGTAGATAACCCTGAAATTATGGAGGCTTTCAAAAAAGCTGATTTGATGATTCACGGTTCAGGACCACTTTTGGTAGGAGCTGATAATTTAGCAAGTTGGATGAAACATACCACTAAACCTTTCGGTGTTTTTGGAACAACACTCGAAAAACCAAGTCAGTATCACCAAAGTATTTTGCAGAAAGCGTCTTTTATTTATACCAGAGAAACAAAGTCAATCGAAGATTTGAAAAAAGTTGGTATCGCAGGAAATCATGTGCAGTTTGCTCCCGATGCTACTTTTTTTATGAATATTCGTGATGATAAACGAGGCTTTAGTTTCCTAAAAGAACATGGCTTGGAAGACAAAAAGTTTATTTGTGCCGTTCCACGGTTACGCTATACACCCTACCATAAATTCAATCCAAACAATAACGGTTGGAGTGCTGAAAAAGTAAGACAAGTAGAAGAAACCAACGAAAAATATAAGGAAATCGACCACGCAAAGCTGCGTGATGCCATGATTGCTTGGGTGCGTGAAACAGGAAATAAAGTGCTTGTTTGTCCAGAAATGACTTATGCAGTTGAGCTGATGGATGAATTGCTCATTAATCCATTACCTGAAGACGTAAAACCGTTTATCGTGAAGAGGGGCTATTGGTTGCCCGATGAAGCCGCTTCGATTTATGCAAAAGCTCACACTGTTTTGAGTTTGGAATGTCATTCGCCAATTATAGCAGCCGCTAACGGAACGCCCTGCTTTTATATACGTCAACCTGAAGATACCATCAAAGGTCAAATGTATTACGATTTAGATTTCAAAGATTGGGTTTTTGAAATAGATAATACAACAGGTACACAAATTACCAACCGATTGCGGGAAGTTTGGAAAGACTATGGAAAAGCAAAAGAAAAACTAAAAGTGAGTATGGATAAAGTAGAAAGTATTTATAAGAACCGTACAGCAGTTTTGAAGACAATACTAAACAAAGAAAGCTGAAAGATTTCAACAGGAATAGCCCGATGGGCTTAGATTTTGAGTTATTTGAACAATTTTTAGTCTAAAATTCCTGAAAAAGCTCGCTTTCGGCATTGATATTTGAAAACACTCCCCGTTGAAGGGAAAATTAACGAAGTGAATTGAAATTTTTTAGGTTTTCAAACTCAATAAAAACGCCTTTACATCACCAATTTTCAAAAAAAAGTCGGTGAGTCAAATTTTTGGAACAGAGCAAGTTTAAGATGTTCAACCAATTTACTCAAAAATAGATAAAATGTTTAAGGTAATTAAATTCGGATTATTGCTCATTTTCTTCTGGAACGTAGAAGTAAAAGCACAAGATATTTTAATTGTTGCAGATGAAATACCTGCGATGGAAGTATTAGTCAAAGCATTTAAAAATGCTGAACAGTTGGAGAGTAAAATTATTACTCAAAAAGAAATGCCGGCCTCAATGACTGACTATAAGGCGGTTATAGTGTATATTCATAAAGAATTGTTTGCCGAAGCAGAAGAGAAATTTATAAACTATACTAAAAATGGAGGGCGATTGATTTGTTTACACCATACAATCAGCACTTTTAAGAAGTCTAACAAAGATTGGTTTAGTTTTTTAGGCGTTGAATTACCTAAAAAAGATGTTAAAGAAGGTGGTTATAAGTACGTCGGCGACATCAATATGGAAGTAGTAAATTTAGCTCCTAAACATTTTATTACCACCAACAAAATAAAATATCCTGCAAAAATAGCCTACAAAAGGGAAGGCGAAACAAAGGAGAAACGACTTTCTGGCTTTGAATTACAAAACACCGAAGCATACCTCAATCAGCACAATCTTAGTCCACGAACAATTTTAATGGGTCTTCGTATCAAAGATAAATCAGGCAATATTTGGATGCAAGACAGAGCTGCATGGTACATGCCTGTTGAAAAAGGATGGCTTTTTTATAGCCAACCAGGTCATGCTATTACTGATTTTGAAAACCCAACTTACGTCCAAATAATCATTAACGCAATCATTTATTAATTGAATGGGAATTGAAAACTCCCTCAAATATAAGACGCTTTATATACGAACAAAACACTAATTTAGTGTTTTGTTTTTGTTAGGTGAATTCAATTGTCAAATGCAATTTTCATTTTTTTAGAACAAAGAAATGGAAACCCGATTTATAGCTTTGAAAAAAACTGCGTTCGGCGTATGATTTATGTAGTTCGAGCGGTGCATTAAATGAAACCGAAGGAGACTATATCCATTTTTATTTTGCAATCAAGGCAATCATTCATAAACTAACAGTAGGGGAGACCCCGGATAGTACAAAAATTCAATAAAAAACAAAAAATATTATATTTTGACTAAGGGTATTTTATAAAACAAGCGTCTTGTATATTTGAAGAGGTATTTCTTTGAAATAATTTAGAATCAAAAATCAATGCAGGAGCAATTACCCAAAGACTTTTCTACCCCTAATTCTGAATCTAAACTTTTTATTTTAAAAAATTCTGAAGAACAATCGGATTTGGATGGCAGAAGCTCCGTTTTTTCAGCCGATGAGATTTTTATCAAGCAAGCTTTTAACCAAAGTCCCGAAAAAGGCTGTGAATTATTATTTCGACGTTACCATCGTGCCTTATGCAGCCATGCCGTGCGTTATGTATATTCTAAAGAAATAGCCGAAGATATTGTCAGTGATGTTTTCGCTAAATTTTGGACCAAAAAAGCCTACAATTCTATCAATTCTTCCTATCGTTTTTATCTTTTTCGTTGTGTTCGCAATGAAGCCTATTCTTATCTAAGGTCAGAGTTTAAAGGTTTAGATAGCCTCGATTATACAGAACAAAAAGAAAGTTCCGATAGCCTTCGTCCAGACAATATTACTCAATATGAAGAATCATTCAACCGAGTAAAAGAATTAGTAGAACAGGTTAAACGCATTAAAAAAAGCGATTTAAATATCAAATTAGGAACTTTGCTTGATGAACTGGCAAACTTTCTTTCAAGACGTTCCCGATTTTCGCATAAATCGACGTAAAAAGCATAATTTATTAGATATTTTAGTAATTTCCGGCTGTTCCGTTGTTTGTGGAGCGGATGATTTTGAAGAAATTGCTATGTATGGCGTTCAAAAAGAATCTTTTGTAAAGACCTTTTTGGAATTACCCAATGGTATTCTGTCCCATGATACCGCAGCTGCGGACCGTGTTTAATAGAGTGCTAAAATTTTTAGATAAAGATATTTTTGGGAACTGTCTTTATCGTTGGTCAAAAGAAATTTTATCGACGCTTAATGAGCAATGTACACATATTGGTATTGATGGTAAAGTTCTACGAGCAACTGCAAAATCAGGGTCTAAAAAGTCAGGTCTTTGCTTGCTGACTGCCTGGGCGTCAGACCATGAATTGGTCTTTGGGCAACAAAAAGTGGATACCAAATCTAATGAAAAAACGGCTGTTCGTGAGTTACTCAATAGCCTTGATTTGAAAAACAGTATTGTTACCATTGATGCAATAGCTTGTGAACTCAAAAATGCTGATTTAATCGTTTCTAAACAGGGCTATTATATATTAGCATTAAAGAAAAACAACAAACATATTTACCAACAAGTTAGTGAAAGATTCGCTCAAATAAAGCCCCAACTCATTAAAAATGAGCATATTGACTTCGGAAGTGGACGAATCGAAACCCGTTTTTATCTCAGTGATTTGGCTCGTGAACCCAAGGATTTTAATACCTATATTAGAAACCATTGGAGCATTGAAAATAAATTACATTGCACGGGCGACCCCGTGGAAATTAGATGTCGTTTGTAGAGAGGATTTACAAAGAACAAAAACTGGAAATGCTCCCGAAAACTTAGCCATTATTCGAAAGTTATCGCTTCAATTACTTAATAAAATACCCGATAATGAGAGTATCAAAAATCGAAAAAAAATAGCTGGCTGGAATGACAAATACTTAATCGATTACTTTCTAATATTTAAATGCGTTTAACCTGGTAATTGATGCCATCAATCAGCGTTTAGAAATTCATCAAATCAAACTTTCAGAAAAAGAAATTATGGAATTTAATTCTAAAAAAATTGTGAATAAAAAAGATGTTGGTGTAAATTGGCTGAAATAATTTTTTTATATGAAAAACTTAAAATGGGTTTTATTATTAGTTGTTGCACTTGGTGGAGCTTCATTTTTTTATTTCCAATATAAAGAGAAGCAAAAAGCAGAAGCAATAACTTGTTGCACTACTAAAATACCAAGCAGATTTGCTGCAAAAAGTAAGAATGCAGATTCTACTGCAACAAAAAGTGTTCAAAGTCGAGAAGGAATGGTATGGGTTGAGGGTGGAGTTTTTGAGATGGGTGCTGATAATGAGCAAGGCAGAAGCGACGAACTTCCCAAACACAAAGTTAAACTCAATGGCTTTTATATGGATGCCACAGAAGTTACCAATGAACAATTTACGAAATTTGTAAAAGCCACAGGATATGTTACAACCGCCGAAAAAGATGTAAACTGGGAGGAAATAAAATCAACTTTACCACCTGACACTAAAAAACCAGAGCCTGAAATGCTCAAAGCGGCTTCATTAGTTTTTGTACCCACCCAAAGTGCTGTAAACCTACAAGATTATAGCCAATGGTGGCAATGGACACATGGAGCAGATTGGAAACACCCAAAAGGGCCAAAAAGTAATATCAAAGGCAAAGAGAAATTTCCTGTGGTTCACATCAGTTGGGATGATGCCAACGCCTATTGCAAATGGTCGGGCAAACGTCTCCCCACCGAAGCTGAATGGGAATTTGCCGCAAGAGGAAACCTCAAAAACAATGTTTATGCGTGGGGAAACGAAAACGTGGAAATCGGTAAAAATAAATGCAATTATTGGCAAGGTAGTTTTCCTTATAAAAATGAAACAAAAGATGGTTTTTATAGTGCATCGCCTGTAAAATCATTTGCGGCTAATAAGTATGGTTTGTACGACATGGCGGGCAATGTATGGGAATGGTGTGCAGACCTTTATCACCATGATTACTATACCCAGATTTCTAAAATCGAAGTAATTGAAAACCCAAAAGGCCCCAATAGTAGTTATGACCCAGACGAACCATTGGTGCCGAAAAGAACTATGCGTGGTGGTTCGTTTTTATGCAATGAATCTTATTGTAGCGGATACAGAGTGGCTGCCCGAATGAAAAGTTCACCAGATTCGGGCATGGAACATTTGGGGTTTAGATGTGTAGCCGACAAGTAATTTTTAAGATTTCAATCTTTTTTCTTATGATACATTCAAAAATTAGTATTAAAGTCCTGTGTTTCTTTGCCTTATTAACTTGTCTTTTGTGTGAATATTCAGTAGTAAACGCACAAACCAAAAAGCCAAATGTCATTGTCATCCTGACTGATGACATGGGGTATTCGGATATTGGTTGTTTTGGTTCAGAAATCAAAACGCCAAATATTGACCGTTTAGCAGGTAATGGCTTGCGATTTACTAATTTTTATAATACTGCTCGTTGTAGTCCAACCCGTGCTTCTTTACTCACAGGTTTATATCCGCATCAGGCTGGTATGGGGCATCTTTCAACTGAAAATTATGCAGAAGAAGGCTATAAGAACGATTTGAGTAAAAATTCAGTAACTTTGGCGGAGGTTTTTCAGAAAGCGGGTTATGCAACTTACATGACAGGGAAATGGCATATTGCAAAAGACATGAAACCCAATGGGGATAAAAGTAATTGGCCATTACAGCGAGGTTTTCAGCGTTATTTTGGCACACTAAATGGCTCAGGAAGTTATTATGACCCAGGCACTTTGATAAGTAACAATACCTTTGTTGCTCCAACCAAAGACTTTTATTATACCCGTGCCATTAGTGATACGACTGTAAAAATTATTCAAGAGCATCCAAAGCAAAAACCATTCTTCTTTTATGTAGCCTATACTGCAGCCCATTGGCCGCTTCATGCACCCGAAAGCGACGTGAAAAAGTATAAAGGAATGTACGACAAAGGTTGGGACGTAATGCGTGAGGAACGTTTCAGTAAACTCAAAAAATTAGGAATTATTAGTGATAAATGTGTTCTTACTGCCCGTGGCGTAGATATACCCGCATGGAAAGACGAACCGCTTAAAGATTGGCAGGTAAAACGAATGGAAGTATATGCTGCTATGGTAGATATTATGGATGAGGGTATTGGCAAAATAATTACAGCACTCGAAAAGAAAGGCGAATTAGAAAACACAATTATTTTTTATATGCACGACAACGGTGGCTGTGCCGAACCTGTTGAAACCGATAAACCAACAATTCCGCTTACTGATGTACAAAAAATCTTAAAGCCAATACCCCAAGATGACATCTTTTTGGGTAAAAAACCTGAATATACCCGTGATGGCAAATTCATTCAAAGTGGAAGAGGTGTAATGCCTGGTGATGCCAATTCGTGGTCAACTTATGGCGAAGAATGGGCAAACGTAAGCAATACCCCTTTCAGAGGATATAAACAATATACGCACGAAGGCGGCATAGCTTCACCGTTGATTATTCATTGGCCAAAAGGTATTTTAGCAAAAGGAAAATTAAGAAATCAACCGTCTCATTTGATAGATATTATGGCTACGTGCTTAGCAATAACTGGTGTAGATTATCCAAAGCAGTTCAATGGCAATGTGATACAAGCATTGGAAGGAAAGAGTCTTGTTCCAGCTTTTACTAATCAACCCATTAAGCGTGATTTTATATTTTGGGAACATTCTGCTAATCGAGCTATTCGAGTAGGTGACTGGAAATTGGTTGCTAAAACCCGAAAACAGAAAACATTTGGTGATGCCGACGAAAATGCTTGGGAATTATATGATTTGAAAAACGACCCAACAGAACGGATAAATTTGGCAAGCAAATACCCAGAAAAAACAAAAGATTTAGCTTTAAAATGGGAAACGGAAGCCATCAAAACAAAAGCAAAACCTTGGCCTTGGAAGCCAATGAAATAATTTTTTTGTAAAAAATCAAAAATCATCCTGTTCCAAAAATAGTATTGTCGTTTACAATCACACGGATTTCTAACATTAGACTTCTTGCGAAAGTATTTTAAGTCGAAAAACACCATCTTTTCGGCTACAAATTGAGCAAATTTTTCAACCGTAGCGGTGCTATGCTTTCAAAATTTCCTCAATTTTCGCTTGAA
>NZ_JAYWCU010000186.1:0-4813 GCF_043780375.1 Emticicia sp. | reverse complement strand
TAACTGCCTCGAATTTGGATTGGGAAGCCTCTGAATCAACAAGTTGGTTTGAAATAATTACAGAAGATGATTTAAGTGGTGGGGCTGGTGTTTCCAATTTCAAAGTGAGGGCAACAGAAACAAATAATACCACCTCAAATCGTTCGGCAGATATCGCTTTTTTATTAAGTGATGGTACTAATAAATATGTAACCATCACCCAATCAGCCACCACAGGTTGCACTCAAGCCTCTCTAAGCACCCTCAATCCCACCAACCCATCAGGTGAGTGGCAAGGTTATGGCACTAGGCAACTCAATAAAAGTATTGATGGTAATACGCTAATGGTAGGCGGCTACACAACTGGCAATGGTATAGGTACACACGCTAATAGCACCATAGTTTATAACCTTTCGGGGCAGTATGGTACGTTTTCGGGCAGTGTTGGGCGAGACGATGAAGCTGATAATTGTGGCTGTGGCACAATGAAACTGCAATTTATCATCAAGGCAGATGGTGCTACCTTATTTACCTCTTCGCTTTTGGGTACTACCGATGCTCGGCAGGCTTTTAGTGTAGATGTTACAGGCAAAAATACCTTAGAGTTAATAGTTAATGACGGTGGCGATAATTTTTGGGGTGACCATGCCGACTGGCTCGACCCTGTTTTGTATTGTGGTGCAGCCCCAAGTTGTACCACTGCTCCATCAGCACCTACCAATGTAAGTTCTGTAGCAGGTTCAGGCGGTTCATTTACACTTTCTGCTACATGTGCTGCTGGCACTGTAACTTGGAGTACTGGTGCGGTGGGCAATTCTATCAGTGTTTCGCCAACGGTCAGCACTAATTACAGTGTATCATGTGTGAGTGGTTCTTGTCCACCTAGCAATACGGTAAGTATAGGCGTAACCGTCAATTCTGGGGCTTGTTCGGCAATAAGCGATGGTTTAGTAATGGGTACTTGGAATGCAACAGGGCAACAATTAGTAGCACGTTTTTTCAATGGGCAGTTTTGGCTTACCCAACGCACAGGCTCAAATCCCGATGGTTTTGTTGTACGTGGCTCTGGTATGTTGCAGCGTAGCGATGTTAGTCTTGCTAATGGCTCATACTATAATTTAGTAGGCTGTTTTAGTTGGACATACAGTAATTATGATAATTTAGGAAATCCGCCATCCTCTGTTTTTTCAACACCGGCGAATTATTCTTTAGGCTACGCCGAAGACGGCACCATGTTTTATACTGCCACTACTGGCGGCGGTGGCGGCGGGTCTTGTATTGATGCCTATGTTACCAACGCTTGGGCATCGGCAACAATTGGCTACGGTAGCACGCCACAAATTGGGTATCGCTTCGACGGGGGAGCAATGGTTATGGGTAGCACAACATATACACAAGGTATTGGTACACATGCAGGGTCGGAAATTATTTATAATTTCACCAATAATCCTTATGCCAATTTCAAAGCGTCGGTCGGTCGAGATGTTGATGCTAATGGTTGTAATTGTCCTGCGGGAAGTGGACAAACGATTTTATGACAATACTACTGGAGCGTTGATAGGTGGCACAAATAACCCTGTAACGAAAGGTATCAATCAAGGAGCAAGTGATATGGTTGTGCCAATTGCAGGAGTAGCTTCTATTAGATTGGTAGTAGAAGATGGCGGAGACCAGATTTGGGGCGACCATGCCAATTGGGGCAATGCTCGTTTCACTTGTGCTAATAGTAACGGCAGAGAAAGTGTAGTTACAGCAGAAGAATGGTTTTGGGTATCGCCTAACCCTAACAACGGTAAGTTTGTAGCTAAAGTTATACTAAAATCGAAACAAAGCGTTCAACTTTATTTGAGTAATATTCAAGGGAATATTATCAACGAATATTCGTTTGTGGGGGTAGAAGGTGAAAATAGTTTTGAAATAAATATATCAAACATTCAAGACCAAATATACAATTTACGCTGTCAAGTGGGTGAAGAATCTTCTTCTAAAAGAGTAGTGATAGAAAAATAAAAATAACATAGCCCAATCAACCTAAAAAAGCCTCCGACAAAGAGGCTTTTTTTATAGACACAAATTTCAATTCTCCTTCATCGGAGTCTGCTAAAAGACACAATGAAACCTTAGTGTATATCTACAAACCAAAAAACCTACGTAAAACTTCGTACGATATTACATAACATATCTGATTTTCAAAAGCTTATTCGGTCATTATATGATACTGATTGAGGTTTAATACTTCAACTCTTTTACTACTTTAATCAACTCTTTAAGTTCTTTATCATTGAGTGAAGATTGCTCAGATTTATCATAGATAGATAGCAAATACAACTCGCTATCAGCTACATAAATACAAGTAATTACCCTTGCACCGCCCGATTTACCTTTGTTTTTAGAAGCTATTGAAATCCGAATTTTAAAACATTCATCGCCTAAAGGTGTACCTTGTTGGGGTTGTTCTTTAAGACTTTCAATTAAATTTAGCAGCTCATTTTTAAGTGAAGGGAACTTTTTAATGAGCCTTTTGGCTTGTCGCTGAAACGGCAAAATAGGAATAATTTCAAAGCTCATTCAAAAAAACATTTAGGTTCGGTTTAGGTATTTTGCCTTCTCTAATCTGTTTTACTTGGTCAAAGGCTTCTAATAACTCTTGACGATGTAAACCCTTTGGGTCTTCAGGTAAATGTAAGGTTTTACGAATATCCTCCCATTCTTGAATTGGAATAAATACTCCAGTAACATTACCTGTATGGTCGGCTAAATATTGTAGGTTCATAATTTTTATATTTTAAAATATTATTTGCGTTTTGTGAAATATTTGCTCCTGCACTTGCTAAGATACGTTTTCTGAGATGATTGTTAAAAAATCAATCTAATATTTCTTTTGTTTTCCTTTTTAGGTTGTTGTACTTGTTGTAATTTCTTTATTTCTTCATTCAAAAACTTTAGGTGCTGACTTTCCATAAAATCTAAAAATATTTGAATGTTTTCTTCTTTTCGGGTTTCTATTAAACTTTCAATATATTCTTGCCTATCTTCTTCAAAGACGATGGTCATAGGCATTGTATGATAAGATTGTATGTAGTTCATCAGAAGTCGTGACGTTCGTCCATTTCCATCAACAAAAGGATGAATAGTTACTAACTGATAATGTGCTAAAAAAGCTAATTCATTAATTTCTTCAACGGTCTTAACCTCATTTATTTTACTACTCAAATCAGCACACATATTCTTCAAGTACTGCGGCACTTTATTATAATTCATGTAGCTTCCTCCAGATAGTCCTGCTCGAACATTCAAAAGTCGCAAATCTCCTTTGGATGAATCAAATGTCCCTAATGCTGTATTATGAACTGTTCCCGTACTTTTCATTATATGAGCATTGATATTTTGAATGAATTTATTATCAATCTTTTGTTTTGCCTTCGCTGACTCAATAATAAAGCCCAGAGATTCATAATGGTCTTTCACCATTAAATGATGTTCTAATGGTTTGCCTTTTGCGGTTAACCCTTTTTCAAGAAATATTTCAGTTTCTAATACGGTTAATGTGCTGCCTTCGATAGCAGTTGAATGATGAGAGATTAAATATAGATTGAGCCTTTCCAAATCAATATAGTTTTGGCTTAATGCTTTATATGCTTGTGTCAATATCTCTAACTCCGTTTTCATTATCACATTAATTATTTCGTTTTTTCAAAATCATTTGGTCAAGTTCTTTGTCTGTATGGGTATCAAGCAACTTGACATACCTATAAAAACTTGCATGGGTAATTCCCATTGGTTCATAAATGTCACGTGGTTGTTTCGTAGTGTCCTTATATAAGGAACGTAAAATTTTTAATTTAGCAACTGTTTCAGCTTTTAAACCTTTGGGTCGCCCACCTACTCGCCCTCTTGCTCTTGCTGATGAAAGTCCTGCATTAGTTCTTTCCCTAATAAGCTCTCTTTCATATTCGGCTAACGATGCCATAACATTCAGGAACAATCGGCCATTGGGGGTTGATGTATCGACACCATCTGTTAGACCTTTAATAATAACTTTCTTCTGATTTAGTTCTAAAACTAAATCAATAATATTTTTGATACTCCTGCCCAATCGGTCAAGTTTCCAAACCATCACAACATCGCCTTCTCTTAAATGCTCTATCAAATTTGTTAGTTCGGGTCTTTCTTTTGTTGCTCCCGAAATTTTCTCTTGGTAAATTTTCTCGCACCCTGCTTTTTTTAGAGCTTCAATTTGTAGATTCAAATTTTGGTCTTTGGTGCTTACCCTTGCATATCCTAAATTCATATATTTATATATCATTAACTTACCATATTCAAATTTATGGGATTTTATTTAATGATACAAGTTTATGGACAGATTTGTTTAAAAAATAAGTTCTTATCATAAAGAACTTAAAAGTATCACTAACCTACCGTTTTTTGAAACTGAAAATTCGAGATTTCGTTTGACACACTCCAAGTATTAAGAAACATATCAACATGAATTTTAACATTATGATATTCTAAATCTTCAATAAATTTAAAAACCGTTTTTGTTATTTGTAAAAATAGTAATGGTTCAATAGCATTATTATTAAAATAAATTTTTTGAGCAATTTTGAAAATTAAATTTGTTGCCTTCTCTAACTGTTCTTGACTTTCAAAATCAGTGTTTGTAGGAAACCATACCCATGAGCGTTTGAAAAGAATACGTATATAATGAGCATCTTTATTCCAAGATGTATCATTTCTATCAATGAAATTTACGCTAAAAGAATATTTGCCTAATTTATAGTTGAATTTCATTTTTTGGGTGGACTTTACCAGTTAGTTAAATTATTAATACTCT
>NZ_JAYWCU010000185.1:0-14209 GCF_043780375.1 Emticicia sp. | reverse complement strand
CACAGCTTTGAACCTCTGCCACATAAGTCACAAATATCTGGAAAGGCACGGCAGATTTTAGGAATTCTATTATGCCGCCCGAGCTTATTTAAAACACTCCAATCATACTTTTACGCTATATTGCTGGGCTTCAATTATTGTTTATGCTCCATATTAATAGGCATACACTTATTTTCATACAAACAATGAACAGCACAAGCCGCTTGAGCTTTATAGTTTTGATGGAGTAGCATTACCGTTTGCCCTTTGGCGTTTTTTACCTCACACATACCGTTATGCGATTGCTTTCCAATGGTATAATTTTCTGGTTTTTCGTTGAAATAATAGACAAAAGTGTTGCTTTTAGGAGCTTTTCCAAGTTTTTTTCCATTCATATCTACTATATTTCCACTACCATCTACTTTGGTTACGGGTTTGCCCGATTGGTCGAAACCCCCTTTTGATGATAGTGAACCAATTAGTTTTTTTTCATAATGAATATGTCCTTTGTAATCAACATAAGGTGTTGATTTTTGAGCAAATACGCTTAACGAAGCGATAAAAAAGAGGGCAAAAACGACGATTGATTTTTTCATTTTATTTGCAGTACGTCGCCACGTTTGTTTAAATTTTTAATTTTTTAACTTAAATCATTTATCATCACCGAAACAGAACCTAATAAGTTAGCACCCCAATATTATAAACCAAGGCAAAAAATCTATTTTTTGCCTCAGTCGAAAAGAGCTATTCTCGCTGTATGTAATTCAAATTATTTTACTTATCACTGCTGCATCTGCACTAAATTCATTCCACAAATCGGACAGGAACCTGGGGCATCTCTTACGATTTGGGAGTGCATTGGGCAAGTATATTTGCCGCCCGATGTTGTTGTTTGGGTTTGCTCCTCTTTTTCTATTGTTAAGGTATCTGTCATTTTCTTGTTTGTTTGGAGTGTTACTTATGATTCATTCCTTTCATTTTCTTATGATCCATTCCACTCATACTTTCCCCTTTCATTTTTCCCATCATGTCCATCATTTTTGGGTCGTCCATCATGGTTTTGCACATGGTTTTCATCATCGTTGAGTCGGTTTTGCAAGTTTCCATCATGTCGTCCATCATTCCTTTCATCATTTCGGGCTTATCTTTCATCATTTTCATCATGGACTTATGGTTTTCCATCATCATTTCCATACCATTTTCTCCTTTCATCATTTCTGCCATCATTTGTTTGTGCATGTTGGCGTCGTTGCTGATTAAAGAAATAATTTCTTTGCGACTCGTTTCATCTGCCAAAAGTTGATTTGAAGTTTTTGCTGATTGGCAAGATGTGAGTAGAGCTAAAAGGGCGATTTGTAGAAGAGTAATTTTCATTTTTTTAGTATTTAAATTGTTTTATAAAACAAAATTTCTATATTTCAACTAATAATTCTATGATTAAAATCATATTAATAAATATTTAGTATCAGAAATTTTAACATTAATCATAGTTCTAAGTTATTGATAATCAAAGTGTTACATAATTCTTGAAAAGACTTACATATTTCACAGATTAGTTCTAAACGTTCCTATAATTCTCTTTGCAAAACCTCATTTTTAAAAGTTCTGCAAAGAGAATTATACTATTACATTTTACAAGCCTCAGCACATTTTTTACAAGCCTCGGCACAAGCCTTGCAGTGGTCGCCATGTTTGGCACATTCTGCCACACAAGCCTCACAACATTTTACACACAAGGCACAAATATCATCACAGAATTGTGAATCTCTGGCACATAATCTGGCACATAAAGCACAAATATCCGCACAATCACGGCAGGTTTTCAGACATTCTACCATACCACCCATTGAAATGCACATAGTCGTACATTTTTCGCACTCAATCATGCAGGCTACGCAAGCATCAATACACATTTTGTTGTCTTTCATTGTTTGTTTTTGTTTAAATTGTTTAAATTATTATTAATTAAAAAAGAATACTAAAATTTGAAACTTAGCCCACCACCTGCTGTTTTGTAACGGGTATCATAATTGGCAAAAAGTGAGGTATTTTTAGTCAAAACGTAGTCCAAACCTACGTGCAAGCGAGTATAACCTTCGATTAGCCATTGTCCTTCAAACTCAAAACCTAACCTTCGGGTAAGTCTTTGTTGTCCCGATAATTGAAACCGCACATTCCCTTTTGAATCAACTTTCACTTCGGAATCAATTAAAAAAGGCAATAAAAACCTTAATCCGATAACTGGTCTGATGATTTTAGAGTCAATATTTGAACCTACTTCGCCCGATGATTTCCTAAGAAAAAGCTCGTTTCCAGCATCCACGCCACCAAAAACCCTAAAATATTGTGTCAAATATCGTTCATAGTCCAAATCAATTTCATAATCTCCTTTCCAATTGGCATCAGCACTTAAAATGAAGGCATTTCTATTGTTTGAACGGTTCATTTTCAAGTAACTATTAGTAACGCCAATATCAATATTCCCCCAAGTGAAATAGGCATTGTCGTTCATAGATGCCATAAATTGTGAGTGCATCGGAGCAATATCTGCATCGGGCATATCGCCTTCATAATGTATCACCCTTGCCATTCCCAGAGCCATGTGATACAATAAATGGCAATGAAAAATCCAATCTTTTTCATCATCTGCCAAGAACTCAATAGTAATACTTTCCATAGGGGCAAGGCTTACGGTATGTTTTAGAGGAGAATATTCACCTTGCCCATTCAATACCCTAAAATAATGACCGTGTAGGTGAATGGGGTGAAACATCATGGTTGTATTCACCATATTAAAGCGTACAATTTCGCCTCTTTTGATGTTGATTTTTTCTTCACGGGACATTGGTTTTCCATCAAATCCCCAAATATATCTTCGCATATCGCCCGATAATTCAAGTCTTATTTCACGCAGTGGGCGATTTTCAGGAAAAATGATTGGCTCAATAGATTTCAAGTTATAATAATTGCTTGTATTGTATTCACCCAAATCCATATCCATTTCTTCCATATTTTCAGCACCTTTCTTGTCCATATTTTTCATGTCATGTTCTTTGGTATTCTTATTTTTCATATCCATTCCCTTTATTTCAAGTCCTTTGTTGGCATTGGGTTTCGGAATTTCTTTTTGTGTGTAAGATGGAAAAGATTTAACATTGTTTCCTTTCATTTTCATGGCATTCATATTCATTGATGACATGGTGCGAGTCATTTCGTATAAATTGGGTTTGGGAATTGTGGGTGCTTCCATTTTCATTCCTTTTCCCAAAAAAAACGAAGCAAAGCCCGAACCGTCTTGGGCGGTTGCTCTAATTTCATAAGCCATATCGTTGGGAATTGTCAGTATAAAATCAAAGGTTTCTCCCATGCCCATGAGTTGATGCTTTACTTTGATGGGTTGAATATCTTGTCCATCATTTGAAACTATTTCCATATCACCACCTGCAAAATTGAGGTTAAAATATGATGATGTTCCTGCATTAATAACCCGAACTCTGATTTTTTCGTTTGGCTTTATTTCTTCTAAACTGCTGGTAGTAAGACCATTAATAAAAAATTTATCGTAAGCAATGTCTGAAATATCCATCGGTGGCATTCGTTGAAATGATTGCTTCAAATAAGCTCCCAAAGCATTGTTTTTGATAATTCTATCCAAACTTTGAATATTATTTTTACGAATTGAATACCATTCATTCCTTCGTTTTAGGTTTTTTATGATGCTTCCAGCACCTTCATCTGCCCAATCTGAAATCAATAAAACGACTTCTTTATCAACCTTAATTGTTGGCTTTTGGCGTTGAATTATAATAGAACCATGCAAGCCGATTTGCTCTTGAATATTGTGAGCATGGTACCAATAAGTACCCGATTGCAGAATAGGAAAACGGAAAGTATAGGTTTCTCCAGCTAAAATAGGAGGCGTATTGAGATAGGAAACACCGTCTTTTCGGTTGGGAACTAATATGCCATGCCAGTGAATGGAAGTTTCGGTTTTGAGTTTATTATGAATCCTGATAATGGCAGAATCGCCTTCGATAAAGTACAAAGTCGGCCCTGCAATTCCGTTATTTATAGCGATGGCAGTTGCTTTTTTACCAGTATAATTAACTTCTTTATAGTCAATATTCAAATCATACTCAACTGTTTTGCCCGTAGGTTTAACTAATTTTTCGGCGATAGGTCTTGAAAGGGGAAGGGTATTTCCTTTCATGATATTATACTCAGAAGTATTATTCTTAGATTTTGAGGAATTCAGTTTGCTTGCCTTCTCTTTAGTTTCAGGCATTGGCATTTGATGAGTTTGAGAAAACACATCAAAAGAAACCATTATTAGTATTGAAAAAAATACTTTTTTCATATTTACGGATTGAACCTTGATTAGTGAATAAATTTCAACTAATCAAAGGTCAGTACATTAATTTCTGAAATCGTTACATAATTATAGGGAAGAGTTGTATATTTCACACATTTTCAATTGCTTATGTAGGTATAGACACTGATGCAAAACCTCGGGATATGGTACCAGTTAATATTTTAACTATGTTGGAGGGTAATTATTAAAAAAAGGTCGAAATATAAATTCCGACCTTTGTCTGCCTCTATTCTAATGAACAGAGTTTTGTTTTTAAATGTTTGATAGGTAATTGAAAAGATACAAGCCGTTTATCCACTACTTCGTGACTAACAAATTGTATAAATGGCTTTATTTTAATTTTATGTCTTTTTCACTTCTTGAATTCGCAACACTTGCAAGGTATCATCTATCTTCTATTACTTTCCCTTTTAAGTTAATTGCAGTGATTACTTCTTGCCCTTCTTTAAAAGAATCAAGCAATGTTACTTTATCACCATGAAGCTCTAAAGCTACTGTTTGAGAGTATTTTTCATGCGGAATGCCACCCACAGAAATTTGCAACCAAAATTCTCTTTTTTGAAAGTCTTTGGCATCTTCTGTTTTTGAGGGGAAATTTTCTATTTCTTTAATTTTTATTATAGTTCCTGTAAGTTCCATTGTTAGTATTATTTATATTTTTTGAGTAAAAATAGCCCCACATTAGCAGGGCTATTGGGCGGAGAACCGCTTTAGATTATAGAAAGCATCTAAATTGAATTATTTGAAAGGGCAGTAATTCAAAGAAGCTCGAAAGGTATTTGATAGAATTTCATTACGATTGTTAGAAATTAAGTATGATAAATCCAAGCCAAAATCTTTGAATTTCGCTCCCAAACCAAGCGTGAAATAATGTATATCTCCCTTTCGTTTGTTTTGGGTATAATAGCCTGCACGAGCATAGAAATGCGGAACGCCGCCCGCTCGAAATTGAAATTCTGAACCCATTGAAAAAGTAAATTCTCTCATAGTTTCACGCAAACCATCAGGTGCAGTAGCCCATGATTGGAAAATTGTACCAATACCTGTAATATTTTCTTCATTTTTCCCTGCAATAACTTCATTTTTGGCATTTCTAATAGAAGGTGTTGGCACTAATAATTTATTGGCATCAATAGTGAGCATCAAGATATTTTGCTTTTTTCCAAGTATAAAATTTTGTGCAGCACCGAGTTTCAATAATGTTGGCTGAAACGTTCTTTTTTTATAATCGTCATACGATACTCTGCCACCGATATTTGTCAATGATGCTCCATAATTTAACCAACGGGTAGCATTTCTCTTTTTTTCTCTACCATCATGATAAAAACACAAATCACCTGCAAAAACATTTACTGGTTTTATCGTAGCCGACAAGTCCGAATAAATATATTTCAAACCAACAGAAAAGCTATTATTATGTTTCAATTGCTTGGCATAAAAACCGGCAATTGAAAACTCTTTTGAAGCAAAATTCCTTTGAAAAATGCCTTTTTGGTTACGAATTTCTACATTGCCAGCATCAAAATATTTTGCTATCAGTCCATAGGCATGGTTATTTTTGAACTTAAAAGTATTCAAAGCATACAAATTCATTCCTTGAATGAGATTTCTGTAATAAGGCGTATAATGTAGAGAAATTCCAAAGGGGTTTTCCTTTTTTGAACTGTCTTTTGACACATTTAAAAACGCCAATTTTGCAGGATTCATCAAACCACTATTGGCATCTGGAGAAATGGCTATCCCAGCTTCACCCAATGCCGCACTTCGGGCATCGTAAGTGAAGTTTTGAAAAGGAAAAGCACCCACTAAAACTCGATGTGAATTAACTGGAGTATAGACTTGACCTATACTTTGGAGGTTGATTATCAAAGATAAACCTACACAAAAACGAAATATATTTTTCATGATTTTTTATGTTTTGTTCCCTTGCCTTTCAAACTGAAACAGGTGAAAGGCAAGAGAAATTAGAAGATTTTTTAAGAAAATTATTCTTTATTTGTCTTTACCACTCGTTTTCTGAGTGTTACAGGTTTTGTGCCATCTGTACCAATAATGTGCAGTACATATTCTTCACTTGGTAGATTGAAAAGGTCTAAAACTAAGCTATCTAAATATCTCTCATGTCCGCCGCCTTCATAAATCAATTCGCCTCGAAGCGTGTATAATCTTAGCATTATGCCATCAATACAGCCTTTTGACTGAATAAATAGTTTACCTGAAGTGGGATTTGGATAAATGTAAGCATCAGTAATATTATAGTCCTTAACAAGAACTGTTGCGGTTGAAATATCCGATTTTTCATTGTCGGCATTTTGACAGAAGACCTCATAAACTTCATTTTTTGTACCTACAATAGTGATACTTCTACCTCTTTGACCATTGCTCCAAATGATTGTACCATTGCAACTCGTTACTACCGAAAGCGTGAGTTGCTTTTGTAAACAAAGTGTGTCATTCAAGAAATAATTGGTTTCATTTCCGTCAGTGATTTCTAATTGTTTTGGTCGAACTTTGATGGTAATTTCTGCCTTTTCTGAAACACATCGCCAAATTGTACAAGTAGCTGAATAGGTAGTGTTTTTCGTTGGACTAACAGTTAGAGAACTTCCAATTTTACCAGTATTCCAAGTAATGATTCCTTCACAGTTGCTCGCCGTCAAAATCGTTCTTTCATCCTCGATGATAATTAAACTTGATACAGTAATAGTTGGAGCTTTTGGAATTGGATAAACTTTGATTTTAACTGCCGTAGTATCAGAAACTAAACTATCAAGTCCAATACAAACAGCCTTGTAAGTCGTATCCATTTGAGGAGAAACACTAAAGGAATCAGCATTATTGTTGTTATGTAGCCATTTCAAAATACCATCATCTTCGCAGTTTTGGGCAATAATTGTAGTAAAACTACCGACACAAAGTGTATCAAGCGTTGCCACAATTTGTGGCTTTTTCGGACGAACTAAGACTTTAAAACTACCATAATTGCTATAACAGCCATCAACCAAGCATCGAGCAGAAAAAATGGTCGTGAAAA
The DNA here is from genome assembly GCF_043780375.1 of Emticicia sp. GTDB lineage: Bacteria > Bacteroidota > Bacteroidia > Cytophagales > Spirosomataceae > Emticicia. Next base: position 6,824 of record NZ_JAYWCU010000185.1, on the reverse strand, counting down.
TAGGTTTTACAACTATTTTGTTGGTTTTTTCACCAAAAAGAAGACTTTTATTATCCGTCCACTCCGTTTCAATGCAGCCATTGGCAAGCAATTCCAATGAATCACCTTTGATGATAACTGATTTTTCTGATTGAATAGTTGGGGCATCAATTTTAGGTTTTACCGTTACCGTAAAAGCAACCATATCGCTCAAACCTGCTTCTCCTTCACAACTTACACCATAAGTATTCGAGGTAAACATTCTGATTTTTTCGCTTTCTTTTCTTATTGTTCTATTAGGAATATCTAACCGTAGCGACGGTCGCCAGTTATCTGTCCATAAACCTGCATTTTTTGGACACCCACTATTCAATACCAATGTATCGCCATAACAAATTGTCAAATCTTTGACTTTTGGGGTGGGCGTTTTAACAATTACCTCAATTGAACTTTGGGAAATACAGTCATAGCCACCTTTGCAAGTTGCGGTATAAGTGCTTGTTCTGACAGGTTTAACACGAATTTGGATACTTCCTTCTTCGCCATTTGACCAAACTAAATGACCATTGCAATTCAACACATTCAATTCAACCGTTTCACCTGTAAAATAACTTTCCTTATTGGGGGTAATTTTGGGTTTGTTAGGCAATGGAATTGGACGAATGAGAATATCTCCTGCCCCTTCTCCTGCTGTGGTGGAACAAGCTACTCTAAAACGAGTTGGTTCTGTAATTGGATAGGCATTTGGATTATCAATTGCTTGGGCATCAGAAAAATCATCTTTTTTCCAAACCACCCAATAAAATGCAGTGCTACAACCTGTTTGTGAAAGTGAAGCAGTTGAACCCCAACAAACGTCTTTACCTATGGCAGTAATGATTGGCGGTTTTACTTCGATGGTAATTTTACCTTTACCCCCACAAGCATTTGGGCTTAAACATTCGGCGACGTAATCAGTATATTGGTTGGTCGGCCATACTGTAAGGGGATTACCAGTTGCTTGCCCATTTTGCCAACTGACAATGCCATCACAACCATCAACAGATAAAATGGTGCTTTCTCCTAAATAAATGGGATTCTTGGAAGCTACAATTTTAAAATCTTGTGGTTGTCGAATCTCAATACCAATAGTGGTTGTACTTTCGCCAGCACTTGTTATGCAATGCCCAGTAAATGAACCTGCTTGAACAATTCCATTGTAAAGAGGAGCGATTTCATTTCTACGCCCATATTCGGGCGATGTCCAATAAATATCGTTTGTTGGGCAGCCAATCATGCTCAAAGTTGTTGAACCACCGATGCACACTATATTAGGGGAAGCCTTTACTTCAATTTTAGGAACTGATACATTGACTGTTATTTTGCCATTTCCACCAATACAGCCACCATTTGCTGTACAAGTAGCCGAATATTCGGTTGTTGTTGGTGGTGTTACAGAAATACTTTTCGTACTTTCACCAGTATTCCATGTAATGATTCCATTACAATTAGATACACTCAATACTGCTGTCTCACCTAATGTTATAGGATTTTTTGAAGCGATAATTGTAGGAGTAGCACCGATTGGGTTAATGGTTAATTTGACCGCAGTTCTCGTATTACTTACACAATTATTGGTGGTGTTTTTTGTTTCTGCATAAAATATAGCCCCCAGTGGAGACTGCCCCATTGATGGTATGTAGGTAGTCGAATTAGCTAATAATAATGTACCACCAGTTGGAGCATCATACCAATCTATAACCTCGCCAGTTCCTACTGTAACAGATAAAGTTGGAATCGCTTCTTTTTGACAAATTGTTTTATCACCACCCGAAATTGGACTTATAACAGTTGGACAAACACAAGAAGGGGCTGTTACATTTATTTTATTTTGGCATCCAGTTGAAGAAATTGCTGTAATTTCTACATTCATTCCTTTTGGAATATCCTGTACTGTTGTCCCCGAAACAATCCCTGCGGTACTCGTGATAGTTGTTGCATCGCTTGTAAACGAAACACTATAAGTCAATAAGTCGGGTGAACAAGTTTTTGTACCTTCTGCAATTGTAGGTAATGTATTAACTGTTAATGCCACGGCTGTACGAGTTGCACTAACGCAATTAGTAGTGATGTTTTTGGCTTGTGCATAAAAAATGCCCCCGTTTGCAACACTTGGTGTATAATTTGAACCAGTTGCCAATAAATTACCGCCACTTAGAGCATCGTACCACTCTACTACTTCACCATTTCCAACATTTACTGTCAAGAATGGAATTGTTTGACCCAGACATATTATTTGATTACCACCACTAACAGGTGCATTTACTAACGGACAAGTACAGGTTGGCGAACTTATCGTTTGAGTTACCACACAACCAGCATTACTTGTAGCGGTTAGTATAACATTTGTGCCTGTCGGTATTCCTGATACAATCCCTGCTGCGGCAGCCGCTGCTGATACCATACCAGCACTGCTTGTTACTACCCCATCACTTGTATAAGATGCTGAGTAAGTTAATAAATTAGCCGAACAAGCCCTTGTTCCAATGTTTAGGGTTGGTAAAACGTTAATTGTTAGAGAAATTGCAGTACGAGCCGCACTAACACAATTAGTAGTTACGTTTTTAGCTTGTGCATAAAAAATGCCACCAGTTGCAATACTTGGCGTATAACTTGAACCAGTTGTCAATAAATTACCGCCACTTGGTGCATCGTACCATTCTACAATTTCATCAGTTTCAACACTTGCCGTCAAAGATGGGATTGTTTGACCTTGACATATTGTTTGATTACCACCACTAACAGGTGCATTTACTGTTGGACAACTACAATTTGGAGAACTTACCATTTGAGTTATAACGCAACCTGTACTACCTGTGGCAGTCAGTGTAATATTTGAGCCTGTTGGTATTCCTAATACAATACCTGCTGCGGCAGCCGCTGCTGATACTGTTCCAGCACTGCTTGTTACTACCCCATCACTTGTATAAGATACTGAGTAAGTTAATAAATTAGCCGAACAAGCGGTTGTTCCAACATTTAGAGTTGGCAAAGCATTAATTGTTAGAGAAATTGCACTACGAGTCGTACTAACGCAATTAGTAGTTTTGTTTTTGGCTTGTGCATAAAAAATGCCACCAGTTGCAATACTTGGCGTATAACTTGAACCAGTTGTCAATAAATTACCGCCACTTGGTGCATCGTACCATTCTACCGTTTCACCAGTTTCAACATTTGCCGTCAAAGATGGAATTGTTTGCCCTTGGCATATTGTTTGGTTGCCACCACTAACAGGTACATTTACTGTTGGACAACTACAATTTGGAGAACTTATCGTTTGAGTTACAACGCAACCTGTACTACTCGTAGCGGTCAGTATAACATTTGTGCCTGTTGGTATTCCTGATACAATACCTGCTGCGGCAGCCGCTGCTGATACTGTCCCAACACTGCTTGTTACTACCCCATCGCTTGTAAATGAAACCGAGTATGTTAATAAATTAGGTGAACAAGCCCTTATTCCAATGTTTAGGGTTGGCAAAGCATTAATTGTTAGAGAAATTGCAGTACGAGTTGCACTAACACAATTAGTAGTTGTGTTTTTGGCTTGAACATAAAATGTTTCCCCCAGTGGATACTGCCCCAGTGGATACTGAGCTACGGTTGGTGTATAACTTAATGTACTGCTTGCCACTAATGTTCCACTCGCATTATACCAATCTCCTGTTTCGTTTGCACCCACATTTACTGTTAATGCAGGAATTGTTTGCCCTTGACAAATTGTTTGATTACCACCACTAATAGGTGCATTTACTTTTGGACAGGTACAATTTGGAGAACTTACGGTTTTAGTTACAGCACAACCTGTATTACTAGTGGCTGTTAATGTAACATCTAATCCTGTTGGTATATTGATTATCGTATTTCCCGAAACTGTGCCAGCGGAGCTTATAACTACACCATTACTTGCAAAAAGTACGGAATAAGTCAGTAAGTCAGCATTGCAAGTTGTTGCACCGACGCTGAGTGTTGGTAATGAGTTGATAGTAACAACACCCGATGCCGTACTTGTTGCATCAGAACAAGGCGACGTTGCTAAAACTTTACAAGTAGCGGTATATGTTCCAGCGACATTAACGGTTGTACTTGTACCAACAAACCCATTGCTCCAAGTTACCGTGCCATTCGTACAACCAGTGGCGGTGAGTATTCCTATATTTCCCTGGCATAATGACAAATTATTAACTGAAATACTTGGTGCAACGGCATTGCTACAACAGGGTGTAACACTAATAATAGCACTTTGGTCTGATTGTGTTTGTCCAGTGTTTTTTGCAATGACATAGAAATCACCACCTGTCGATAAATCTAAACCTGAAAATGTTCCTTGACCATTAAAAGTATTGCCAACTTGTGAAATATTGGTTGTACTTATTGGATTTGGATTCCCTAATTTGTATAACTCCAATGTACCTGATTGTTGAAAAGCTATATCAAAAGTTGCATTGGTAGCATTACAGTTGAATGTTCCTGATAAAATTGGCGTAACTATCTTCTCATAGACCAAAGTTATTTCAACATCAATTGCTGTATCATCGCACGAATAGTTACCATCATCCCCCTTATCCACAACAAAATAGATATTATTTCCCGCATTAATAAATGTTGTTCCTACCGTATAAGTATTGGGTGAATTGGAAGTTGAAATAATTGTTCGTGGTAAGATTGTTGAATTATCCGTAATAATTGAATAACCGATATTCTCTCCACAACCAAAACTTGGCCTTTGAACGTTATTTGTAATCGAAATAATGGTGGCATTGTTCGGAATAGACAACTTTACAACCGAAGGAGCGTCATTTGATGGGTGCATAAATATCCCAAAGGGTGGAAATGGCTGAGGAGTTACTTCACCCGCATTGAGTTGTTCAAAGGCTAAAAAGGGATAATTTTCTTGCCCTAAAACAAAAGTCCAGCCTTTTTGAGAAATACCATTAATGTCTCCAGTTCCATCTTCTCCATAGTGAGGAAATAATTGAAAAGTGCCATTATTTAGTGTACCATAACTAAACAGTCCGTTGGAACTTGGATTTTGTTGCCCTACCACACTTTTTAGTTTGAAGGTGATTTGAGCCGAAGTGGGCAATACCACTATTGCCATGAGAAATAGCAATAAAAGATAAAATTTATTTTTCATTTGTTTGGAATTAAGATTAATTAGGAAAGCACTAAATGACGAATTCGCAACTGAATTGGCTTTAACTGGAGTTGAAAAATTGTATTAATATATTCATAAATGTATAATTATATTATTGTTATTGAAAACAAATATATAAATAAATAATTTCTAAAACAAAGTAGTAATTATATTAAAGTGAAAATATATTTACAAAATATATTCTAAAACTGCATCGTGTCCGATGGTTTGGTCGAGTGTTTTTCGTAGTAAATCGACGTAGTTTTCTTCTATCCAATCATAAAAAAAGGAACTGGGCAATTGTAAAACTAATTTCTTATTTTCCAGTTCTATGGGAATGATTGGTAAAAACCATGTCCGAAAGGCATTTTCTTCCACATTTTGACAAATAAACTCTAAACACTTCGCCCAAATCTTCAACATATTTTTATGGGATAGTTCTGCCGATATAGTTGCCTGACTTGCATCTTCGATTTGTGGAGTTACTTCGTAAAAGTGATTTTTTTGATAGGCGTCTCTGTAAATATCAATTCTGCCACGAGTAGGATATTTGGCATATAAATGAGCCAGGTGTTTGGCAAAATTTTGCTGGGTCATTTTCTTCCAACTAAAATCAATTAATTCATCTTGTTCTAAACTCCTGGGTTTGGATGCTCCAATCGCTTCTGTTTTCCCCACTCTCATCAATTCGTAGTACGAGTTAAGTTTCATTTTAACCTGAAAATTATCAAGCAGGTAATCAAATAATTCGTAAGACAAAATATTTTTGGTAGGGTGAAACATTCTCAGAACCAATCGTTCTTTGGTATCATCTTGGAAGATTCGCCAAAATTCAATCAAGGTGGCAGGGCTGTACGTTTTTCCATTTGATTGGTCAGCTTTCCGAAAAAAACAGTTGCTACGTCCCACGAATCTTTCGATCATTGAAAGCATCAAATATTCTTTGTCTTGTGGCTCGGCAAAGTGTTTTTTCTTGCTGTAATACGTGTTTGGATGAGAAAAGCCTTCTCGATACATGAGCATTTTGTAGCTCGAATTAATCAAATCCAACTCCGCATGAAGGAAGTTTACGGACTTCTTTTTTGGAGTAAAAGGCTTTGAATGGTTATTTGGATAGGTATTCATTTTTTGAAATTTTGTTTTGAAAGAGTTATCCACATTTTTTTTGCTTTTTTACAGTTTCCGTTAAAGAAAAAAACTAATTTATAAAATTAAGTTCTAAGTTTCCTATCAAAGTTCATAGTTCAAAAAGTTCATAGTTTGTACTTTGGAAACTGAAGAATTTTCAAAAAAATGTGGATAAGTCCACATTTTGGGCAATACGAATCTATTCGGTAAAAAGTCTATGCTTTTTCCGTTTTGAGAATAACTTAAATCACTATACGAATGAGCGTCCTTCGCATTGATTTACATTATTCACGATGGTTTATGAGCTTATTTTTAGGGAGGTTCTTTTGAAGGAAAACCTCTCAAAAAGCCTCTGAGATGGGTGAAAAAGTTATTAATGTACATATTTTCAAGCTTTTAAATTTTTATGAGTTGGTACTTTTATAAGATGAATTATGCTTTAGTAATATTGCTCAATGAGGCTTTTATTGCTTTAAAAGCAACTTTTTGAAACTTGAAATGGAGCATACTTTCACGGTAAAATTGAAAGATTTCTCGCAAT
>NZ_JAYWCU010000184.1:0-55127 GCF_043780375.1 Emticicia sp. | reverse complement strand
TGTCTTGTCCTAAAATAAGTTTACAATTATAGTTGAAAATCCTGATATAGGTTTACAGTTGATTTATTATAATAATTTTTCCAGTATCTTTTCAATTTTCCATCAAGTAGATGAGCTTGATTTGGAGTTAAAAGGGCGACGCTCATGTGCGGTCTTTCATCATTGTAAATCAATACTATCTCTTTTAGCAATTTTTGTGCGTGTTCCAAGTTTTTGACAATCTCATTCGGCAAAAGTTCATTTTTTAGAATACCGTTTACCCTTTCAGCAATTGCATTTTCCAAAGGGTCTCCATTTTGTGTCATGCTGATTTTTATTTGATAATCCTGCAATACGTTTACATATTCTTGTGAACAATATTGAATTCCTCTGTCAGAATGATGAATTAGACTTTCTAAATTTTTAGGCATATTTGTTAATGCTATTTTTAGAGCTTCGACCGAACTAATTGCTAAAAGATTATCAGCCACATGATAACCAACAATTTTTCTTGAGTAAGCATCAGTAATGAGTGAGATATACACAAATCCGATTTCTGTTTCTAAGTAAGTAATGTCAGCAACCCATATTTGATTAGGCTTCATTGGCTCAATTCCTTTAATTAAATTAGGGTATTTTCGTAACCAATGAGCAGAAAAAGTTGTTTGAGCCTTTCTCTTTTTTCTCCTCACAAGCATCCCATTTTTCGCTAAAAGGTCAAAAAGTGCATCCCTACCTACTTTTATTTGATGTTTGACTATAAATGTCTCAAGTATTCCATACAACTTTCGTGTGCCTATCATTGGTTGCCTTTTACGAATTGTTCTTACTTCTTGTATGAGTAATTCTTCTTCAATCTGATAGTCACTTTCTCTCCAAAAATATTGATAATATGCTTGTCGAGTTATGCCAAACAAACTACATAAACGACCCAAACCTATTTCGGGTCGAGTTTCTTTGAGGGCGTAGATTGTTTGGCAACGAACTTTTTTCTGATGTCTATTTTGAATTCTTGTTCGGCAATTTCTATCATCTTTTGATAGGCATCAGCCCGCAATTTAGCCTCAGCTAACTCCTTTTTTAGTCTATCAAGTTCTGTTTCACAAAATTGTACTATTCCTGGTTTTGGCTGTGGCATATTTAAACTTAATTGTTCACTTTGTGTTAACGTTTTTGGCTTGTCTTTTATTCCAAATTGCCGCAACCAAACTACTATCATCGTCTTACCTTTGATGCCGTTTCGTAGCTGTACTGCTAATTTTGTTTCATTTCCATTCAAATATTCGTGGCATACTCGCCACTTGAATTCTGAATCATAATGTAACTTGTGTCGGTTGTAACCCGACCCCTTGTTTGTCTTGGTTCTTGCCATTTGTTTACATAAATTTGTGTAAACCTATTTCAGGACAAGACAGTAATGTTCCCCGATTAATTCTCGTAAAGCCACCTTTTGTTGAAAGCTTTTGCTCATAAGTCTTCATGGTATAAGATGCCAACAAGATTTGTCCACTTTTTAAATGAAACCGTGTGTAGTTTTCATAACTTTTGAGGTAAACAACCTCTTCGGGATGAACACTCTTTTTGCGATGATTAAACCACAGCATTTCGGAGTTATATTTTTTTTCTCTATTTATAGTATTTTTCATGGTTTCGGAGGTTTTATAGACAAACGTATTCGTATTTATTCACTTGGCTTGTTATTTTGCCAGTTTGGTCGGTGTATTTTTCGGTCAAAGTTTTTACAAAACCATTGATATTTTGCTCATACGAATATTCGTATAAATCGAATTTCTTATCTGGATAAGTGATTTTATAAGTTTTTACCAAATTATTTGAGAACTTTCCATAAAAATCAGGGCGATTTTGATTGCCAAAATTATCAACTTTATTGAGCTTGTCTTCGTAGTAAGTAAAATCTTCGGTATAGCTCAAAACCTTATTTGTAAAGGTCAAACCTTGTGTTCGATTATTATTGAGATAGCTATAAGTAGTATTGGTATTTTGACTTGCGTTAGGGTAAGTTGTCGCATTACTTATCAAGTATCCATTATTATCATAGATATAGTTAATAGAATAACCTTCGGTAACAAATCGCAAGAAATAACCTTTGTCGTTCAAAATAGTATTGAAAGTATTGCCTATGCTACCATCGGTAAAATTACGGGTAATTAATAGCTCGGTGGCGGACTTATAAGTATAGTTTTCGACTAAACCTTTACCATCGGCTCGATAAACTTTCGAGATTTTTCCATTGACATATTCAATGGTCATCGCCAAATCCCCGAACGATTGTTTGGTAATTTTAGCGATTTTGTCGCAAGCGAAATCACTGGTAGCAACTTCTGATTTCTTGCATGAGAAACCAAAAAGTAATGCGGCTAAAAAGATAAAAAGTGTGTTAGTTTTCATAGTTATATTATTTTTTGCTTTTATCTAAGCGATTTTCTAAAGAATTTGATAAAATTAATGAGTTTTTTATGTTTGTATTTTTAGTATGAATATGTTATTTTGACTCCATAAATGGCCATATTATTACTCCACACATTTGACGATACTTTTATAAAATATGCTCTATTTGAATTATCGATGGATAATTCGGCGGGAGATAATGTTAAAGATGCACTTTGGATTCCAGTTACAGTTCCTAAATTCCTAGATGCAATTATTGGGTTGCTTACCGACCCCGCACTACTATTTGCTAAAACCTCAGCACCCAACTCTACTCTTAAAGTGTTTGTGGGGTCTGAGTTTGTATAAAAAACAACTACTTCACTAATACTAACACCAGTTGGCAGATTTACTGGGGCAACCATAATAGAAGACCCCGAAGTGAAATTTGCAGAATTGAAGGTTTTAAAAAATTGAGCAGAGCCATTGGTAAGTGACTCAAAAGCACCACCAGTAATAGACCAAACTTGCGGCTGAAAATTAGAGAGAAGAACACCAGTAGGACTGGCTAAAACCATTCTAAAACCCGAACCGACCATAGAGGAAGTTGAAATTTCACCCGAACTATTTACTCCAAAACGCCAAGCATTTCCGATGTAAAAACCTACCTTATTATCGGTTTCCATGCCAAAAAATGTTCCATCAGCACTGCTCAAACTATTGGTAGAATTGCTCAACCAAAGTCCCGAAGTACTTCCATTATGCCGAATTCTCATTCTGCCGTTTACGTCTAATAATTCATTCGGATTGCTATGCCCAATACCGACACTTCCCAAACCTGCCAAATCGTTGATAAAAACTTTTGAGCCAGTTTTACCACCTCTGATGTAAGTGCCTTCATTTGTAGCATAATTGAAATGCGAAATCCATTGCGTGCCACGAAAAGCCGCCGTGCCACTTGTTCCTGTGCCTCTTTCTACGTCCAACTGACCATCGGGTATAAGATTAAAACCGATACCTAAACGCCCGTTGGTCATCAATGTCATTTGAGGTCCTCCATTGTTTGTCGCAAAACTTAAATTATTGTTAGTTGTGGTTCGAAGGAAAGCAAAGTCTTGATTTACCCAAGTGCCAATTCCTACCAATCCATCAATGTTACGATGTTCAAATCCTTTACCTGATTTTCGGATTTCAACCGTTTTGTTGGGGTCGTTTGGCACAATGGTTACAGACTGTCCAAACATTTTTAGACTAATCAATAAAAAGAAAAATAAGATTTTTTTCATGGGAATAAAGTTTAAGAAAAGATTTCTACAAAGGTCTGTTATTATATTGCATCAGTCAATTACGGTAAACCGTGATTATTAATAAAAAACGCAAATAAAAGCCTGTTTTCTTCAAAAAATGTAACACAATTTGATGATGCCTTATAGTAAAGTTTGTGATTTTGATTATCTTATTCCTCCGCAACCATCAATATAGGCTTTGAAATGCGTGCCAGCTTTTACTTTAAAACCATTGGTAAGCCTTACTTTGTAGCCCGCATCATATCTTACCTTTTTATTTAATTGTAATTCAGCTTGTGAGGTGATCGCATTACTAACCTCATAATGTTTCGAACCATTAGAATCTACAAATAAACTCAAATCGCTTGGGCAAGTATTCAGAATCGCCGTAAAAGCTCCTCGCCCGTGGGTGGCAACGGCAATCATATTATCGGCAGAGCGATAAAAAAGCATGTCACACCGTACGTGGGCAAGTAGTTGGTCGGTTGGTTCCCAACCAGGGTTTGCTCCAGTTATGTTCATCGTTGACCATACTCCCGATTCGGTGGCAATTAAAACTTGATTTCGATTGGTAGGATTAAATAGGCCATATCTGACAGGAATATTGGGCAGCCCGTGGGTTGCAGCATCTTTATCAATCCAAGTTGTGCCGCCCGTGTTGGTATATCTCACCGAACTGGTATTATAGTTTGAAAAAATAGCCAAAATCTCATTATCATCAACGCCAACGTCAATACATGAAATATATGTATTGCTGGCATTTCGCAAGATTGTAGCCGTGGCGGTAGCAAGATTAACACTCGAAATACGGTAGATTCGCCCATCGCCACAGCCAACAATAATAGTATTGGCTGCCCGCCCAACTTTTATAAAACTAACGGGTATGGCAATATTGATTTTAAAAGTATTAACGGTGCGAGTACCGCCCATGCCTGTAACCCGATAAAATCTTGTATAAATATTTCCTGCTTGTTGGCTACTGTCTCGAAAGGCAAAAAAAGTATTATTTATGTCGTCGTAATCGCAAGGATTATAGAATGCTGCTGTGCCACCATTTATAAATTGAACAGGAGTATTGGTGCCATCATAAAAATAATGACTAATATATTGTGTTGATAAAATTCTGATATTAGGCTCATTGTTGTCAATAAAGCACCGCCAACCGTCAGAACCTAGTACCTCGTTTCCTGTGCCAACATAAGGGTGGTCGGTGCGTATTGTGCCATTGTCTTGTGTGCCACCGATTAGATAATTATCACCTGCAATGTTTTTCATGGCTACATGATAAGGCTGTGTAATACGAAGATTTCGGTTTCTATCTTCAAAGGTAACACTGGCCGAAGCAGTAGATGAGTTACCGAAATTGGTGGAATAATAAACCCCTCCATCATTACTGATTAGCACATTATTAGCATCATTAGGGTCGAATTTTAGTCCGTGTTCGTCGGCATGAACAGGAAAGCTATCATATACGTGCCAAGAAGTGCCACCATTGGTTGTTCGAGCCAAAATAACACCTCCTGCAATAACAAGGCTGGAATTGGTGGGATGTACCGCCAAAATTAAATCGTACCAAGCTTGATTTCTTGTAAAATGGTCATTGACATTGCCCGTAAAACTCGGAATCGTAATATTAGACCAGTTGGCTCCGTTGTCACTACTTTTCTTGAACCATAATACACCATTGCTATTGTTAGTAGTATCGTTTTGGCAGATGGCATAAATTACTTGACTATTACCACTTGTAGATGGAGCAAGGGCTATTTCGGTTCTTACTCCCCAAATGCTATTATCGATAGGTGTAATGAGCGACCAAGCTGAGTAAGCGGCATTTGTTGACCTATATATGCGTCTAAGCCAAGGATTATTATTGCCGCCCCATTGCCTCATGACTACGTAGAGCGTACCGATGCTCGAAATCTCCATATCGTCTACAAAGAAACCTGATGGTAAGTTGCTTACCATCAGCCAGTTATCGCCATTGTCGTCGGAGTACGCTACGCCATGATTACCACCCACGAAAATTCTTCCTGACGAATTTACAATAACTTTCTGCACACTTCTAAATACCGCCTTTACATCAGTATCAGTATTATCATGGTTTGGCACTGTGTTAGGTAGTCGGTTCCAAGTAGCACCGCCATCTTCGGTTCGCCACATGCCACCGCCCAATACTTGGTCGAGGTTGCCAAAACCTTCACCAGTACCTACATAAAAACGTTGCGTATTGGTAGGGTCATAAGCAATAGAAGTAATTGCAAGATTTTCCCAAAAATCATCTACTTTTGTCCAATTAGTATTGATATTTGATACATTGGAGTTGTACCAAAGCCCTCCTGCAACACTACCTGCCCAAATTTTATTGGTGGTGTTGGGGTCGAACATAATGGCTCTTACTCTACCACCAATATTACTTGGCCCTCGTTCTTGCCATGCAATATTGGGAATGGCTGTTTTTGGACGATTTCTAAAGTAGGCATCAATTTGTTGATTAGCCCTGTTTAACTCACCAAACGGAATTTTTGAGCCATCGGGTGGGGCAATGCGGCGGTATTCAAACTCGGCTCTTCCTTGTGGAGAATCTTCTTCTTTTTGCTGCCCGAAGGCAAAAAAAGAAATAAATGACAAAAAATATAGAATTTTCTTCATGGCGTTATTAGTTTTGAGATTTAATGGCTTTCAATTCGCTTTTCAAAACTTGGTTTTCATCTTCTACTTTTTGCAACCTTTTATTAATTTCGATTAAATAAAGTGTTAGTTCTTCAATTTTTTCCATTTGAAGTTTTGCCATATTTCCTAAGGCAAGTGATTTGTTTTCAATGTCCTCTGCCTTCGGGATATTTGGCAAATGACCATTTTTAGTAATAAAATTTTCAATTTCCTGTAAAGGTTTTAACTTATAATTTGGCTTAAAAACATAATCGGGCCACGGCGTGATCAAAACCTCCAATTCTGTACAAATAACTTTGCCATCAACACTCATTTTGTAGCCTGCTGGCGTGGTTGTGCCTCCAACTTGCAGTTGCTCGGAAGTTGTAAGAGTAACGGCCGCATTGCCGTTATTAACAAATAATACCAATGGGTGATTTGACAGAGTGCCGTACCAACCCGCCCCATATCCTACGTATGTTCCAACCTGAATACCTGCATTGTTGGCATGAACAATTCCTGCTCCGTTGCCTATGGTATTTACCTGTAATTTATAGTTTGGCGAAGCTGTACCGATACCCACATTGCCCAACCCTGCTAAATCATTGATTAAAACTTTAGCATTGTTTTTACCTCCTCTAATATAAGTAGTTTCTTCAGTAGAGTAATTAAAATGTGATGTCCAACTTGTTCCATAAAAAGCCGCTGTGCCATTGGTGCCAGTTCCTCTTGCTACTTCCAAAGTGCCATTAGGATTATTGATTCCAATTCCAACATTTCCGCTACCCTCAATTCTCATTTTTTCGGTCAAAGAAGCACTTCTACCAACCCCAAAAATAATATTATCACTAACTGTTGGCACATAAAACTGAAATGCCGCTCCTTGCACTCCAATTCCATAATGATTGTCGGTAGCGAGAGTGTTACCTCCCCAAAAAGATATTTTATCTCCAAGGGCACTCGGAAAAGTGAGTGGGTGCTTGGGTGTCATTGTGCCGATACCCATTTTTGTATTTACCAAATCGAAACCAAATTTCCAGTTGGAAACTGTACCCATGCCAAAAAAACCAAAAATATCGTCGTTATACATTCCGGCAAATGTACCCTCGGCATTATCAGATTTGTTGAACCATAAACCCGCAGTATTACCAAAATGCCGAATTCTGGATCTACCATTGATATCTAAAATATAATTTGCTGGCGTTATACCTATTCCAACATATCCATCTTGATTTATCACCATTCTTTCAGCTTTGATAGTAGAATTATTAGGCGTTGTTTCAAAAGTGATCGATGTCCCGTTTGCAGTATTTGTCCAAGCTTGGGTAGCTTTGAATCTAATATTTGCTCTTGATGTAGAGAAACCGCCACCCGTATAACCTCTTACGCCCAATTGAAAAATTATATCATCAGTAGCTAATGCTGTTGGCGAAGCAATTGTTCCATTTGCCCTTAATCCAATTATGGAAGGATAAATAGAATAGCTTTGCATCGTAATATCATCTAGAATAGAATTTTGTTTGTTCATGGCACTTGGCGTTAAAAGAACCGACTGCCCAAACATTTCTAAGCTAATAAATAGAAATAAGAATAAGGTTTTTTTCATGGGAATAAAGTTTAAGAAAAGATTTCAACAAAGATCTATGATTAAATAGCATCAGTCAATTACGGTAAACCGTGAATCGTATCACGGGAAACCGTGATTTTTTAGTGCTTTTTGATGTTTGTATAAAATAAAAAGATAATTTTAGGGTAAAATCATGCCCTATATGAAGAAGTTTCTATCGCTGCTTGTTCTCTATTTTATAATTAATATTAGCTCAAAAGCTCAATTGCCTAATTTGGTAGAAATTGAACAGTCCAAACAACGCCTCAAAGAAATTGGTGTTTTAAAAGTTACTGTGGTCAATGATACATTAGAAATGTTTTATTTGAATAAAATATGCAAAAACTATTCTTTGCTGAGTCGAACTTCCGCTGATTCGGGCTTACATTATGCCGAAAAACTTTATCAAAAATCCATCATTTCCAAAAACAATGTATATCAACTAAGGGCTTTATTTTATTTTTCTAATTTTTACTTAAAAAAAAACCTTTACACAAAAGCCTTAGAAACTAATTTGAATACCCTAAAAAAGTGTGAAGAAACAAATATCGAATGTGATGATATTTGGAAAATAA
Organism: Emticicia sp.; assembly: GCF_043780375.1. GTDB lineage: Bacteria > Bacteroidota > Bacteroidia > Cytophagales > Spirosomataceae > Emticicia. The sequence goes on along the minus strand of NZ_JAYWCU010000184.1, from coordinate 46,644 downwards.
ACCTTCGTTTTGGGCAGATATATTATAATATAAAGGAATATGAAAAAGCTACAAGTTACCTCGAAAAAGCCATCGAATACTTAGTAGCAAAGCCTAAACTAACTCCTGATTTACACCTTCAATTGGCTGAATGTTATAGAATTGCAGGAGTTTCTTATCAAATATTAGGTCGGAAAGGAACAGCCAAAAACATGTTTTTGAAAGTAATAAAGCATTGCGAATTGTCAGAAAACGATATTCAGATTGCTTTTGCAAAATCTATAATGGGGGATCATTATCTACATGCTGAACGCAATATTGCGGAAGCTAAAAAGTATTTCGATGAAGCTGATTCTTTGTTTACAAAAAAAAATTATTTACAAGGAAAAGCTTCATTGTATTCGAGTTATGTAACGTTATTTAAATTAAAAAAAGATTATGAAAATGCCGAAAAATATGCCGAATTGATGCTTGAAAACTCCATTAATTCACAAAACAATACGGTCAGGTTTCAAGCATTAGTAGATTTGTCGGAAATAAACGAATCAAAAAATAATACCGAAGTCGCCTTTGAGTATTATAAGAAAGCCATCGCTCTGAGAGATAGTATTCAAAAAGAACAGCGAATAAATGATTTGACCGAAATACAGAGACGATATGATATTGAAAAAATGCAGATTCGTTATGAAAACGAAAAACTAATACAGCAAAAAGGAACAGATTTCCTGCAAAAACAATATGAAATTACTAAACTAAGAAGTGAAAAATTAGCTCAAGATTTTAGTTTAGAATCTATCAGTCGAAAACTCGAAAACGAACATGCTCTTGCTACTCAACAGGCTTTAAAAATAGAATCAGATAAACAAAAAAACGAGCAAGAAAAGTTAGCTAAACAACTGAAAGTTAATGATTTGTCGAATAAATTGACACTTGAAAATCAGCAACAAAAATCACTTTTGTTAGTTATTGGCTTGATTACTCTACTTGGGGTTTCAGCAATTGCTTATAGTTTTATTCTACGAAAAAAGAACAAAGAGTTGTTGAATAAAAACCATGAAATTCAAGAGGCTTTGTTGAAAGGTCAAACGATTGAGCGTAAACGAGTAGCCTCGGCATTGCACGACAACATTGGGTCATTATTGTCGGCAGTTCGAGTGAGTTTATTAACTTTGAATAGCGGTAAATTACCAAATCACGACCAAAAAATATACACTCAAATTCAGGAGATGGTAGAAAATGCTTGCCGAGAAGTACGACTAATTTCGCATAATTTACTACCCGAAGAACTCGAAAAATATGGTTTAGAAGTTGCTTTGCAGAAAATGATAGAACGGCTTAATTTTTCAACACCCATTGAGTTTACCTTGAATACAAAAGGCTTAAAAGAAAACTTTTCTGGTGAAACAGCATTGGGCGACATTACTCTTGACCGAAAAACGGCTTTTCATCTCTACTCGATTTGCTTAGAACTGATAAATAATATTTTGAAACATTCGGGAGCGACAGATGCAGCGATGACTTTCAGAAAAAATGAAAAAACACTCGAATTATTTGTGAGAGATAACGGAAAAGGACTACAAAATTATTCGAAAGGGCAAGGCTTGATGAGTGTAGAAGACAGAGTAGAAGCAATGAGAGGTGTATTGGAAATAGAGTCGAAAATAGGAGAGGGAACTCGGACGCATATCAGCATACCTATTATTCAGCCAGCTTATGCCGCATAGCAAATTTGATTAGTCCAACAACATTTTTCACGTCCAATTTTTTCATTAAGCTCTTTCGATGGCTTTCTACGGTATTGACACTTACAAATAACAAATCGGCAATTTCGTTGGTCGAATATTCTTGAGCAACTAATTTTAAAACATCAATTTCACGAGCTGAAAGTTGAGCTAATTCTTTGATTATAAGTGATTTGTCTTTTTCTCTGGTAGTAATTATTTTTAGCACTTTTTCGCTATAATATGGCAAGCCTTGGTGTAGTTTTCTGATGGCTTCTTCCAATTCGGCTTTATCAGTATCTTTCAATAAATAGCCCGAAGCACCCGCTGAAATGGCTTGTCTGATTTTATAAGGTTCATCATCAATGGTCAAAATAAGTACCCTAACATCGGAGAATTGCTCATGAATTTTGGCAGTTAGTTCAATCCCATTCATTTCGGGCATTTGCAAATCTGAAATAACTACATCAACTTTATTCGTTTCCAAAAATGCCAAAACCTCCGCTCCACGCTGAAAAACGTTGATTTGTTCAACTTCTTTCATTTGTATTAGTAAAGAGTAAAGGGATTGCCCAAAAAGATGGTGGTCATCAACTAAGATTATCTGCATAAATTATTCTTTCACCCATATTTTTGAAGCAATTTAAAACTTTTCTTGTGATATAAAAAAACAAAACACTTAACCATCCTTCAAAACTCATACCATTTTCAACAATTTCCTCCTATCTTTGAAACAAATTCCAATAAAAAAATGGCAAACTGGGTAAAAGTTTTTGAAACAAAAAATGTTTTCAAAGCCGAGCTATTGAAAAACGAACTGCTTACGCATGAAATAATGGCGGTAGTTCTGAACAAGCAAGATAGTAATTATCTTATCGGCTATTATGAAATCCAAGTGCTTGACGAGCAGGAATCAATCGCAAAAGTAGTAATTGACATATTCAACCAAAATGACCTCGAAACTGAACCAACTCTCTAACCTTGCCCAACGAGCCATTGCTGCTGTAGTAGGCGTTACCATTATTTTGTGCGGCGTTTTATATAATGAATGGACTTTTTGGGTTTTGTTTTTAGCAATAAGCATACTCACCCAACGAGAATTTTATAAATTACTCAAACTTGATGAAAACCTTCCTCTTAGTGTGTATGGAATTTTTTGTGGAATTGTATTGAATTCCTTGACCTTTTTAATTGAAAAAGAAATTTTGTCTTTCAAATATTATTATGTCATTGTACCTTTACTCACCACCACGTTTTTTATAAAATTATACCGAGTAAAAGACAAAAAACCTTTTGCAAACCTTGGCTACACTTTTCTTGGAATTATTTATGTTGCCGTGCCTTTTGCACTTATCAACGAAATGGTACTGACCGACAATGGTTATGCTCCGCAACTGATTTTGGGTTGTTTATTTATACTTTGGGCAAATGATACTGGAGCATATTTTGCAGGAAGATTTTTGGGAAAACGTAAACTTTTCGAGCGAGTTTCGCCGAAAAAAACATGGGAAGGCTTTTTTGGAGGGGCAATAACTTCACTTCTTATAGCGTTTATTCTAACAAAGTATTTCGACAGTTTGTTAAGTTGGCAATGGTATGGCGTAGCAGTCATTATATTCGTAACAGGCACCCTCGGCGACTTGGTTGAATCGCTTTTTAAGCGTAGTATCGCCATCAAAGATTCGGGCAATACAATTCCGGGTCATGGAGGTTTTATGGATAGGTTCGACGGACTATTGCTTTCAATGCCTTTTATTGTTACATTTCTGAAAATTTTCGGGTGAATTATACACGATGAAAAATAAAATTACATTTCTTTTAATGTTTATTTCCTTGATTATAAGCAATTTAGCATTTAGTCAAGGAGAAATAAAATACATAACTTTTTCGGGTTTAGTGATTGATAGCCAAACCAAAGAACCTTTACCTGGAGCTTATATCACGATTCCAAGAGCTGGTCGTGGAACACTCTCAAATAGTAAAGGATATTTTGTTTTGGGCGTATTTCCAGGTGATACCATTAATTTTAGCTACTTAGGTTTCAAAAAACAATTTCATATTATTCCAAAAAAAACCGAGCTTGATTATTCGGTATTTGTAGAGTTACAAGTCGATTCCAAAATGTTAAAAGAAGTTAAAGTTTATCCTTTTAGCACAGAGGAAGAATTTAAGCAAGCCTTGGTCGATATGAAACTACCCGACGATAGAGAACGAAAGATTTTACAAGAAACATACAGTCCCGAAAACATTGCTCGAATGGCATCGGTGCATGGCATGAGTGCAGATGCCAATTACCGTTATGCCAACAATCAATTTTTGAAGCAAATCGAAAGCCGAGGACAAGTAACGATGAATCCTTTGCTAAACCCGTTTGCTTGGGTAAACTTTGTAAAAGCAGTTAAAAGTGGTGCTTGGAAAGACAAAGCATGGAAAGCTGGGGCAAATACCGCTCCCGCCGATAATGTTACAAGAGATGAGTTTTTTAGGAATACTGGGAAGAAAAAATAAGTATTTATTACTATTTTGTGTAACAATTGTATTTTCAAAAGAAATAAACAAGCATCTGATTTTAAATTCAACTGCATAAACTTTTTTTCACTACCTTTGTTCTCCGATAGCGGGTAGCATACCGCCAATAGTAATTTTCGGAACTCTTTTACCATTCTTCAATGAATCAAAAACCCTCTGATGCCCTTCTACTTCTTGAAGATGGCACTTTTTTCAAAGGAAAAGCACTTGGCAAAATTGGCACTTCGGCTGGTGAAATCTGTTTTAATACAGGTATGACAGGCTACCAAGAAATTTATACCGACCCTTCATATTTTGGTCAAGTGGTTATAAATACTACCTCTCATATCGGAAACTATGGCGTTGTTTTAGATGATGAAGAGGAATCTTCAACCGTCAAAATTAGTGGAATGGTTTGCAATGCCTACGCCAATCATTATTATTCACGTACAACAGCTGATTTTTCACTCCAAGAGTATTTTGAAAGAGCCAATATCGTTGGCATCTGCGATTTAGATACTCGTCAGATTGTTCGTCATATTCGTGATGCGGGCGTAATGAACTGTATTATTTCTTCAGAAATTCTTGACCCGGTAGTTTTAGCACTCGAATTAAAGAAAGTACCTTCGATGGACGGTCTTGAGCTTTCGTCAGTGGTAAGTACACCAAGTGCTTATTTTATCGGTAACGAAGATGCCAAATATAGAGTAGCAGTTTTAGATTTTGGCGTAAAGAAAAGTATCCTCAAAAACTTTGTAGAGCGAGATTGTTACTGTAAGGTTTTCAATGCCAAAGCAAGTTTTGATGAGATTATAGCCTTTAATCCCGATGGTTTTTTCTTGTCAAATGGCCCGGGAGACCCTTCGGCAATGTCGTATGCGGTCGAAACTATCAAACAAATAGTTGAAACCAATAAGCCAGTTTTTGGCATTTGTTTGGGGCATCAACTCCTAGCTTTAGCAAGTGGAATAGATACTTATAAAATGAAAAATGGTCATCGAGGCTTGAACCATCCTGTGAAAAACCTAATGACGGGACTTTGTGAAGTTACTTCTCAAAATCATGGTTTTGCCGTAAAATCCGACCAAGTTTTAAGCATGGAAAATATCGAATTGACTCATATAAATCTTAATGATAATACTATTGAGGGCATACGTAGAAAAGATAAACCTGCATTTTCGGTGCAATATCACCCTGAAGCATCACCCGGTCCGCATGATTCTCGTTATTTGTTTGACGATTTCGTGAAGATGTTAGGTTAAGAAATATATACCAAATTTTTCTTTGGAAACATTCAATAAATCCTGTAAGGTTTTAGAACTTTGCAGGATTATTTTTATATAGACAATTATTTATGAGATTATATAGCACAAACCACCAAAGCCCCGACGTAGATTTAGAAGAAGCTATTTTCCGTGGACTGCCACCCGACAATGGACTTTATATGCCAATAGAGTTGCCGAAATTGCCAAAATCTTTCTGGGATAATGTCGAAAACTTGAGTTTGCAAGAAATCGCTTTTGAAGTTTCAAATTCACTAATCGGTGATGATGTTCCTGCTGATGATTTAAGGAAATTGGTTGAAAGTGCGATTGATTTTCCGGCACCGATTGTTGAAATTGAAAAAAATACTTATTGTTTAGAGCTTTTTCATGGTCCTTCGATGGCTTTCAAAGATTTTGGAGCGAGATTTATGGCAGGTTTGATGTCGTATTTTCTTCAAAAATCGCAAAAACAAATCCATATTTTAGTGGCTACTTCGGGCGACACTGGCGGTGCTGTAGCTCAAGGTTTTTATAAAATACCAAATATTGATGTTACGATTCTTTACCCAAGCGGAAAAGTAAGTGATATTCAAGAGAAACAATTGACTACAGTTGGCGAAAATGTACGAGCTTTGGAAGTAAGTGGAACATTTGACGATTGCCAAAAATTAGTTAAACAAGCATTTTTGGACAAAGAATTGACCGAAAAGTTTGATTTAGCTTCGGCAAATTCTATCAATATTGCTCGACTTATTCCGCAAGCCTTTTATTATGTTAATGCTTATGCACAGCTAAAAAAACAAGGAATTGATTTGCCAATGGTTATTTCGGTGCCAAGTGGAAATTTAGGAAATCTCAGTGCAGGAATTATTGCTTGGAAGTTAGGTTTGCCCGTGAAGAAATTTATTGCAGCTACCAATATAAACAATGTTGTGCCAGAATATATCAAAAAAGGTGTTTATAAAGCCATTAACCCTTCATTGTCAACTATTTCTAATGCAATGGATGTTGGAAATCCGAGCAATTTTCCTCGAATGAAGGCTTTATTTGGTAACGATTTGCAACAAATGAGAGATTTATTGGAAGGATATTTTTATACTGATGAGGAAACTAAAGTAGCGATGAAAACTGTGTATGATAGCACGGGATATGTGATGTGTCCGCATACTGCTGTGGCGTATTTGGGATTGAAGGCTTACGAAAAAACTTTGAAAAATCCTGCGGCAGGCGTACCTGTCATTGGTATTTTCTTTTCGACGGCACATTACGCCAAGTTTTTGGATGTGGTAGAAGAAGTGGTAGGCCAACAAGCAATTCCTGAAAGATTAGAAGCATTGTTGAGCAAAAAGAAACAAGCTACGCCAATAAGTACAGAATTTATAGATTTTAAGGCTTGGTTGATGAAGAATCTCTAAAAACTATTGTAGCACGTTTCAAAAACGTGCTACAATAGTTTTGATATTAATGATGTTCGTGGTTAGCTGGATTTTTGTCATACCCACCAGCAAAAATACCAGCCATAATAAATATGCCGATGATAAAAGTAAATAAATCACCGAAAATAAAAAGAACTGTCATTATTGTTATAAATATAACTAACATGAGCCAATTTGGAAGTTTTTGAGAATCTGAATGATGTTCCATAATATATTTTATAAATGAGTTAAATTCTGACCGCAATTTATCAAAAAAGCCTCAAAATATATAATTTTACTTAACTTTCTCATAAAAATAACTATTACCATCGGCTAAAACTGCTCCAATTGGTGTAGGTTGATATAAAACCAGGTAAACAGGATTTTCGGTAAATGAATAGAAAGAATAGGTATTGTCTTTTTCGAAAATAAGAGCCTCTTTTTTTGAAATACCCCCATCTGATAGATTTGATATTTTGATGTTACTGGTTTCGATGACTTTGCCATCTTTTGTACGTGTAAAAGTTCCTTTGAGAGTATTAAACTCTAAAATTTCTTGATAAGTAGGTATATATTCTGTTGGCCCATTTGGAGGAGGAAAACCATAGCCAATCTTCGATAATCTCCATTTTCCTTCCAATTTTGCCATTTCTGGACTTACTTCTTGCGAGTTTTCAAGCTGGCAATTTGCCATCAAGAATGTAATAAATAAGGTTAATAGTATCATTTTCATTTTTTTGATATAGATATAATTTCGATTTGTTCAACCATTGATTTTTTATTCCAACCACAAACAAGTTTACCTTTTTGTTGGGTTTCTTTATATTTTAATAAAACAGAAAAGCGTAAGTTGCCTGAATAGTTATCTTTTGGAAGTTTCGCAATTTCGGCATTCATCAAGTTGGTGAAAAATGGTTTTGTTGCCTCGGTTGGAAGTAATATTTTTATTTCATCGCCTTTCTTATCCACCAACGAAATATGTTCGGCACAACCATCAACAGCCAAATTATTATTATACAAAATGGCATTGGCTTCAATAATTGGATAATTACTACTCGTTTTGTTACACACCTGGCAGGCCACACTCATAGAAACCAAGAGAAATATCAAGTAATTTTTCATTGTTTGGACTTGTTTTTCTATAATGATGCTAAATTGGCTTAAAAGGTTGTAAATGAAATTTTTCGAGTGTTTAAAATCTGAATCAAAAGGACTTTTAGACCCACTGAAAACAAAGTATCAAAAATCAAACTCCAAAATCTCGTCGTCATTCATTAATGTTTTAATGGCTTTTTCGTGGTTTTTTTCGGGACCTTTTACAATCCAAATGCCACTGATGGTTTCATTGTTTTTGCTTTGAGTGCCACGCTCTGCCTCTAAGCCAAACTGCTCAAATTTCTCTTCGTAGTGTTTCAACGACTTGCTCCTAAATCGGCAAACGATGCGGTAAGTGCGGATAGTATTTTTACGTTTAATGATTCGTTGAAGAGGAACTAGGGCATATAAAGCAAAAATAACCAAAATCATTGATACGAAACCAGTTTCATAAAGTCCATCACCAAAACCTACGCACATTCCCAAAGCGGCAGTTACCCATGCCGCAGCTGCCGTAGTGATGCCTGTTACTCGTCCATTAGAATTATCTCGAAAAATAATTCCGCCTCCAACAAAGCCAATTCCTGTAACAATATTTGCTGCAATGCGAGAAGGGTCTGAGCCAAGTTTCATAGAAATGAGCGTAAAAAGCGTTGAACCCAAACTTATCAAAATCATGGTGCGAAGCCCTGCCGATTTGCTGTGATACTCTCGTTCAAAACCAATAATTGCTCCCGTTCCTGCTGAGATAAGCAATTTTATAACATCTTCTGTAATGAAATTCATGAGTATAATAGGAGTTTTGATTTATTTAATGTTATTTTTTACTGTATTATGAAAAACTTAACACACATTTTTTGCTTTTGTGTCCATAGTTTGTTGTATTTGCATAATAATTAAATAATAATTATTTAACAATATAATAATATTAAATACTTTATAACGATGAAACCAGAAATTAAACAAAAAGCGACTGAAATTGCAGATGTACTTGCAGCAGTAATTAGGGGCGAAACTACTAATAAAAAAATAAAGAAAGCAATTAATAAATCGGCTGAGAAATTGGCAAAAGAAATAGCCGAAATTAAGAAGGATGCTGAAAAAAAAGCAAAAAAAGAATCTAAAAAGGCAGAAGAAAAAGCAAAAAAATTCGCTGAAAAAGCCGTTGAAGATGCTATAAAATCAGCCAAAAAAGCAGGGAAAAGTGATAAAAAAACGACTAAAAAATCAGACAAAAAGGGAGATAAAAAGAGCAAAAAGAAAGAAATGAAATTAGAAGTGCCTGTTTTAGCTCCTGTTCCTGCAAAAGTAGTTGTTCCAAAACCAACAGCACCGGCAAAACCTGCTGCAGCAAAACCTAAGCCTGTTGCTCCAACGAAAGTTACGAAACCAACCGAAACAAATGAATAAATGTTAGACAAACGGAGCAAGTCAGTAGCTTATCGTCAGATTTTTATTCTGACTTGCACCGCTTTTTTTGTTTTTATTGCCAAAATTTCCTTCTCTCAAAGCCTTAATGACCTGATTATCAGTGAGATAATGGCAGACCCGACTCCTACAAAGGGTTTGCCTGAAAAAGAATATATTGAACTATATAACCGCACCGATAAGGCTATTGACCTCAATAAATTTAAACTTATTTACGGTACTACAATTGTTGTTTTCCCAAGTTTTTTACTTCAAGCAAAAAGTTATGTGATTATTTCGAGTAAAACCAACGAAAAGGATTTTCAACCTTATGGAAATGTTATTGGGTTGAGTAGTTTTTCATTGCTAAATACGGGCATTACACTTACTTTGCGAAATGATAAAAATAAGACTATTTTCTCGGTAACATATTCTGATAAATGGTATGAAAAAGGAAAAGACCAAGGTTTTTCGTTGGAAATGATAGACCTCAATTACCCGTGCGTGGAACAGGGTAATTGGATTTCAAGTACAGCTACTTTGCAAGGAACACCTGCTAAAGAAAATTCGGTAAAATCTAATAAACCAGACCTTACACCACCGTCATTGCTTCGCTTTGAAATTGCTAATTCGTTGACAATCAAAGTGATTTTTTCGGAAAAACTAGACAGTCTTTCTTCAGTCAGTACAAACGCTTATGTTTTCGATAAGTCATTGACAATCAAGCAAATAGGGGTAGAGAGTCCGCAAAATATGAATATTAACTTGACTTTAAATTCAGTTTTGCAAGAAAATACGATTTATAACCTAACGATAAAAAACATAGCCGATTGCTCAGGAAATGTTTTGATAGAAACCAAAGTAGCTTTGGGAAATGTAAAGCCTGCCGATTCTGGAAATGTGGTTTTGAACGAAATTTTGTTTAATCCAAGAAGTGGTGGGGAAGATTTTGTGGAGATTTATAATCGCTCAGACAAGATGATTTCGCTCAAAAACTGGTCTTTAGCAAATATTGATGTTACTGGAAATATTGCTAATATAAAACCAATCATCGCAACAGATTTTATACTGCAACCTAAGCAATTTTTGGTGCTTACACGCAACGCAAAAACTGTTGAAAGTCAATATTTTAAATCTGTCAAATCGAATTTTTTAGATATGCCCTCATTACCTTCTTTTCCTGATGATGCAGGTTCGGTAGTGCTTTTGAATGAAACGAAAAAGGTATTTGATAGATTTGATTATAATGAAGCTTTCCATCATCCATTGATTGATGATAAGTCGGGGGTTTCCCTCGAAAAAGCCAATTATAATTTAGCATCATCTAATAGTAAAAACTGGCATTCTTCTGCAACTTCTGAGGGTTACGCAACGCCTGGATATGCCAATTCTCAGGAAGTTTTAGATAATCAAGAAACTGTTTTCAAAATAAAACCCGAAATTTTTACTCCCGATGGTGACGGTCAAGATGAAGTAACGAATCTGATGTTTCAACTTGACCAAAATGGTTTTGTAGCAAATGTCAGCATTTTTGATATAAATGGAAGAATGATGAAACAATTGGCTCAAAACCAACTGCTAAGCATTAATGGTAATCTTGAGTGGGACGGCAAAAATGATGGAAACGAAGTTGTACCTGTGGGATATTACATTATGTTGGTAGAGTTGTTTAATCCTTTAGGCGAAAAGAAAGAATTTAAACGTAAGGTAGTGGTAGGAAGTCGATATTGAAATATAAAAGTCCTTTTCAATATTTTTATTGAAAAGGACTTTTATGTTTTTTTTAAATTTTAGAGAACCACAAGATTTTTTTTTGGTATCTCTTTTTTAATTCTTAGGGCAAATTCAACAAAAACCCAATTGTAAAATTAGCATCCCAGTCGAATATAAATTTGTCACAACCTGTAGCGTCTTTAATAGCTCTATAAATATTTACGCCTGCCTTGCCTTTGGCATCATCCAATTTATAATCTTTCGGGGCTTTCAAAATCGTATAGCGTTCTTTACCTTCTCGTACTTGTTTTGCCATTGAAAAAGGCACACCACCGATAATAAAACAAGTTTTTCGCTTCATTGATGGAATACCCGCACATTTTGTCTTTACTTCATTATATACTTTTCCATCATCTGTACCATCTTGAAAGTATTTTGCTCCATAGGTTTCAAACGCAGAAACGCCTCCGTTTTTCCATGAAATTTTGGTATTCCCCGAGCCAATATCTGCTACAAATGACTCGTCTTCAAACTCTTGGGGCAATACACATTTTAAACCATAAGCTCCTTCTTGCTCAGGCGTAACGGTATTTACAAAGTAGTTTAAGGTTTTTAAGTTTTTAACAATTTTTTGTGTAACATCTGCTTTAACTGCACCCGAACTTACTACAAAGTGAATATCACGTCCGCTTACACCAAAATCAAGCATTTTTCCGATATATTGTTTCAAGCCCGCACGAATATCTTCATCCGTTGCCATATTTTCGGTTACTAAACTATTCCCAAATTCGGCTTTTTCAAGTTTCCAGTTTTTGCTTTTATCAATTCTGACAATAAACGAATTGAAACCACTTGCTCCAAGCTCAACTACACCTTTTAGTTTGCCATTGATAGGTTCAGGTGCAACATAACTAAACGATGATGAGCCACTTGCTTCGCTATTGCTCGAAGAAGAAGAATTTGATGAACCCGAACCTTGGGCAGTTGCAGTACTTTCGTTCGCAGGTCCTTCTTCAGGGGCTTTAGTATCGGTAGTTGTTGTCTGTTGTTCAGCACTTTTATTGAGTAGAGATTTGCCAAAGCCTGTATTTTCGAGGATGTACTTTCCTCCAAAAAAAATTGCTCCAAGAATGGCAAGCATGATGAGGAATCTTGCAAATGGGGTTAATTGTGTCATTTTTTTATTGAGGTTTATTTTGTTGAAAATAAAAACTAAATTTTTCAAACAAATTAACGGAGATAAGAGGAAATACCCAAAGAAAACTATGATAAAAGGCAAATATTCTGGTAATTTATTAAACAAAAAAGTACCGAAATATTTTCGATACTTTTTGACAACCTATATTATATATAATTCAGCACGATTCAATTTTGAGAATAGAACCCTTGCTTAACAAAAATTTATTCAAATCACTGCGACTGTATTTCATTTAGGTTTATGTATTTCACTATTAATTTGCGGAGGTTATAAATAACTGGATGGAGTAAAGTTAAGAATATAAGTTTGATTTGGAAAAAAGTTTCAGTTTCAGTAAAAGATATGTTGCAACCTTTTATTATCATTTTACGTATGTATAAAAAAAATCTTGATAATCTCACAGCGTTTATTCTTGATTAATCGTCTTGATAAATGTACAGTGAAAATGACAGATTGCGGAATACCGCCCGATTGTTATATAAATCGTACTTAATAAATTTACTTATATGCGTTACGTAAGACAGATAACCCAAGATCAGGTTGAATATTTGAGAGATGTTTCTCGCCGTAGCCGCAATTATCGCGAGCGTGAACGAGCGAAAGCTATCTTGTTGAGCTATAAAGGCTATAATGTAACCGTTTTATCTGATATTTTTGAAGTTAGTCGTGGCACAATTACCAATTGGCTTGATGCATGGGAAACTCGTGGATTAGGTGGGTTGAAAGATTTACCAAAGCAATTGAATGATACTTCGCTGAGTAGCAAATCACTCTCAACGAAATCTTTGATATATAACTAAAACTTTTGAAACAAATCTACTTTAAATTGCAGGAAAGTTTGTCGCTTATAGTGGCAAACTTTTTTTTGTTTCGTATGTTTGTAACACAACTTTCCAACGTTGTGGAATTGATAGGTGCACCGAGCTGTAAATTATCCTCACGTATCAACAACAAATGAAGCCAGATTTCTCAAAAATATCATTAGACGATAGTCAGCAGTCAGCAGTCGACACTCGGTACTCGACCATCGAATCTGCTTTTCACACTGCCGAAGGAATAAATATTAAGACTCAATTTACGGCTGATGATATTAAAAACGCTGAACATTTGCATTTTTCAGCAGGAATTCCACCATTTTTAAGAGGGCCATACAGCACGATGTACGTCATGCAACCTTGGACAATTAGGCAATATGCGGGCTTTTCAACTGCCGAAGAATCGAATGCTTTTTATAGAAAAAACTTAGCTGGGGGACAAAAAGGCTTATCAGTTGCTTTCGATTTAGCTACACATCGAGGCTACGATTCTGACCACTCAAGAGTAACGGGCGATGTTGGCAAGGCTGGTGTTGCCATTGATACGGTTGAAGATATGAAGATTCTTTTCGACCAAATTCCCTTAAACGAAATGTCAGTTTCGATGACCATGAATGGAGCGGTTTTACCAATCATGGCATTCTATATTGTGGCAGCCGAAGAGCAAGGTGTTTCGCCCGAAAAACTCTCTGGAACGATACAGAACGATATTTTGAAGGAGTTTATGGTACGCAATACCTATATTTATCCACCTGAGTTTTCGATGCGAATTGTAGGAGATATTTTTGCATATACAGCCAAGTTTATGCCCAAATTTAACTCCATTTCTATTTCTGGCTATCATATTCATGAGGCTGGAGCTCCCGCACATTTGGAATTGGCTTATACTTTGGCCGATGGTTTGGAGTATATTCGCACTGGAATTGCTGCAGGAATGGGCATAGACGAATTTGCTCCACGACTTTCATTTTTTTGGGGAATTGGTATGAATCACTTCATGGAAATTGCTAAATTGCGTGCAGGACGCCTGCTTTGGGCAAAAATTGTGAAGCAATTTAATCCTAAAAATGCCAAATCTTTGGCTTTACGTACACACTGCCAAACTTCGGGTTGGTCGCTTACTGAGCAAGACCCATTCAATAATGTTGCCAGAACAGTTATCGAAGCAATGGCGGCGGCTTTAGGGCATACGCAGTCGCTCCATACCAATTCGCTGGATGAAGCGATGGCTTTGCCGACAGATTTTTCGGCAAGAATTGCTCGAAATACACAACTGTATCTTCAACATGAAACCGAGATTTGCCGAGTAGTTGACCCTTGGGGTGGCTCTTATTATGTCGAGTATTTGACCAAAGAATTGGTTGAAAAAGCATGGGCTTTGATTGAAGAAGTAGAAGTTTTGGGTGGCATGACAAAGGCAATCGAAACGGGCTTGCCAAAAATGAAAATTGAAGAAGCGGCCGCAAGAAAGCAAGCAAGAATTGATTCGGGTAAAGATATTATTGTAGGAGTCAATAAATTCAGAACTGACGAAGAAACTATTATTGATGTATTAGATATTGATAATCAGGAAGTTAGGAGAAAGCAAATCGAAAAACTTGAGAAAATAAAAGCCGAAAGAAATACGGAAGAAGTCAATGCTATTTTAGATAAAATAACGGAAGCCAGTAAAAATGGCGAACAAGAAGAAAATTTATTGTCCCTCGCAGTTGACGCTGCCCGAAAACGGGCTACTTTAGGCGAAATTTCTTATGCTATGGAAAAAGTATCAGGACGACACAAAGCCGTAATTCGCTCAATATCAGGTGTATATCAAGCGGAGGTTTCGGATGATGAGAATTTTAAAATTGCCAAAGAAATGGCCAATCATTTTGCCGAAATTGAAGGTCGCCGCCCAAGAATTATGGTTGCCAAAATGGGGCAAGACGGACACGACCGTGGAGCAAAAGTAATTGCCACAAGTTTTGCTGATTTAGGCTTTGATGTGGACATTGGCCCACTTTTTCAAACACCCGAAGAAACTGCAAGGCAAGCTACCGAAAATGATGTGCATGTTGTAGGTGCATCAAGCTTGGCGGCTGGACATAAAACGCTCGTACCACAGCTCATTGAAGAGTTAAAGAAATTGGGTCGAAAAGATATTATGGTCATTGCAGGTGGTGTAATTCCTGCCCAAGATTACCAATATTTATATGATGCTGGTGTAAAAGGTATTTTTGGGCCTGGAACTGTTATTTCAATTGCTGCTCAGAAGATTTTGAAGGAGTTGATAGGAGAGTAGGCATGATATGTCTAAGTATTCAAATAAAAAAAATGTTAGCATAAAAAACAAAATTCAAACCAAACTATTAATTAG
The DNA here is from genome assembly GCF_043780375.1 of Emticicia sp. GTDB lineage: Bacteria > Bacteroidota > Bacteroidia > Cytophagales > Spirosomataceae > Emticicia. Next base: position 31,172 of record NZ_JAYWCU010000184.1, on the reverse strand, counting down.
CATTATCTCAAGCCGATTATTTGTCAAATGATGGTTATGGAAAAATTATAAAGTGGCATAGAAAGAGTTACTTAATAATTTTACAATAATATACAAATCGCATAAGTTCTTGATTATCAAGTATTTGTGCGATTTTTGGTTGAGTGAAACCTTTTGTAAATTTTAATTTCAAAAAAAATACTTCAAATTTGTCCAATTCCTCAAAAGCCAATAGTAATAGCGTTGTAACTTCAAAAGTGACAACCTTTTAAATCTTAAAGCAATGAACGAATTGATGATGATTTTTCGCAATCCTTACAATCCAGATTTTAAGCCTTCACTCGAACAAATGCAAGCAAGTATCAAGCAATGGCAAGATTGGATAGGAGGAATTGCAGCACAAGGCAAATTTGTAAGTACAAACCGTTTAAGTTCAATTGGCGGTAAAATACTTAAAGCTAATAACGTTATTACAGACGGACCTTATGCCGAACTAAAAGAAATTGTTGGAGGAAATATAGTAGTAAAAGCAGATTCAATGGATGAAGCTTTAAAGTTAGCTGAAGGTTGCCCAATCTTGTTTGTAGGCGGAAATGTAGAACTAAGAAGTATAATAAAAATGTAGTAATTTCATCTCAAAAAACAATAAATATGGCACTACCTAATATTTTTACAAATACAGTTTCTGATGCAGTCATTCAGAGAATTAATCAGTTGTCACCAAGCACTCAGCCTATTTGGGGCAAAATGAGTGTGGACCAAATGTTGGCTCACTGCAATGTAACATATGAAATGATTTATGATGACATTCACCAAAAACCGAATGTTTTTATGAAATTCATCTTGAAAATGCTTGTTAAAAATATGGTAGTGAACGAAGCACCTTACAAAAAAAATAATCAAACCGCTCCACAGTTTATTATCAAGGAAGCCAAAAATTTTGAGATAGAGAAAAAACGTTTGATTGATTATATTACTAAAACACAGCAATTAGGCGAAAGCCATTTTGATAGCAAAGAATCTCATTCGTTTGGAGCTTTGAACAAAATCGAATGGAATAATATGCTTTTTAAGCATTTAAACCATCATTTGACTCAATTTGGTGTATAAATGCAAGAAAAAGAGCTAATTTCATATTTATTCAAAACAGAGTACCGAAAAATTATTTCGGTACTCTGTAAATTGTTTGGAATTGTTCATATCTAAATAGCCGACGATGCTGAGAGCATAATTTATATTAAAATCAAAACAGAAATTTATGGAATTATGATTTGACAGAAAAATGGGGTTAATAGAGATTAACGAGGTTTAATCTTTATTAACAATCATTAACAAATTGCCGAGTAAACCTTTGGTTGTGGTTTTGCATCTAAGTATTAAATTCCAATAATTAAGGAATATTTAATAGCACAAAAAAACCAAAACAGATAAAACTATGAGAAAGCTAATGATTGTGGCAATGTTGGTAGCAAGTGCTATCGCAGCCGATGCACAAAGAGGAAATGATAGAAGAGACAACGGTTATAACAACAGAGACAGCTACGATAATAGAAATGGTGGTTATGACAGACGGGGAGATAGTCGTAGAGATTCTCGAGGAGGCAATAACTTCGATCGCATAGATAGCTATCAACGTGAGGCTCGTCGCCAAATTGCATTTGGAATTGAGAGCGGACGTATTACTTCTCGTGAGTCGAAGCGTTTACTGCGTGAAGTTGAGCAAATCGAATACAAAGAAAATCGCTATAAACGTGATGGCAATTTAGACCCACGTGAACGAAAAGATTTGATTGAAGATTTAACAGTTTTGAATCGTTGGATTAATCGTGAAAAACGTGATGGCGACCGTGTAACTTACGATGATTTCAGCAGAGGAAATCGTAATACAAACGACCGTCGTAGCGACGACCGTTACGATGAGCGTAATGGCAGAAGATATTAGACTTCCTGCGAAAGTATTTTAAGTCGAAAAATACCATCTTTTCGGCTACAAATTGAGCAAATTTTTCAACCGTATCGGTGCTATGCTTTCAAAATTTCCTCAATTTTCGCTTGAAAATCTACTATTTTTCAATCATAGAACACTTTCGCAGGAAGTCTATTGATTTTGAGGAAGTAATAACTGTAAAACCTTGCACGATTTTTTCAATCCTGCAAGGTTTTTTTATAAAAAAAAGTGATACTTGACAAGTTGTTTGATGCCTAAACATCCTCAGTCTGCAATTGTTTTTCGTAAAGCTCACGATACGTGCCACCTTTTTCATAAAGTTCATCGTGAGTGCCTTCCTCTACTACCTGCCCATTGTCTAAAACCAAGATTTTGTCGGCTAATTTTGCCGAAGAAACTCGGTGAGAAATAATCACCGAAGTACGATTTTGCATGATGCGTTGTAGGTTATTCAAGATAATGTTTTCGGTATTTGTATCAACTGCCGAAAGACAATCATCAAGAATTAATATTTTAGGTTCACGAGCAATGGCACGAGCAATTGAGAGTCTTTGTTTCTGTCCGCCCGAAAGTGTAATTCCTCTTTCGCCGAGTTTAGTGTCAAATTTCTCTGGAAAATCCATGATATTTTGGTATAAATCGGCATCTTTTGTAGCTTGAATAACTTGTTCTTCGGATAAATGTGGTGAACCAAATTTGGCATTATTCATAATCGAATCTGAAAATAAAAATACTTCTTGGGGTACATAACCAATCTGACTACGGAGGTACTGAACGTTATAATTTTTTATCGAAATTCCATCGAATAATACCTGACCATTGGTGGTGTCATACATTCGTACCATCAGGTTGGCAATTGTACTTTTTCCAGAACCAGTCGTACCAAGAATTGCAACTGACTCACCCGCTTTTATTTCAAGATTAAAGTTTTTTAAAGCTTGAATGCCCGAATCGGGGTAAATAAAATCAATGTTTTGGAAGCTAATATTGCCTTCGATGGCTTTAGTAATATTCTTCGCAGAAACGATTTCTGATTTGATATTGAGAAATTCGTTGATACGTTTTTGAGAAGCCGCCGCTCGCTGGATTTGGCTTGAAGTCCAGCCCAAAGCAATAAGTGGCCAAGTGAGCATAAAAACGTACATGATAAATTCGGTGACATTTCCTGGCGTCAACCTTCCTGCAATAATTTCTTGTCCACCTACATATACACACAAAACTGTACTTAAACCGATGAGTAGGGCAGTTGTTGGTGAAAACAGGGCATCGACACGAGTTAAAGCCAAAGATTTTGATTTGTAAACATCACTTTCTGCAGTAAAACGCTTGGCAGAATCATCTTCACGAGCAAAGGCTTTTAAGACTCGAATTCCTGAAAAAGCTTCCTGAACAAAAGTCGAAAGATTTGAAAGGCTTCTTTGAATTTCTTCTGAACGTTTATTCATGGTTGTACTCACCAAAAATATACTCGCCGAAAGTACAGGCATCGGCAACAAAACCCACCAAGTAAGACGAGTATTGACCGAAAACATATAACTTAGAACCAAAACTACCAAAACAAACATATTCATCAAATACATGAGTGACGGACCGACGTACATCCGCACTTTTCCTACATCTTCCGAAATCCTTGCCATTAAATCACCAGTATTATTTTGACGATAAAAACTCAAAGGCAGACTTTGATAATGAGCATAAATTTCGTTTTTCAAATCAAATTCGATGTGACGAGACATGACAATTATTGTTTGACGAACAGCAAACAAGAAAATCCCTTTTAAGATTGCCATCGCCAAAATAAGTAAACCATAGATGCCAATGCTCGTTGTAAATACATCGTACATGGTTTTTTGAGTCTGCGAGTTATCAAAAAGGAAATAAATGTCAATCGTTTCTTTCACCAAATCAAGGGCATGACGCACAATTTGGGCAGGAATTATACCAAAAAGATTAGAAATGATGGTAAAAATGATACCCAAAATCAGGTACCATTTGTATTTAAGAAAATATTTGTTGAGATAAGCGAGTTGTTTCATGTTTTTCTAACACCAATTTCTTGAAAAATGTTGCAGGAAAAGCAATGAAATTATCTTATGAAATTAGTTTTTTAGTCATTAATTATTGGGATTAATGATAATTTTTGGTCTATTTTGATAGCCATTTGTTGGTAATGTAGGAGCAATGGCATTGAATGGAGCAATAGCATTTGAAAAGTTTTTGATTAATTGAGAAAGGTTAACATTAATTGTTTGACCTTCGGTTAGTTGTTCGGTATGATTGTCTATCCACGTTTTAAACTCTCCTAAAGCATCCAACGAGTTTTTGTAATATTGAGTAGACTTATCGGCAACAAAAACAATAGACTTTGCATGATTCAAATAAGCTGTCTTTGAATATTCAAGCATCTTTTGTTTAACAATGATTGGATCAGTGATTCCTCCAATATTTACTACGTCGGCTTCATTTATTTCGGACTCAATTTCGCCAGTAAAATTTGTGCGAACAACATCTGCATCCCAAGTTTTCGAGCCAGCAAAACTACTGGTCTGAAAAGCTGTTTTCAAAACATCGGCATACGTATTAATATCAGGAATATTGAATGTTTTGCGTGCCGCACTGAGTTGATCGGTATTAGAACCTGCTTCAAAACAAAATTTTATTTTGGGGTTTTGTGCTTTCACAACAGCTTTACATTCAAGCAAAAATGATTTTAATTGTTTGTAATTGAATTTGTACCAATCTTCAAACAAAAGTGAATTATACATAGCTTGAACATTTGTACCTGTCATGTTATCTAATGTAGTGACGTTTACTTTGGGAGGCTGAATTTGACTTTGATTGTTGTAACTTGTGCCATAAGCACTATTTACGGCAGTCAAACCCGCATATCGCTCGGTTACTAACCAACTTCTAAACTGATTGACATTGGCAAGCGTATAATCAAATTCGCATGCACGGGGACTAATAAAATTGGTGCCATTCCACGTATTTTCGTAATTAAACCCTGTTTCAAATTGTGCTGAGGTAACTACTGAAACCCAATAAAGTCTTTCTCCTAAAATAGGCGAATATCTTTCCATAATTTTTTGAATAAAGCCTTTCATTTTGGCTTTCGCACTAATAGAGGCAAAAGAACCATGTCCAGAACCATATCCAACTCGTGAAGGATTTCCAAACTGGTCTTGAATTATTTCTCCTCCAAATAAATCAAAAAGGGCATTTTCATAAGTATTATAAATTTGCTGATTGGGGTCGGATTCATCTCTTTCTTGAAAATAATACCTTGAATCATCGTAATCAACGGCGACACGGATTACCACAAAATCATAAATATTACTTGCATGACCAGCGATTTTATCGAATAAAGACCAATATTGATTGAGTAGGGCAGGATTGGTTTCATTGAATTGTGAGAGAGATTTAAAAATCTGTTCCAAACGAATTGTCATTTCAAATAATCTTGCTCCTTTATTGGCAAATTCGGTCATTTCTAATACAGTCTGGTCAAAATTACTATGATTGATGAATAGCTTTTGATACCCTAACTTGAAAGCAGGGTCTGTGATAGATGCTATGGTTTTACAACCTCCAATTTCGGCTTTGAAAGAAACGCTGTCGGCAGTTGAAAACCCTGGATTGAGAACAATTTTTTTGCCAGAATTATAGATTACTTTGGCTTTATTTGTAATATGATTATTGGCAATAATTTCGCCATGAACATTATTGGTTTGTTTTAAAATATTGCCAGTATTATAATTATCAGTTGGATTTTGAAGTAAAAGTGAATTTGGACAAAGTATAACTTGAGCGGCGTTTGCCGAACCGATAACAGTTGCATTGCCACAATAATTGGAAACCGATGTGAGGTTATAAGTCGTAGTTTGAGTAGGTGTTACTGTAATTGTTTGAGAGGCTTTATCCGAATTGAATGGTGCTAAACCCGAAATATTTACATTGTAGTCTTTTCCTCCGTTTACTAGTAAAGATAAATAAATAGGCGAGCCACTGGTACTAACCGTTTGGTTGCCCATGAGTTGTGCAGTAAGTTGACTATATATGTTTAACACCAAATTGGAACTTACTCCCGAACATCCATTTTGAGTCCAATGGACATTATAAGTGCCTGATTGTGAGGTGGTGGGCTGAAAATCAATATTTGAACCTGTATAAACCGTAGTTCCGTTGTACTTCAAAACTCCTTGAGTTCCGCCCCAACCTTGAATTCTGTAATTTGGTAAAAGTGTTGTACAGATATTTTGATTTAAAGAATAACCTAACTGATTACTCAAAATGACAGGTTGAGGAATGCTATTTATTACAAGTGTATCGTCGGTTCGATAAGTGCCAACAATTTTATTATCTCCAGTCAGAACTCGTGCATAAAATGTATTTTCGGCTAAACTATCAGGAGCAGTAAACGAGATAGGGCTACTTATGCCATTGGCTATCTCGATTATTTTTCCTTGTTTAGTGCCACGAATACCAATTAATTGCACTTTATACAACGTATTATTTACAAAACTTCCTCCACTAATAAACTTAATTTGTACGGGAGATCCAACACAAGCATGGATAGAAACACTGTCTAATACGACACTTTGTGGATTAGCTATTTTTGTAATAAATGCTCTTTTCCGGTTGTCATTATTATTGGTCTGAATGCCATGATTAGTGTTTAAAGTCAATTGTCCAAACGAAGCTTTGCCGAAGTTTTGACCACTGAAAACTATATTCTTATTGGAATCTATCACTAAACCATTGAGCGTGAGGGCATTATAAACTTTGATATTATTGATGGTGCCAACCAAACTGCCTGATGGTTTATAAATTGCCACAAATGGTGTTCCAGAAGTATTGCTGATTGTTGTAAGGTCTTTTTGCTGTAAGCGATGATTATCAATCAAAAAGTATTCGGAGGTAGGCGAGTTATTTAGAAAAGAAGTGAAGTAAATATTATCTTGATAATCAATTCCTAACATATTCCTTCCTTCTCGAAATCTATGATTATTTAATTTTATCCATTGGGCAGTTCCGCTCGAATTTATTTTCAGCAAGGCAGCAGTTTGGTTATTATCAAAACCAATTGGTGTTGCAGGAAAAGTTAAACCCGCAAAATTTCCTCCGCTGACAGGTTTGTAAGAAAAACCCAAATAAACATTGTTTTGAGAGTCAGTTTTGATATTTGGAGCAGCACTCGAATTGGTATTTACTTGGTCAATTTGTGATTTTTTTGCCCACAACCAACTATTTGAAGTCGTATTATATTTTGCAGCAAAGTAATCGGCATCGCTAAAATTGAGTTGGGTTGTACCAAAAATCACTTGTAAGGCAGTGCCAATGCCAGTTGTAGCACTTGAGCCACTTATAATAATATTGTTTTGAGTATCAATATCAAGATTCGACAAACCCAAAGCTCCGTTTGGTGAACTTACAGTCATTTTCTCAAACTTAATGATACTCAAGTTAGCATGATTCAGCTCTGCCATTACTAAGCCAGCAGCTTCATTGATATATTGATTGCCGTTTGTAAATTTTATGATGTTAGGAAGTCCCTGATTCCAAGTATATAATAACCATAGCTTATTATTACGTGCTTTTAACGAATAATATCCTTTGTTGCCTAAGCCATATGTTGGTTGAGCGTCAAAGTTTGTAGGCGAACTACTACAAGCTTTTAGCTCAGTAAGGTTCGACAAAACATCTAAGTTTCCACTTAAATCGAATTTTGCTGCCCATGCAAAGCGTCCTTTATATCGGTAATTATATTGTGTTGGACTTGTACTCGGAATAGCATATCGGCAATAACCATTAATTGTTCCTAAAGAAAAATCCTCCTCATCAGTAATCACTAATGATGCTTGACTTCGAGGTGTGGTGCTACAAGGAGAAGTTGCGTTAAACTCCGAAACGATGAATATTTGACCATTATCAATTGTCAGGTCGCAATATTGATAATCTCCCGTTTCTGACAACGTATTCCATTTTCTGTACCAAGATAATTGACCATTCGAGCTTACACGAGCTAAAAAACCAGTTCTTTTTTCGGTATTATCACAAAAAGCACTATTTCCTTCAATGGCATTGATGGTGGTACTACCTAAATCCATCTTTTGAGAGAAAAAACCAGCAATAAATAGGTTATTTTCACTGTCAATCTCTGTGTCAACGATGGTAGAGGGATATGTAAACGTATTTGTCCAAAAAGTATCTGCTAACGCCCATGCCCAATCGGGTTTGCAATTTGATAAAACAAGCTCTTTTGATGTAGAAACCGAACAGCCATTTTTAGAAACTTGAACCGAGTAATTTCCAACATTAGCTATGCCAGCCTTATCGAAAATAAGTGTATCGTTTGTGCCAGTTCCAAGTCCCGACCACAGAAACGAAGAGCCGCCTAAGCCACTGTCGTTGGCAATAATCCTGACGATATCGCCTAAACAAGCATTGTTTGGAAGTATTTGAATTACTGGTTTTGGCTTGGTTCGGATAGAAATATTAGCACTATTGTTGCTAATTCTGCTGGAATCAGTAGCAATTACTCGAATTCGATATTTTGTACCTTCTATGAATCCATCTGGAATCGAAATGTTTTGCGTAATAGCATTTGCCGTAGCAATAGCAAGATTATATGGAGAGTGAAAACTTCCACTTGAGTCTGAAAGTTGAACAGTCAGTATATTGGCGTTTGAAAAAGTACCACCTGTAATTGTCCAATTGAGTGTAGTTGTTGCAGGCGTACAAATGAGATTAGAACTTAAATTTTGCAAGCTTATAATTGGCTTAGTTGGAATTTTGCAAGTATCAACTACGGCTAAATTTATTCCATTATCATTACCAATAATCAGCGGACTTGTGCTTACTGCTCTAATGCGATATTTAGTGCCTAAATAGGTTGTATCGGGTAAAACAAAAGCAATTTTTTGAAACGAAGCATTAAAAAAACGAGTTAATTCAATAGGTTTTGTAAAACTACCTGATGAATCTGAAAGTTGAATTTTGAAGTAATTGTCTTGGTTAAATGAACCCGTGGACAGAAAACCAACATGTCCAACTTTTGCTTTGCAAATAGTTTGTCCATTAAATGAAATTGACAAAGATTGAGCGAAAATTGATTGAGAAACAAGGAATAGTACATAGGAAAGATAGATTTTTTTCATTTTTGGCTATTTATATCATAAAAATAGTCAAAAAAAATATCTTCTTTGAGTGAAATTTATTTTAAGGTCAAAATAATCGTTTGAAAACATTAAATTCTTAAAAACGAGACTTTTAGAAGCTAGCATAAGAAATTTGATTTTACCTCGCTGCGATAATCATTCCTAAACCAATAATATAACACAGCAACATAATATTCAGCATAGTGGAAGTGCCTTTTGGTGCGTTTTTAAACTCTTTCCAGATATAAATTCCCCAAATAGCGGCAACAATTGTTGCTCCTTGACCTAAGCCATACGAAATAGCGGGTCCTGCTTTGCCCGAAGCAATGATATTAAACGACATTCCGATGCACCAAATCATTCCTCCTAAAATACCCATCAAATGGTTTTTGGAAGAACCTTTAAAATAGGCGGCATAATCTATTGGTTTTCCTTCAAATGGACGTTTCATCAATAAAGTATTAAACAAGAAATTGCTCAATAAAATACCAATAGCAAAAAAGAAAACGGCAGTATAGGGACTTAATTTTCCAACTTCAGGAACATTGAAGTCAGTAAACATTGAAGCAGCTACGTATTTATAAAAATACCCCATCAAAATACCCGCTATTACTGATAAAACTAAGCCTTTGGTTGATACGCTACCTTTGCCACTTTGCATTTTTCGGTAAGCGTTGGCATTGAGTAAAATGGCCAAAACAATGAGTGCCATTCCACCAAAAAGCATGGTTTTGTCTCCCACAGGATTGTCGAGATAATTGACAATTACACCAATTACTAAAGCCAAACCAATACCCACAGGAAATGCAACCGACATACCTGCAATAGTGATAGCGGCAACTAATAAAATATTGGCAGCGTTAAATACTACTCCACCAATGATTGCTGATTGAATGTTTTGACTATCAGCTTGTTCGATGTCTTGTATGAAACTTCTACCACCTTCGCCGATGCTCCCAAATGTGAATGCAAAGACAACTGATGTGAGAAGAATTCCGAGTACATAATCCCAATAAAACGTTTCAAATCGCCAGTCTTTTGAAGCCAGTTTTTGCGTATTTGCCCACGAACCCCAGCATAGCATTGTTACAATTGTAAAAGCAACAGCAATAGAATAGTTTTGAATTATAAACATGGTTTTTGAATTTACGATTTACAAATTGTTAATATTACAATATTTGCAAGCGATTTAATGACTTTGAGTAAAAATTCGTACTTCGTAAAGTACAAGTTATTTCTTTTTATATGGCCCAAAAGTGGCAATGGTTACTTGTTTCTGTGGTTTGCTCGAATACCAAATTAATTCTGACAAATAACAGATTATTTCAGGGTCTACATTTATGAGTTTTAATTTGACTTTATGTTTAGTATCTACAAGTTGATATTTCCAACAAATTTCAAGTCGGCGAGTGGTAAATTTTGCTGGAAGTTTGATTGTTTCACTCAATTTGTCGTCAATATATACTTCTATTTGAGCATATTTATCACCTTTTGTTTCTCGAGAGCTACTTTCTTTGAGTTTGGTATCTCCTCTTAGTACGAAGCCGTTTCCTTCAAAATCAAGTTCTACTTCATTTTCTAAATTTTTCCCTATCCATTTTTTATCTAAAGGAAAATGTCCTTCAAAACTTTCCTCAAAACGAACGGGTGTTGGTAATTGAGTTTTTATTGTAATAGTATTTCCTGAAACTTTCCCACCGTTTCGTTCGATATTTTGTATAGCGTGCTTGGTTCCAATTTCATAGACATCGTTGAGCGATGTTGAGGTATATTTAAAATCCATATCTTCGATTTCTTTCAAGCCTAATTTCCAATATTCTGGAATGGCTTTATAGCCTAACATTGCCCCTAAAATTCCTCCCGCTGAAGATGGATTACAGTCGGCATCTTGACCACAACGAGTCGTAATTTCCATCGTTTGGGTAAAGTCTCCTTTTCCATAAAGTAAGCCCAAAACAACGTAAGCCGAATTGATAGTGGCATCAATATTGAATGGAGCAAAAACACCATCGGGACAACCAATGTCATTTGTCCATTTTTGCTGAAGTTCAAACCAAGTCTTTTTCCAATTATTAGGATACATTTTGTGCCACTTGATTACATCAGCAATACATTCATAATACTTTGATTTCTTAGGAATGGTTTTTAAAGCCTCATTTACCACATAATTGATGTCATTTGAAGTCAAAGCGAGCGAATACATTGCACCTATATAAACGCCACCATACCAACCATCGCCGTAATTCATAATATGACCAATTTTGTCTGAAATTTTGGAAGCGGTATTGGGCATTCCAGGAGACATTAGACCTGCAAAATCAGCTTCAATTTGATAATCTATGCAATCAGCATGAGGATTATTGAGCCAATGTCCAGAGGAAGGAGGCAGAATACCTTGCAAAATATTGTAGCGAGCTGCTTGGTTGGCATGCCAAAGCATGTAGCCAGCATTGGCATAAGCTTTGGCATGTGATTCAACGGGAGCATCGAGCCCTTCACGCTCAAATACTTCAACAAAAGTCAAATCCATATAGAGATCATCATAAATTCCAGGCCCATTGACCATAGATTTTTTTAATAAACCATCATACCACGGAATTTTTTGGTAATCATTTATCATAGTTCCGTTGAATTTAAACTCTACTGGAGCTCCAAATGTAACGCCAATGGTTTGTCCAGCCCAACCGCCCATAATTTTGTCTTTGAGGTTTTCTTTGGTCATACTTATCATTTTTTGAGCATCGGCAATTGTTGCTGATAATAGTAATAATGATAGCAATAAAGTCTTGTTTTTAAAGACTTTTCCGAAAACTTGACTGAGAATTGAGGTGGTTTTCATATTTGTATATTAGAAATTTTATGTTTAAAATTTAATTTTTTTCATTCACTTAATAGACTTCTTGCGAAAGTGTTTTATGATTGAAAAATAGTAGATTTTCATGCGAAAATTGAGGAAATTTTGAAAGCATAGCACCGCTACGGTTGAAAAATTTGCTCAGTTTGTAGCCGAAAAGATGTTGTTTTTCGACTTAAAATACTTTCGCAGGAAGTCTAATTATGAATTCACTCATTTAATTTAGCTCATTACGCATCGGAGCAGAGGCTTGAGCCCCCATGCGAGTAACCGAAATAGCAGCTGCACGACAAGCAAAACTAATGGCTTGCTCCAAGTCTTGTCCTTCAGATAATGCTACTGCCAATGCTCCATTGAATACATCTCCAGCAGCGGTAGTGTCTGTTGCCTCAACAATTGGTGCAGGAATAAGGCGATTAATGGTATCGTTATGCAAATATGCTCCACGTGAGCCTAATGTAATAATAACATTTTTTACGCCTTTTTCATGAAATTTCAAGGCGGCTTGTTCGGCAGATGTCAAATCGATGACTTTGATTCCTGTGAGCAATTCAGCTTCGGTTTCATTAGGCGTGATGATGTCGAGGTATTTAAAAACTGACTCATCTAATACCTGAGCAGGAGCAGGGTTTAAGATAACTTTTGCTCCACGTTCGAAGCATTTTTTGATAGCAAACTCAACTGTTGGAATAGGAATTTCTAATTGTAATAAAACCGTATCGTTGGGCATGATTTGTCCAATTGCCTTTTCAACTTCAGCTATTTGCAAATTTCCGTTTGCACCTGAAGCTACAGCGATACTATTTTCGCCTTTGGCATCAACTAAAATTAAAGCAACACCCGAGGGATTTTCGAGGTCAGTAAAAATATAATCAATATTGATTCCTTCCCGCTGAAAACCTTGTACGGCTTGCTTTCCGAAAATATCATTGCCAGTTTTGCTTACAAAAGTTACTGCTGCCCCCAATTTTGCTGCGGCAACTGCCTGATTTGCTCCTTTTCCACCTGGATTCATCAAGAAAGTTCCACCAATGATTGTTTCTCCTGGGGCGGGTAATTTTTGTGATTTTACAACCATATCGGTATTTGAACTACCGATAACGAATATTTTTTGTTTCATCGCCCTAAATTTTGCTTTAAATAAACGTCCATTATTCGCTTCAAAAACTCTTCGGTATTGATGCTAACGCCAATTTCGGCATTCGGCGTTTTGGTTTTATCGATTCTTGTATAGCCTTTATCATCAACTTCTACGAACACTTTTTCGGTTTTGAATAAGTCAGGATAAAGTGCCATTCCGATGGCTACTGCATCAAAAAGTGTGGGTGTTCGCTCGTAAGACCAAAGTGTGGTAAGTCCGCACAAAGCATTGGTGAGTGGACTTTGACGGTACAATAATTTTTCTCTAAGAGCTTTATCCCATTTTACAAAGGCCGTAATATCGAGCCCTGCATACACAATATTTGCTCCCGAATTGACAAATTTTTTCGCTGATTCCACATCTGCTACTACATTCCATTCTGCATTGATGGTTGGACTACCATTATAGCCAATATAAAATGAGCCAAACATGGCAATTATTTTCTTGGCCAATTTTAATGCCTGTGGGTCTTTTTCAATAATATCCTTCATATTGGTAACGGGGCCTACCGAAAACAGAATCACTTCGTTGGGATATTTATGCAATTGCTCAATGATAAAATCTGCACCTGATTGCTTAATCGGCTTGACTTTATCGAATCCTTTCGACCAGTAATATTGCTCGGCGTACCAATTGGCTCGATCATTTTTGTTGGAAGTATTTCGCCCCATTGCTACAGGAATTTTCTCCAAACCTGTTTCATAGAGCATTTTGCAAGCCAATTCTGCTCGGTCGTTGGTACGTCCGTAGCAGGTGGTAATGCCCAAAATTTCAAATTTATCGGTACTTGAAAGCATCAATGCAACAGCGTAGGCATCGTCAATATCATCGCCTAAATCGCAGTCGAGAATCACTTTTTGCTTTTGTGCTTGCAGAGTAAAAAATATTAAAGAAAGCAAGAGTAAAAATTGAAGTTTTTTCATTTGTTTGATTGCTTAAATTGAATTCAAATTAAATACAATTTTTTCATTGTTTAATAATATTTATTTGACCAATATTGTGTATTTTTGGCTAATTATAAAATAAATTTATATTTTTAAACTATTGTTAATCAATATTTTAACTTATTTATATAGCTAATATAAACTTATAGTTTAACAACAAATGAACCTTTTAACTTTAAAAAATCTCATTTATTCACTCTCGAAAGGAGAAAAGAAAAGTTTTAGCTTGCTTGCAGGAATGCAGGAGGGTGATAAAAAATATTTGAAATTGTATGAATATTTGTTGATGAGTAAAGATATTGATGTGGAAAGCCTAGAAAAATCATATACTAAAAATGGTCTGGAATCGGCTCGAAAACATTTGTATTATAACTTAATGAAGGCACTTAGGCAAGCCGAAAATGATAAAAATATCGAAAATCGTTTAATAAATGACTTGAAAGACACTCAAATTTTACACAGAAAAGGATTTGTGAAAGAGAGTTTTGAGTATTTGGACAAGATAAAACAAACGGCTCTTAGTAACGAATTATATCCGTGTTTTTTGATGGCTGCTCGACTCGAATTGCAGTATTTGACACGCTTACAATTAGCAGGATTGGATGAATTTGAGCTGATAAAAAAACAACGAAAAATTGAAGAAATTCTCGAACATGAAATGCAAGTACATCGTCATTCGAGTTTGCACGAAATTATATTGATACGCTATTGGAGAAAAGGTACGGTGAATAGTTTGCAAGAAAAAACTAAGCTAAACGACTTATTATTAGAGGAATACAATATTTTGAACAATCGAAATTATCGTTCGTTTGAGTCACAAAAACTTCATCTCAATTTTCAATCAGCGTATTTTATGATGATTGGAGACAACGAAGGAAGTTTAAAGATTTTTTATGAATTGGATTCACTGTTTCAGAGAAATACGCATCTTTGGACTGATTCGCCAACGTATTATATTTTTCTTTTAGATGGAATTTTGACCGATTTATGTGCAATGGAACGGTTCGATGAAATGCCTTTTTTTGTCAATCAATTGAAAAATATTTCGTCCGATTCACAAGATTTGAATTGGCAGATTGAGTTGTTAACTTTGCATCATCAACTAACGATTTCCAATCATAAAGACCAATTTGAGAATGCGGCCAAATTTCTTGAAGTCCAAAAAGAATTTATTGAAAAACTTACCACGAATACGCCTTTCAATTCACAAGCTCAATTATGTCTGACAATTGCCATTACGCACTTTTGGCAGCAAGAATACAAGCAAACTCTTCGCTTTTTGAATTTTATACTCAATAATTATCGTAATACTTTTTCGTACCAAATTTATGTTCAGTCAAGGTTTTTGTTTTTAATTACGCAATACGAATTAGCCAATTTTGATTATCTACGCTACGAAATTCGCTCGTTTGAACGAAAACTAAAAGCCGATAAGCAAGAAAGTTTTCTTGAAAATTTATTGCTTGATATTTTGAAAAAATTGATACAAAACCAGAAAAACACCTCAAAGATTTTTGAAAATTTCCAAGAAAAACTAAAAGATTTAGATGCTTCGTCTGACCAACAACGGATTTTAAAAGTCTTACAAATTGAGCATTGGTTCAAGATAAAAAACGCAAATTTTGCTTTAGTGGATAGAATTTGCCAAACATAATCAATTAAATTTTTTCCTTTAATTTTTGATGCCTTATCTAAGCAAATTCTGAGAATATATAGGTTTTAGAGGTTTTTTTGAAGGGCAAATATCCAAATTATCTGTGTTTTGTATGATTAGGATTTAACTAATTCTAAGCCTTTTCTAATGTGAGCTTAATTTAGTTCTAATTTGTAGAGTGTAGCTTTGTAACTCAATGATAAAAGGTAGTTAAGAAAAATTCAGTTTTTAGTTTAGAGTAGGCAAAAAAGCAGTTGATATTCAACTGCTTTTTTAAGTTTAAAGATAATGCAAAAGAATTAGTAAATTGGGGGTATTTATTAGATAAAAATGGCAGAAAACAAAAAAATACTTATCGTTGAGGACGAAGTAAAGGTGGCAACTTTTATAAAGAAAGGTTTGCAAACTCAAAGTTTCGATGCTGAAATAGCTGAGTCGGGGAGCGAAGCAAAAAAACTATTTGATGAAAATTCTTTCGACCTCATTATTTTAGATATTGGCTTGCCCGATATGAGTGGCTTAGAGGTATGTGAGTACATTCGATCTAAAAATATTAAAGTTCCTATTTTAATGCTGACGGCTTTAGGAACAGTAGCTGATAAATTATCTGGTTTTGAAGTCGGAACTGATGATTATATGGTGAAACCTTTCGACTTTATGGAACTTCTGGTACGAATAAAAGCATTGCTTAAACGAACCAATGACGTAGAACAACCTTCGGAGAAACTTCATGAGGCCGATTTAGAACTTGATTTGAAAGAAAAAGTAGCTCGCCGAGATGGTAAAGTGATTGAACTGACCGCCAAAGAATTTAGTTTGCTCGAATACCTGATGATAAATAAAGGTCGAGTAGTATCGAAGGTTGATATTGCCGAAAAAGTATGGGATATTAACTTTGATACCGGTACTAATTTTATTGAAGTGTATGTCAATTATCTTCGTAATAAAATAGACAAAGGTTTTTCTAATAAGCTCATTCATACAATTGTTGGAATGGGCTATATGCTAAAAAACAAATGACAATTCGTACACGCATGTCGGTGCTATTTTTTGGCATCTATTCTGTTTTATTACTGATTTTTTCTGCGGTAATATATTTCGAGAGCGAAAATTATCGTCAAAAAGAATACAAAATTCGGTTGCGTCAAGAGGCTCTCACGGCCGCTACAATCATTTTCAATAAAAACGAAATCAGCCCCGACCTGCTCAAACTTTTAGATAAAAACAATGTTACGGCTCTCAACCAAGAAGAAATTATTATCTATGATTTGGATAATAAAGTGATTTATGAAAGTGGTTCCGATTCCCCGAATCTGAAACATGAGATTTTGAACCAAATAAGAGAAAAAAAAGAACTTTTTTGGGAAGAAAATAACCTTGAAATGTACGGAATTGTTATCAAAAATGATAAAAAAGAGTACATAGTTTTAGCCTCGTCAGTTGATAAATATGGCTTAGAGAAACAACGAAATTTAGCTTTAATCTTAGGCTTTTCGTCTTTAATTTTGGTTTGTGTTAGTGCTATTACGGGCTGGTTGTTTGCCCGAAGAATGCTACTGCCGATTCAACAAATGATTAAAAAAATTGATAAAATTCGAGCATCACGGCTAAATCTAAGGCTCGATGAAGGTAATAAATCCGACGAATTAGAGCAGCTTTCGATACGATTCAATCAAATGATCGACCGCCTCGAAAATGCTTTTCAAACGCAACGCTCGTTTGTTTCGCACGCTTCGCACGAATTGCGTACGCCTTTGACCGCTATTACGGGACAAATTCAAGTATCGCTGTTGGCGAATGATAATCATACCGATTTGAAACTCATGATCCAGTCAGTTTTAGATGATGTTCAACAACTTAACAAGCTGACCAACAATCTTTTAGACCTCACAAGTATTGATGCCGACGATACAAAATTCAAGCATACACTGGTCAATGTATTAGAAATTATTTGGCAAATTCGCACCGAGTTACGCAAGAAAAACCCTGATTATCAGATACTTATCAGCTTAGATGATAGTGCCGAATTAATGCCAGAAGTAAAAGGTAACGAGAGCTTTCTTTACACAGCTTTGCTTAATTTGATAGAAAACGGAGCGAAGTTCTCGCCAAACCATACGGTTGAAGTTAAAATTATGATTGAAAATCAAGCCTTAACTATTACTTTTCATAATGAAGGCTCTGTGATACCAGCGACTGAAATATCACAAATTTTTGAGCCATTTAAGCGTGGCTCAAACGCCCGAAATACCAAAGGGCATGGCGTTGGGCTATCATTAACCCGTCGAATTGTACAACTTCATGAAGGACAAATTAGCGTAGTTTCTTCCGAAGACAAAGGTACAGTTTTCACGCTTTTGCTTCCCAAATAAATTCTAAGCTATTTCTAATGTTAGCTTAATTCCTGCCTAATATAAATAGTATATCTTTGCATTGTCTTCAGAGAAAGATTTGCAGATTATTGATTGAAGAGACAAATAATTATTCGAAAAAAATATAAATTATAATGCAATGAAAACGTTTCTAATGTGCATTTTTGCTTTTATAGCATTAGGTGTTGGGTCGGTTTATGCCCAAAAATCTTCAATAGATTCACCTCATAATTACAAACGTCCAGTTTTTCAGCAAAGAAAAGCCCTGTCTGAAAGTAAGAATGTAACGGTATCTATACAGCCAACTTATCAAATCAAAAACGATATTAGTTCGGTTCATAACTATAAGCGTCAAGGAAGTGTAGATTTTGTATCGGAATCCGCTTTGGTCGTGCAAATGCCCGCTACTAAACCCACGACTTTAAATCCGCTTTTGTCGCCTAATCACTACAAAAGTCAATCTCAAACTACCAAATATAACCAGAAAATGGCCCTAATTAAGGATAGTATAAATCGGACTACGATAAATATAAGTAAAAAAGACTCGGCAATTGTCGAGGTTAAATAGTAACCTTATTTTTCCAAGTAAATCTCTGTTTCTTGGGAAATTCATTTTAATATTTTGAACTATGACAATGCACGAATACAGCAAGATAATACTTGAAAAAGTAAGTTTTGAACCTAAAATTTTCAAAAAAGAACTAAGAAAAGCTCTACGACAATCAACAAAAGATGATTTTAAGCAACTCATGAGTTGGTGTCGAGAGAAATTCAGTAAAAAAAAAGAACTGAAAAACACTCTTACGGTGCAATGATTTCTGTAACTATCTAATATTTATCTGGTCAAATGCTCAGGCAAAGGAATATTTACACTTGATTCGTCAGCAATCGGAGCGAGCCTATTACTCGGAATAGGAATGATTCCTGACCAAATGGGTAAATTTTTATCCTCATCTTCATCATTGGGCATTCCAGTTCGAATTCTAGCAGAGGCTTCCGAAATTTCAAAAACCAAAAGCATGGTTTTATTGACTTCGTTTGTTTTCATAGGGCGAAGATATTCCCAACTATTTGGCACAATTTTCTCAGTTAATTCTTTGAAAAATGAGGCTTTTGCTTCAAAATCATCAATTCTTGTTGCATTTGTAAAAATAATCACTGAACGATAATTGACAGAATGACTAAACGCCGATTTTGCCACAACCAAAGCATCGGTCAGCATCACCGAAATGCAAACAGGAATTCCCGATTCGATTTCTCGTAAAAAATGGCTACCCACCGAACCGTGAATATATAGTTTGTTTTCTTTGCGAACAAAGGCTGTTGGAATCGAAAATGGCTGATTATCAACCGAATAGCATATTGTACAAAAAAGAGCCTCGTCTAAAATTGAGTAAATAAGTGCCTCGTCGTATT
Source organism: Emticicia sp. (assembly GCF_043780375.1). Lineage (GTDB taxonomy): Bacteria > Bacteroidota > Bacteroidia > Cytophagales > Spirosomataceae > Emticicia. The sequence continues at coordinate 11,707 of NZ_JAYWCU010000184.1, read as the reverse complement.
GCGTTTTTTTAGCGTTACGGCTTGTTGTTGTCCGTGGGGTTTGTTGTATCATAATTCAAGTCTAAAATGGTGATAAACAATTTTCATTCCTTTGTTGAGATAAAGCCTGTGAGCATCATATCGTTGATGTCCCGAATCAAGATGAACTGCTTTTAAACCTTCAAATCTGGCTTTTTCTAGTTTATAATCAAATAATTTTCACCTTTACCACGCTCTTCGGGAAGCGTTGTGAAAATATAACGACCGTCAAAAAGTGTGGTAAGATATCGAAAACCACAAGCCGAAACTGCTTCATTATTTTCTTCAATCTAAATCAAAGAATAGTTTTTTGCTTGCATTATTGGCAATAATTCCAAAAATAATTAAGGTGTCAGATGCGGGCTTAGGGCTTGCATTTCACTTGTTTAAATCATAGAAATCTGTCCGATTGCTCTTCGTTTAAATTTTCGTCCGTAGCTTCACTACGAACTCGTAAAGTCTTAATCACCAAAAAATGACTTGATTTTATAAATCGAAACGCCCATTGCAACAAGTCTATTTGTATTGTCTGATTTGTACACAAGAAGGCTCTGTAATTTTTATGCTGTTACCAACTTTTTTCAATAAACCAGTTTTAGCATTTTGCTTGAAAACAACCACATTACCACTTACCTGATTGGCTACAATCACAAACTTACCTTTTGGGTCAATGGCAAACATGCGTGGATGTTCGCCCAAGGTAGATTGATAGTCGATGTTTTTTAGAATACCATTATTTTCGATGGAAAAAATAGCAATATTGTTTTCTTTCCCTCGGTTGGAAGCATACAAAAAACGTCCATCTGGCGAAATATGAATATCGGCACTGCCAAAACCATCCACATATCGACTTGAGTGCGTTTCTATTCTCTGAATACTATCTAATTTACCATTATCATAAGCATAAACGCTCACTGTCCCCGAAAGTTCTTCAATACAATAGGCAAATTTTCCATTTGGATGAAAAGTAAAATGTCGTGGACCACTTCCTGCCACAGTTTTGGTAAATGGATATTGAGCTGCTTGCAATGGCTGCTTTTGTGAAATATCGAACTGGTAACATCTAATTTTATCGGCACCCAAATCGGGCATAAAAACATAATCATTTTTCGGTGAAAATACCGACGAATGTACATGCGAGCGTTCTTGTCTTTTTGGGTCAATACTGTGTTCGGTAGTATATTGAAAATTCTGAATATAAGGACTTATTTTGCCATTTTCAAGTGAATATACCGATGCACTTCCCTCGGTATAATTGGCATTGACGAGCCATTTGCCACTTTTATGAACCGACAAATAAACAGGATTTTCGCCACCACTTCTTTGACTATTAATGAAGGTCAAGGTTTTTTGTTTTGCATCAAATTCATAGCTACTGATGCTTCCAGCATTGGGCGTTTTTGTGTTGGTGCAAGCATAAAGAAATTTCCCATCGGGCGATAAATTCAGATAAGAGGGATTATGAATTTTAGCACTCGTGATTTTCTTTAAAGCTCCTTTTGAGGTCAATTGATAAACATAAATGCCTTCTTGTGTATTGTCTAAATTGTATGAGCCAATGAAAACATAATTATTTTGTGCGTACAAATGAACGCTAAATAATAAGGAAAGTATGAATATTGCTGCTTTTTTTGCCATTTTATTGTTTTATCCGTTTAAGATTGCCTTGTTTAGATTTCAAATAACATTAATTCTTTTTCTTCATCTCCAAACTTTATCATTTTTTCAAACTGCATTCCAATCTTACGTATAAGTCCAATTGATTTTTCATTATCAGGATTTACAATGGCAATGATTCTGTCAATTTTGAGTGTATTTTTGGCATAATCAAGAGTTGCAGAAGCTGCTTCGTAGCCAAATCCTTTGCTAACAAGGTTGGGTAAAAAAGCAAACCCAATGTCGATATCAGGCAAAGAATCTCGTTTTATAAGTCCACACATACCAATTGTTTTGCTGCTTCGGTCCGACATTTCGGCTTTCTCAATTACTGCATAAAACCCAAAGCCGTGTTCTTAGTAACTTTTCAAAGTGCCATTTTTTAGATAATTTTCGGCATCTTCAATCGAAAGTACATTTCTATCACCAATGAATTGTAGCCACGTTGGTGTATTCAGTAATTCAAGCACGAAAGCGGCATCGTGCAATGTAAATTTTCGTAAAATTAGCCTTTCGGTTTCGATGATTGTGTGCATTTTTCAAACTTTTAATATTTCTATTTCAAACCCAAAACCTCAGCAGTTCTTTCACGAGTTTTTTTAGCTAATTTGGTATCAGTAGCCAATGATTTGCCATACGATGGAATCAATTTTGATAGTTCGCTTTGCCAATTTGGCGTGGCTTCTAAGTCAGGGAAACATTTTTTCAATAAATCAAGCATGATAGAAACCGAAGTCGATGCTCCTGGCGATGCTCCGAGCAAAGTAGCCAGCGAACCATCGTGGGCATAAACCACTTCTGTGCCAAATTCCAATATACCGCCTTCTTTTTCGTCTTTTTTTATTACTTGTACTCGTTGTCCAGCTTGCATTAATTCCCAATCGTCTAATTGTGCATTTGGGAAATATTCGAGCAGTGCATCTAAACGGTCTTCGGGCGATTGAGTTACTTGCTCAATGAGGTATTTTGTCAATGGAATATTATGGATTCCTGCCAAAACAAGTGGCAAAATATTGTTCCATTTTACCGAAAGAGGTAAATCTAAATACGAACCATGTTTCAAGAATTTAGTTGAAAAGCCAGCAAAAGGTCCAAAAAGCAAGGCTTTTTTGCCATCAATCATGCGAGTATCAAGGTGTGGAACCGACATTGGTGGTGAACCTACATTGGCTTTGCCATAAACCTTTGCATAGTGTTTTTCAATAAGTTCGGGTTTGTTGCACACGAGCCATTGCCCACTTATCGGAAAGCCACCGTAGCCGTTTCCTTCGGGAATATCGGCTTTTTCGAGTAAGAGAAGTGAGCCTCCACCTGCCCCAATAAATACAAATTTAGACGTATAAATGTTTTGTTCACTACTATCCAAATCTTTTATGGTCAATTCCCACAAGCCATTCGAAAGACGCTTGATGTCTTCCACTTCATTGTTTAGACGAAGGTTTACGTTTTCGTCTTCTTGCAAATAAGCAAACATCGAGCGAGCCAAAGCACCAAAATTTACATCTGTGCCAATGTCCATGCGAGTGGCAGCCAGTTCTTGCGACACCTCACGCCCTTGCATAATTAAAGGCATCCATTCTCTGAGTCGGGCATGATTTGTAGTAAGCTTCATTTCGCTGAAAAAATGATGTTTACTCATTGATTCATAGCGTTTTTGGAGAAAATCAGTGTTGTTTTCGCCCCAAACAAAGCTAATATGAGGAATCGGACGAATGACATTTTTTGGATTTTCAATAATACCTTCTTGTACCAAAGAAGTCCAGAATTCTTTTGATTTTTCAAAAGATTCGGCAATTTTGATAGCTTTTTCGATATTTATGCTTCCATCTTCTTGCTCAGTTGTATAGTTCAGTTCGCAAAAAGCGGAATGTCCCGTTCCAGCATTATTCCACGCTTCCGAAGATTCTGCTGTTACTTTATCCATTCGTTCAAAAATATTTATTTTCCATTGAGGCTCCAGTTTTTTTAAAAAAGTGCCTAAGGTTGCACTCATAATACCCGCTCCAATCAAGATTACTTCACTATAATTTGCTGTTTGATTTTTTTTCATAATTCAGTACATCGGGTTTCCTACCTCGGTTGCGGACTACTCTGTTCATTTTCTTGTTTAAACTACGCCTTTTTCTTCTATTCGATAACAAACGGATTGGAAATCCGTTTTAAGGTTTCAATAAAATCGCAACTCTGCACGTCGGTTTTTTTGGCGATTCTCTTCGGTGTCATTTCCTGCATTTGCTTGTTTACTGTCATCACCTCTCAGCGTAATACGCTTATCTTTGATACCTTTATTGAACAAGAAATTCGAAATAACTTTTGCCCGAAATTCAGAAAGATAGAGGTTCTGTCGAGAATCTCCAATATTATCGGTATGTCCAGTAATTTCAATTTTAATATCGGGAGCTTCTAACATTTTTTTACTGATTTGTTCCAAAATTTGTTTTGATTCTTGTTTCAATACAGTGCTACTTTGGTCGAAGAAAATGCTCTGTGTTTCAAGATTGACCACTTTACTTTCAGGTTTGAAGGCTTGCTTTTCAATCTGTATTGATTTTGTTTCAACTTCGGCTATTATTTTGGTTTTTGGTTCAAGACTAACAATTATTTGATTCAACCCTTCGATGGCTTCAAATTCTTTGATAATCGGTAAAGCATTTTTTGAACTAACTGTAATCTTATATTTACTGCCAAAATTAAGGTTTCCTAAATGGATTTCTTCTTTTTTTAATAATAAAACAGGCTTAGACTGACTTGTTTCAATTACCTCTATTTTTGATAAATTTTCTTCTTTTTTGATAATTAAATTCAAAAAAGACAATTTTTTGACGAGTTTAGCGGTATTTTCATGCACAGTTTCGTCAAAAGTATTAATAACAATATTGCTTAAAAAATTCTGATAACCATCGGCTGTTACTTCAACTACAATATTGTCTTTTTGTGTAAAATTATGTTCAAAAACTGAATTTTCTTTCCCTGTTTTTACATTGATAACTTCCATTTTATTGGCATTTGTCAATCGAAATTGTGCTGGTATGATATGCCCATCAAGGGCATCAATTGCTTGAAAAACCTGCGTATTTTTAGGAATAAAACTCTTGGAAACACTATCTGTACTTTTCTTTTGAGCCGCAAATTGTAAATAAAGTTGGTTGTTTTTAGACTTGCTATCAAACAGCAACGGTATGTCGCATACAACGCTGATATTTTCCAAATTCTCGAAGTTTATCAACACATTAGAAACAATATAATTGTTCGATTTTGCTTGAAGAATTAACTGTTTTGGCAATGCATTTATTTCAAAACTGCCATCACTATTATTATTAATTTCTTTTGTGAGTGTTTCGGCATCTTTATAAATAATTGTAATCTGGGCTGTCAGAGGTATCTTGGTTTTGAGGTCTCGAACTATTCCTCTGACTGTTATATTTTTACTTCCTTGACTTACTGCGAATGTAGTTAACATTGTCAGAAAAATCAGCATAAGAGGGCATCGCTTCATTGATTAGGTTAGGGTTGTTTTTTTAGGATTTTGTGTATTTTATTGATTGTTAGTGTTTTTTTTCTCCTTTTTTCGAGGAGGGAACCTGACGAAGTCGGCAGGATAGTATTTTTGGTAATTTATGCGTTAAAATATAAACAAAACATTGGAAATGAACCACTCCAACTGGGTGAACCAGTCAAAATTCTGCTTAATTCGTATATCTTCCACATTCTCAATTATTTGTTAAAATCACTGTTTTATAAATGCTCCAAATAGTGCTGCTAAGGTTTGTAAAGTATTACTAATAACCTCTTCATTTTCGACAGGAATTTTCAAATAAATTTTACCTGATTCGTCTTTTTGCGTAATAGATTCTACTAAATTTTTTGTTGCATCGGGGTTTCTTAAAGTTTGTGCCAATTGTGTAAAAAACTTAACTCCATTTTGTATCATTTCGTCATTTGGCGTAAGGATATTTCCCGAAGAACTGGCAAAACTCACCTCTTGTTCGGGTTCATTTACATCATCATCACCCACGAAAGTTGTTGTTCCAGAGCGGACTTCCGCTTCGGGCGTATCAATTAAAATACTTTCTGAAATATTGGCAAGCTCTTGTTCCTCCACTTTATGCTCTTCTATGGCATCAATAATGGCATTTTTATTTTGCGGAGAATCAGTTAAATTCTCTACCGAACTCATAAATTGCTTAAATCTATCATCGCCTAAGAAAATGGTGTCTTCACCACCATCAAGCACCCCTTCAGCCATTGCACCTTTAAATTTCAGCACATCCAGCATTTTGTGTTCAATAGTGCCTGTCGAAACCAAGTTGATAATTGATACATTTCGCTCTTGTCCGAAGCGATAGATGCGGGCAATTCGTTGCTCCAAAACCGCAGGATTCCAAGGAATATCCAAGTTTATCATCAATGAAGCAGATTGTAAATTCAAACCCACACCACCAGCATCGGTTGAGAGGAAAACCCTACTATTCAGGTCGTTTCGGAAATTATCTAATAAATCTTTTCTTTTCGAGCTTTCTATACCACCGTGCAAATACTCATATTTTAAACCACGCTCATTGAGTTCTTGGGCAACCAAGCGAGTCATGCGTTCCCATTGACTAAAAATGACTACTTTTTCATCGGTTCCATCAAAAAACTCATCCAAAATATTCATTACCTCTTCAATTTTGGTATCGTGCCGAGTCTTTTGGTCGAGTATATACGTACTATCGCAAACCATTCGCATTTGGCTTAAAGAGAGTATCAAACGCTTGCGGTCAATTTCATTCAAAAAACCATATCTACGCCATTTATTGACCAATTTTGCTACGTTATCGCCCAATTCGTTGTGCAAATCCATTTGTTCTTGCGTCATTGGTACAAATAGATTTTTGTCCATTCGCTTTGGTAATTGCGACAAAACTTCTTTTTTAGTGCGACGAATCAATATGTCAGAAAGGCGTTGCGAAATTTCTCGAAGATTTTTATAACCAATCACTTTTCCTGCATCATCAGTCGTTTGATATTGATTTAGGAAACGATACATTGTTCCTAAACGATATACATCAATAAACTGAGTAATGGAATATAATTCTTCCAATTTATTCTCTAAAGGGGTGCCTGTAAGCACAATAGCGTAAGGCGTTACGAGTTTTTTTATTTGTTGCGAAACCTTCGTTTTCCAGTTTTTTATACGTTGAGCTTCGTCCAAAATAACCATATCTGCTTCCATTTTATTGAGCAAATCAAGGTCGTTAGTCATGGTGTGATAGCTTACAATTATATAAAAAGCTTCCGAAAATTCGTACTGTGCCTTACGTTTCAATAAAGTTCCTTCTACAACATGAACGGTGTTGTCAGTAAACTTTTCAATCTCCGATTTCCATTGGTATTTGAGCGAAGTTGGACAAACGATTAGCACCCGATTGATGCCCAATTCGTTTTTATAAAGTTCGGCAGTAGCAATGGCTTGAAGAGTTTTGCCCAAACCCATTTCGTCGGCAATAAGGCTACGACCCGCCAAAGCAGCAAAGAAAACACCTTTTCGTTGGTAAGGAAAAAGTGGTACTTTCAATAAATTATCAAATGATTTATCTTCATCGCCGTCGGGCATTATTCGCCATAAATAATCACGGCGGCGAATTTTATCACGCTCGGCAATGACAAAGTCCAAGGCATCGGGATAGCACCTAAAACTTTGACTTAGTTTATTCGCTTCTTCCAAAAATAACTCAAAAACACTAAATGAAGCAGGTTTTAGAACAGAATTTTGGTCAAAGTAGGTTTTTGACAGTGTAGTATAAGCCGCTTGATTTTCTGAGCCAACTCGTATTTTTATCTCACGCCCATTGCGATAATCTAAGTAAACCGACGAATAGCGAGCTTGAAAAATGCCCTCTTTGAAAGCTTTTTTTGACCCATGAATTCGGCTCAAATGTTGCATCGTAGCACTTATGTGCTTGCAAACACCCAAACGATTAGTTTTGAAATCGAGGCACTCACAAAAATTTTGAGAATCGTCAGCACTTCTAATGGCAACTTTATATGAATTATTGGTGGCATTATTTGTTACTTGAAAATCAGAAAAGAATTTTTCTTGTCCAATATTATTAATTACAAACTCATTATCTTGCCCAAACTGTTTTCTCAAACCAATTTGCCATTGGTCAAGCGTTAGTTCTTCGGGTTTGCGATAGTAAGGAATCTTCTTAGGAGCTTCTACCTTTTTTTTCTTGGCAGATTTACTTTTGAAAGAAATTTTATTTGCCATCTCGAGGTTTTTGAGAGTGTAATTAAAAACTGCTCGAATTTACGAATTTTTCGTGATTTGAAAAGTTTTGTGATATAATGAGAAGGTTATTTTTTAAAGATTCTTGTGAAAATTCGTTTTTAGTGGAAAACAATTCTTTACCTTTACCTCAAGCCCAAAAAACCTTGTAAATCTGCAAGACTAACAAGGTTTTTTAGGCAAAAATGACTCAAGAACAACAATTTGAATTCCTTATCGAAGGAATTGTGGCCAAAGGCTATGCTATTTGTGATGATTTTTTGGAATCGAATGAAGTCGAAAATCTTTTAGAGACCTTTGCTCAACGTTACAAATCGGGGAAGTTTAGGGAGGCAAGCATTGGCAAACAAAGCGAAGTGCATAAGGCATCACTCGTGAGAGGTGATGAGATTTTATGGCTTGAGACAAATTCAATTGATGCTGCCGAACGAATGCTTCTCGACAAAAATCAGGCTTTTGTTGATTACCTTAACCAAACTTGCTATTTAGGAATCAAAGACACCGAAATTCATTTTGCAAAATATGATGTCGGGAAGTATTATCGCCGTCACAGAGATACTTTTCAAACTCAAAAAGGCAGAGTTTTGTCGGTGATTTACTATTTAAATACACATTGGATTCCTGAAAACGGTGGGAATTTAATTATCTATGCACAAGAAAATGGTGTTGAAAAAGCCATTACTATTACTCCATTGGCAGGGCGTTTGGTGTGTTTTGAAAGTGAAAAGCTTGACCATGAAGTAACAGAAACCTTTGCCGAACGTTATAGTGTGACGGGCTGGTTGCTGAATCGGAGGTAATTTTTTATAATTGTAATCAACCTTAATTTATTATAAAATGGATAAGAGTGTTCACGAGTCAAATGAGTCTATTTCAACAAAGAAAAGAATGTCGCCCGAAGCAATTTTTTACGAAGGTACAATGTTTGTAAAAGAAGATTTGGAGAAATCAAATTATTTAGCTGAACCAATTGACGATGATTTTATGTCAATGCCACAACTGATAGCAGTTAAAAACGAGGTCAAGACGCTGGTATTTGTGAATATTAGTGATACTGAGGCTTTTCCAAAAAGTGTCTTTTCAAATGAGCAAATATCAGAATTTATGCGTTTTTCGAGCGATAGACAAGCCGATTGCCTTGTAGCGATTGTTTGTATCAAAAATCCAGAAGGCGGTACCGACTTGTACTATGGCGATGGAAATTCATATACAGTAAAGTATGATTTATTCCCTTCTTTGACTGTTTAAATAATAAGTCGGTTATATTTCATGAATATAACCGACTTACAACTCATATTTACTTCACACCCACCGCCTTCTGTGTCTTTATCAACTCAACAGTAAAATCAATGACACTGGTATTGTTTTTTATCAATTCTTCTGTATTACGATTTATTTTGTAATCGGGTTGCAGGAAAAAATCTTTATTAGCTTGGTTCAATCGGTGGTTCATTTTCATTAATGGTGTATGCACGATGTATTTGGTGTTTGGTAGTTTAAAATCTTGCCAATTGACTGCAAAACTTCCCCAGCTTGCACCACCAACTTGCTGACCAATGATTTTTTCAGGAATGCCTAAATCTTTTGCTAAACTGAGTGCAAAAGTTGTGGCAGAGTAACAGCCAGGGTCCGTAATAAAATAGGTTTTTCCTCGGTAAGCTAAGTGTTTTTCGGGCTTTTGTTTGTTATTTTTCTTATTTACTCGGTACATAAACTCACCTTTACGTTTCGGAAAAGCCATCCACATCACCAACGGAGGCCCAAACCATTGCGGCTTGAAAAGAGTGAAATAGGCTTTTTTCTTGAATGAGATTGTATCGACCAAAGTGAAAGGTTTGGGTGAAAGATACTTTAAAAAACGGCCTACATTTGGGATATATCCCCCGCCGTTGGCTCTGAAATCAATAATCAAATGCTCTACTTTTAGTTTCTTGATTTCACTGAATCTTGCTCGCAAAACTCGCTTAAATTTTCGATTATTTAAATCAAAAAACTTGCTCGTCATAGTAAACTCCGTAATGTCGAATTTGGCAATATGATTGACGCTATCAATAATTTTCAGAGCCAAATTTGGTCTTGTCAAATATTTATAGCGTTTAGTTGAGGTCTTATTGATTTCTGCATTTGTCAGACAGGCAACTTTTTTAGAAATAATAGAATCATTGTTAGGTAAACGATAGGTGATTTTGATAGAATCAAGTTCGCCATATTTTTTCATAAAATAGCTTGGAAAAGCCCCTGTTGTAGAATAGTTTTTTACTGCCTCATTGCCAATATCACTCGAAACATAAGATCTTAGTTTTTCCATCAGATTGTTGATTGGTTCGTCATTGAAAGCCAAAACCTCAGAGCCTCGCAAAATAGTGGAATCACGGGCATAGTTGAGCGAAATATAATATTTGTTATTAATTTTACGAAGATAAAAAGGTACATATTTTGCCTTTTTTACATCAAATCTGGTTTTGTCAAATTTTATATTTGTATGTCCATCCATTACATTAGTAACTAATATAGAAAGCACACGGTAAGTTTCCAAATAGCTAAGTGGCTGATTAACAGTATTATACAACGAATCGTACATTTTGTTATAAGCCTCTTTGTTTACATAATAGTACATTCCTGGATGAATTTTTTCAAACCTTTTTTTCAAGAAAGACATATCTTGTTTGACTTCTTCGGGAGTGAAAATTGTCTTTTTGTTTTGGGCGTGAACGAATAAGGAGGTAAGTAAAAAAAGTAGAAATAGTTGCTTCATTAGGCAATTAAGTGGTTTTTGATTGAGTGATTTACGATTTAGTGACCATGCAATTTTAGTGAGTGATTGATTTTGTGAGTAAAATATTTAAAAAAAATCACTCAATCCGAAAATTACCTATTCACTAAATTTTATCTTATCTTAACCTTGTTTTTAATCAAATTCAAAGTAAATTTCAATACGGTATCTTCATTTTTTAGGAAATCTTCAAGGTTTGGATTGACTTCAAAATCGGGCTGTAAAATGGGTTTATTATACTTTTTTGAATCAATATTATAAAGAATTCTGCCAAGCGGTAATGAAATTTCTAACGCTGTATTAGGTAGTTGAATAGACGAAAATTGTGCTGCTGAGCAGCCATCGTATGCACCTCCGCAAGTCATGCCTACATAAGTTCCAACGTCCATATTATGCAATTTTGAAACTAATAATGCGGCGGCTGAGAAAGTACCACCATTCATCAAAACGTACACATTTTTATTGTAGAGAAACTCGTCGTGCGGACGTTGTTTTTGGTAATATTTACTTTGTAAATACCCCTCCTTGTCTCGAATCGTAAATTCAGCATTGAGCCTCGACGTAGCTTCTTTAGCACGATAACTATCAAATTTCTTATAGTCTTGTTTCAATCGTTGCAAGCCTTCATCTCGAAAACCTAATTTATAAGCGTCGAATGGTTGATTGACAAAATAGCGAAGAAAAAAGATAGAATAATCAATAATTCCACCCGAATTTCCACGCAAATCAAGTATCAAATTTTCTATGTTGTTCTCTTGTAGTTTTCTGAAAATCTTGCGTGTTTCGCCTTCAAAATTACCTTTTCCAAGGTTTTTCATGTCATACATAAAAGAGCGAATATCAACCATTGCTACTTTCTGAGTCGAATCAATAACTCGATAAGATACAATTCCTGTTGTGTCTTCATCTACATCAGGATAACGGACTTCATACATTTTTTCCATAAAATCAGCGTTTTGACCTTCAATTTTGCTGGTTTTTGGTTTGTC
>NZ_JAYWCU010000183.1:0-19315 GCF_043780375.1 Emticicia sp. | reverse complement strand
TTTTTAGAAGCCAAGCCCGAAAATTTACTGTTCGAGTGACAGCGAGGCGGATTGCCGCTACGATTAAATTTTCTTGATTTTTTTACAGTCAGCCGCCGCTGTTACCTTTTTGTATCAAGACAAAAAGTAAGGCGTAAATTAAAGCAATAATCGGAGATTTTTTTAAGTTTAAACAGGCTCATAATGAACACTTATATCGAACAAAATAAAGACCGTTTTCTAAGCGAACTTTTTGATTTTTTGCGTATACCTTCAGTAAGTGCTGATTCAAAATTTCAGCCAGATATGCTCCATGCGGCTGAATATATCAAAGAAAAATTATTAGCAGCAGGACTCGACAAAGCCGAGATTTGCCCGACTGCAGGACATCCTATTGTTTATGCCGAGAAAATCGTAAATACCTCATTACCAACCATTTTGGTTTATGGACACTACGACGTTCAACCTGCCGACCCTTACGAATTGTGGGATTCTCCGCCATTTAAGCCAACTATCAAAGTAACAAAAAATCATCCTGACGGAGCAATTTTTGCTCGTGGCTCTTGCGACGACAAAGGGCAAATTTATATGCACGTAAAAGCCATCGAAATGATGTTGGCTGATGGTGGTTTGCCTTGTAATGTAAAAATAATGTTTGAAGGTGAAGAGGAGATTGGTTCTGAAAACTTAGGCGTTTTTGTAAAAGCAAACAAAGAAAAACTCGCAGCCGATTTAATTTTAATTTCTGATACTTCAATCATTGCCAACGATATTCCATCAGTCGAAACAGGGTTGCGTGGTTTGACTTATATGGAAGTTGCCGTAACTGGCCCAAATCGTGATTTACACTCAGGTGTTTATGGCGGAGCAGTGGCAAATCCTGTAAATGTGCTTTGCCAAATGATAGCTTCGTTGCACGATGCTGATGGAAAAGTTATGGTAAAAGGTTTTTATGACAAAGTTGACGAACTCTCGCAAGAAGAAAGAAATGAATTAGAAGCTGCTCCATTTAATTTGGAGGAATATAAACTTGACCTTGATATTGCCGATGTTAATGGAGAAAAGGGTTATACCACTCGTGAGCGAGCGTCTATTCGCCCAACACTTGATGTAAATGGCATTTGGGGAGGATATACGGGCGAAGGTTCGAAAACTGTTTTACCTTCAAAAGCTTTTGCGAAAATATCAATGCGATTAGTGCCGCACCAAGATTGGGAAGAAATTGCTGAACTTTTTGAAACTCACTTCAAAGCCATTGCTCCAAATACAGTTAAAGTAAAAGTAAGCCGCCACCACGGTGGACAACCTTATGTAACACCGACAGATTCGCCAGGTTATAATGCGGCAATGCTTGCCATGGAAGAGGCTTGGGGACAAAAACCAGTGCCTACACGTGGCGGTGGCAGTATTCCGATTGTGGCTTTGTTTGAGCAAGAATTAGGTTTGAAATCTATTCTCTTTGGTTTTGGCTTAGATTCTGATGCACTACACTCACCAAATGAACATTACGGACTATTCAATTTCTTCAAAGGCATCGAAACGATTCCTTTGTTTTATAAGCATTATGCGGAGTTGATGAAGTAAAAGTCATAAATTTGTAGCAAAACTTCTCAAACCATCTTTCCTTTCTCCACCGACAAAGCTCCTTTTTTTGAAAGGGCGTGTACGCCAAAAATAAGGTCGGCAAAGCGTGGGTCTGTGGTTAAGCCTTTTTTGTAGCGGCTATAAATTTGTTGAATTACTACTGAGTTTTTGAATAAGCCAAAAACATAGAAATATAAGATATTTGATACATATCGCCCACTTTTTTCGGCGTATCGGTCAGCAAATTCTTGGCGAGTGAGGTTTCCTGCAACCCACGAAAGATTGAAGTTTTTCTCAAAAGCTCCATCATTTTCCTCTGCCCAATAAGATAGAGATGTACCTAAATCCATCATTGGGTCGCCAACGGTTGTCATTTCCCAGTCTAAAACGGCTACGATTTCTGACAAATTGTTGGCATTTAGCACTACATTGTCATATTTATAATCGTTGTGAATAAGCGTTGGTTTTCCTTCAGTGGGTAAGTTTGCTTTCAACCAATTCGCCAAATTATCCATGTTAGCAATCTCGTCGGTTTGTGAAGCCAAATAACGTTTATGCCAGCCTTCTACTTGTCGCTGAATATAGCCTTCGGGTTTTCCGATATTTATCAGCCCTGTTGATTCAATATTAATGGCGTGCAAATCTGCCAAATTATCACAAAGAGCTTCCGATAATTTTTGCATTTCTTCGGGAGCAACCGAAGCCATTAACTTGGGGGCATCTTTTGCTCGCAAAATAACTCCTTGTACTCGTTCCATGATATAAAATGGACAACCCATAACCGATTCATCTTCCGAAAAAATAACAGGATTTGGAATTTTATTATAGCCCGATGCTCTTACTGCACTCAAAATTTTATACTCTCTACCCATGTCATGTCCGCCTTTGATGTCTTTTGCACCAAAAGGTGGACGGCGAAGTACGTATTCCTTATTAGCCGTTTTCAAGAAATACGTCAGATTAGAATATCCTCCCGAAAATTGAGAAATTTCGGTAATTGCCTCAAAATCAGATAGTTGCGATTGAATAAAATCGTTCAATCGCAACAAATCCAATTCTTCACCGTGTCTAACTGAGGTAGGCGTATCAATATTTAAAGAAGTCATTTGTTAGTAGATTGTCAATAAACTATAGTCGAAATTTACTAAAAAAAAGCCTTTAATTAACCATTAAATTATTGGTGTTCAGGCCTTAATAAATCATTGACAGTTTTCACAGGATTGAAAGTAATCAATGGCACTTCCACAAATAATGTATTCCAATTTGCCATTGCACCGTTCCAAAGTCCCGGTAGTTCTTGTGCTTTTAGATCACGTCCATTTTGCGATTTTTGAGTATTGAAACCAGTTTTTGGGTCACGGAAGTTCAAAAGGTTGAATTTTTGACCTTTGTAATCTTTCATGGCACAAATCAAATCAACGGGATTGAAGTGCGTTGCTTTCTCAAAAATTTCTTTTTGGGCTGGATTTTTCAAATCAATTTGAGCCGATTCTACTACTTGAAGTGAAGTTGAACCGTCAGCATTTTTTGCCCAAAATGGACCACCACCAGGCTCACCAACATTTTGAACCATGCCACAAATTCTTAATGGGCGGTTGAGTTTTGTTCGACAATACTCAATTTGTTCTTCCAAAGAAAGGTCGTCAAAACCATCAGGAGGCAATATACAAAGCTCATTTTCGAGAAAAGCTGCCATTTCTTCTACATCGACTTCTTTCATTTTCACTCCATCAATCATTTTCAAGAAAGCAAAAATAGCTTCTTGGTAACTTACCAATAAACTTGCTAAGGCTTTTTTATAAATAACCGTTTGTTTTTTCAAACTATCAGGCACAACATTATCAATATTTTTGATAAAAACGACATCAGCATCTTGGTCGTTGAGGTTTTCGAGTAAAGCCCCATGTCCTGCTGGGCGGAAAAGTAAATCACCATTTGCATTGCGAAAAGGAGTATTATCTAAATTTACCGCAATGGTATCAGTCGAAGGCTTTTGTTCTGAAAAACTTATACTGTATTTAACGCCATGTTTTTCTTCATAACTTGCTAAAACACTGTCTATCAGAGCATTAAACTTGCTTCGGTGTTCGGGCGAAACCGTAAAATGCAGATTTACTTTGCCATTGGAGTTAGCATATTTTGCTCCTTCAACCAAATGTTCTTCGGCAGGTGTGCGAGTTATTTTGCTGTATTTATGAAATTCAAGCAAGCCTTTTGGTAAACTTCCGTAATCAAGACCTGCATCTGTCAATAAATATTTTAGTGCTGTTTTATAATCGGTAGCCTCTGAACCAACGAGTTTCGACAAACTATTGTAGAAAGCAAATTCTTGTAAGCGTTCCAAAAATTCATTGACAGATTTGTCAATTTTTTCTTCTTCTAAAGCAGCAAAAAGCGATTTAAACATACGTGAAGCCGCCCCAGAAGCGGGTACAAACTTCAATAATTTGAGTTTAAACGCTTGGTCATCAAAATCTTTTGCCAACTTAGCTGCTTTGGTATCTCCCAAATGAATCATGCCATCATCAATGGTCGCAGCTTTGACAACATTGAGATACGGAAAACCATTTTTAAAGTTTTCGATTTGCTCTTGAATCGTTTCGAGATTTGCCCCACGGGCTTGTATTAGATTAAGGTCCTTTTCGGTAAACATAATAAGTCAGAGTTTATTCTTTTTGATTGTAGCTTATTGCGGTGTAATTTTACGAAAAATTAAAGTTAAGGCAATGTTTTTGTTGGGGAATAAATGAAAAAAAAGCAAAGATATGTGCATTTGGCTATCGGCATTTGACTTTTTTTACAAAAACATTGTGTTATTAAATGACTGATAGCCGACTGCTGATAATCGAAAGCAAAAAAATATGACCTCAATTCTTCCTCTTTTACAGAAAACACAACAAGCGGCTGCCGCAGTTCGTCGGCTTTCTGATGCCCAACGAAGTTCTTTACTTAATTATTTAGCTGAAATTGTAGAGCAATCGAAAGCGGTGATTATGTCTGAAAATCAGAAAGATTTAGACTTAATGGACAAAGCCGACACAAAATATGATCGTTTACTTTTGAATGAAAATCGTATTGAAGGCTTGGCTGATTCGTTGCGTGAAGTGGCACTTTTGCCCGACCCAACAGGCGAGATTTTGGTTGAAATAAATTTAGATAATGGCTTGAATATCAGGAAGATAGCTGTGCCGATGGGCGTTGTAGGCGTGATTTATGAATCTCGTCCAAATGTTACGATTGATGTGGCTTCGTTGTGTTTGCGTTCGGGTAATGCCTGTGTGCTAAAAGGTGGAAAAGAAGCACATTTTTCTAATCAATGCTTAGTTTCGCTTATTCATCAAGCATTAAATCAATTTGGAATTGTCAATGAAGCGGTTTTACTTTTGCCAACCGACCGAAAATTTACCGAAGAACTCTTAAAAGCGACCCGTTTTGTAGATATTATCATTCCAAGAGGCTCGGATGCTTTGATTCAGTTTGTGCGTAAAAATTCACTCATTCCGACCATCGAAACGGGAGCAGGCGTGGTGCATACGTATGTTGAAAAATCGGCAGATTTAGTAAAAGCCAAAGAAATCATTGTCAATGCAAGGGTTTCTCGTCCGTCGGTTTGTAATTCATTAGATTGTGCGATTATTGATGAGGCAATTATTGACCAATTTTTGCCAATGTTAGTCGAGGATTTCAAAAAATGGAATGTAGAAATTTATGCCGATAAAGCCTCTTTTGCAGTTTTTGAGAAAATTGGCTACCAAAAATTGCATAAAGCCCAAGAAGAGGATTTTGGCAAAGAATGGTTAGATTACAAAATTTCTATCAAAACCGTCAAAGATATTGACGAAGCACTGGCACACATTCAAGCATTTTCTTCGAGACATTCGGAAGCAATTTTGACGAAAAATCAAGCTTTTGCCGAAAAATTTCTGTCAGAAGTTGATGCTGCTGCCGTCTATCACAACGCTTCAACCAGATTTACCGATGGTGGACAGTTTGGTTTAGGAGCAGAAATCGGCATTTCTACACAAAAACTTCATGCACGGGGCCCTTTTGCCCTCGAAAAACTCGTTACTGAAAAATGGATTGTTTTGGGCGATGGGCAAGTGAGATGGTAGGATTAATTACAAAGCTTACTACTCAAAATAGCTTTATCTGAAACAATAATTGGACATTTCATATACTTTTGTTAAGAGATTATTGTCAAATTTATACTAATTCATAAAAAAACAAAATTTGGCACTTGGCTTTTTCATCAAAAGGGTTCATAAATCTTATAATTTTTCCGTACTTTTGTAGGACGAAAATAACCTATGACAAAAATGGAAAATCTCCCTGAGCAATTTACTCATCCCTATTCTTTTGCCCCAGAGTTCAAAAAATCTGTCGTTTATTTTTCAATGGAATTTGCCATTGATCAAGCTCTCAAGACCTATTCGGGTGGTTTAGGGTTTTTGGCCGGCTCGCACATGCGAAGTGCTTACCAAACCAAACAAAACCTTATTGGAATCGGTATGCTTTGGAAATTTGGTTACTATGACCAAGTTCGCAATACCGATAATAGTATGGCGGTACAATTTCGTGAGAAAATGTATAGTTTTTTGCAAGATACAGGCGTTCGTTTTCAAATGAATATTCAAAACCGTTCAGTTTGGATAGCAACATATTTTCTTCCGCCAACAACCTTTGGCACTGTGCCGATGTTTTTCTTGACAACCGATACCGACGGAAATGATACTTGGGCAAGGTCGCTTTCTTACCATCTTTACGATACCGATGCTTCTACAAAAGTAGCTCAGTGTATGATTTTGGGTATTGGTGGAACAACTTTTTTAGACAAAATTAACTACGAACCAGAAGTTTATCATTTCAATGAAGCCCATGCACTTTCGGGGGCATTTCATTTATACAAAAAATTTGGAAAAGTTGCTGACTTAAAAAAACGCTTGGTTTTTACAACTCATACACCCGAAGAAGCTGGAAATGAGAAGCACGATATTAATTTACTTGAAAGTATGAACTTCTTTGACGGTGTGTCAATGAAAGAAGTTCGTAAAATTTCGGGAATTAAAGATGATGTTTTTAATCATTCTTTGGTTGCTCTGCGTTTGAGCAGAAAAGCCAATGCTGTTTCAAAACTTCATGGAGACGTTTCTCGCAAAATGTGGGGCGGTTACGACGGTATATGTGAGATTACGCACGTCACCAATGCTCAAAATAATCTTTATTGGGCAGATGAGATCTTAGAAAAAGCACGAAAAAAAGGAGATGTAGAAACGATTGATAGTCGCAAAAAAGAATTAAAATCGGTACTTTTCAAAACTGTTGCCGACCAATCGGGTAAAATTTTTGATGAAAATGTAATGACAATTATTTGGGCAAGACGCTTTGCTGCTTATAAACGTCCCGAGTTATTGACTCGTGATAGAGAGCGTTTTGCACGTTTAATGAATAATTCAAAATACCCGATTCAATTTATTTGGGCAGGAAAACCTTATCCGTTTGATGGTGGAGCAATAAATACGTTTAATCAGCTTTATTATTTGAGTCATTTGTACCCAAATATGGCAGTACTCACTGGGCATGAATTGAGTCTTTCAAAACTAATTAAAGATGGCTCTGATGTTTGGCTCAATACGCCTATCGTAACAAGAGAAGCATCAGGCACAAGTGGCATGACAGCTGCGATGAATGCTTCGCTCAACTTTTCTACGTTTGATGGTTGGGTTTGTGAATTTGCTAATGAAAGCAACTCATTCATTGTACCAGAAGCACCACATTTTCCAGAGTGGGAGCGAGACAATACCGACATTAGCAATATGCTCGATATGCTCGAAAACAAGATTCTACCAGCCTATTATGACCGCCCAGCCGATTGGCAAAAAATGGTTTTGCAAAGCATGAATGACGTAAATGCGTTCTTCGATTCTGACCGCATGGCAGCTGAGTATTATGAGAAGGTTTATTGATTAGCTCAGTTACGACGAATTGCCTAATCCTTCAAAACAAATAAGGCTTCGTTTTAAACGAAGCCTTATTTAGTTAAAATATTGTATCAATAAGCAAATAGCTATTTAAGGCAATAATGATGAAGGTTACTATCCAAGCGGTATATTTTACGTAAGTTGGGTTGGCAAATTCTCCCATTTTGAGCTTATCAGATGTAAACATTACTAAAGGCACAACCGCAAAACTCAACTGTAAAGACAAAATAACTTGGCTTAAAATTAATAAATCGGTAGTGCCTTTTTCTCCATAAATAACAGCAACAATCAAAGCAGGAACAATTGCTACAAGTCTGGTTAACAGCCTTCTAAGCCACGGTTTTAGACGGATATTTAAAAAACCTTCCATGATAATTTGCCCTGCCAACGTACCTGTTAGCGTAGAATTTTGACCTGCTGCCAATAAAGCAACTGCGAAAAACAATCCAGCTAATTTTACCCCCAAAAGCGGGTCAAGCAAATGATAAGCATCTGTAATATCGGCAACTTGGTTGTTTCCCGAAAAATGAAAAGTTGCGGCTGCCATTATCAAAATAGCGGCGTTTATAAAGAAGGCTATAAATAATGAAGCAGTCGAATCAATAGTGCCAAACTTAATGGCACTTTTTTTGGCATCATACGTATTTTCTATTTTTCGAGTTTGAATAATACTCGAATGAAGATACAAATTATGCGGCATAACGGTTGCTCCCAAAATACCGATAGCAATGTATAGCATTTCGGGGTTTGTAACAATCTGACTACTCGGTATAAAACCTTTTGAAACGGCAACAAAATCTGGATTAGAAGCCAATATTTCGTACCCAAAACATAGTAAAATTATTAAAATCAAACCTGCAACAATGACTTCAATGATACGAAAACCTTTGTTTTGTAGAAATAATATGAAAATTACGTCAATAGCAGTTATCACGACGCCATACGTAAGTGGGATATTAAAAAGCAAATTTAAGGCAATCGCTGCTCCAATAACTTCTGCCAAGTCGCAAGCAGCTATAGCTATTTCTGCCAAAATCCATAAAACAAACGACACTGGTCTTGAGTAAGAATCTCGACAAGCTTGAGCTAAATCTCGCTCAGTTGCAACACCCAATTTTAAAGATAAATGCTGCAAAAGCATAGCAAAAAGATTAGAAATCAGAATAACTGAAAGTAAAGTATAACCAAATTTTGCTCCACCTGCAATATCAGTAGCCCAATTACCAGGATCCATATAACCAACCGCAACCATTAAACCTGGCCCTGTAAATGCAGCTAATTTTTTCCAAAAACTACCATATTTAGGTACATTTATCGTAGCATGAACTTCAGGTAAGGAAACTTTATTGGTAACATATTTCCAAGCCTTATTTTTGTTTATATCAAGTGGTTCTTCCATTTTTTATTCGTACTTTATTAATTTCAATACAAACATAAAACAAAAAAATTATTTGTCAAAATAAATTTTTAGATTTGTCTAAATTTTGTTTGATTAGACTAAAATTGTAGCTTTGTAATGAATCAGATAAATTAGCAGACAGCTATTTTTTTAACCATCGACTATAGTCTAATGGCTATTGATTAACGACATGATTTCTTTCACAGAAGAAAATTACCTGAAAATCATCTACTTACTCACCGAACAAAACGGCGGTAATGAGGTGAGTACTAATGAGTTAGCCGAGCATACGCAAACCAAAGCGGCATCGGTGTCGGATATGCTACGCAAGTTGGCAGAGAAAAACTATATCAATTATCGCAAGTATCAGGGGGTAACACTTACTGTTGAAGGGCAGCAAATTGCTTTGGCAGTGATTCGTAAACATCGACTTTGGGAGGTTTTTTTGGTAGAAAAATTGGGTTTTGGATGGGACGAAATTCATGACATTGCCGAACAATTGGAGCATATTAATTCAAAAGAATTGACAGAAAGTTTAGATAAATTTCTGGGAAGCCCCAAATTCGACCCGCATGGCGACCCAATTCCTGATGCTAAAGGAAAAATGCCTTCGGTGAGTTATCAAAAATTGTCCGAAATTCCATTAAATCAGTCAGTTGTAATGATGGGCGTTTCTGCTCATTCCCCTGCATTTTTGCAACACCTCGACAAGCACCAAATTACACTTGGCTGTAGCCTTAAAGTGCTGGAAATTAGCCAGTTCGACAAGTCATATAGCATTTTGTTGAATGAAAACATTTCTCTTTTTGTAAGTAATGAAGTAGCAAGAAATTTGTTAGTAAAAGCTCAAAATACGTAGTTTAAACCTGCAAGGTTTGAAAAACCCCTACAAGTTTCGAGCGTTAATAATTCTTAATAAAACCAATTGCCTATTTCACAATGTTTATCTTTGTGTTTCAATTTCTTTTTTTAATTCCCCTTTAGGGACGGTCCGCCGCAGCGGTTAGGGGTATGAAAATTCTTGATAAATATTTAATCAAACGCTTCCTCAAAACATATTTTTTTGCAGTTCTGGTTATCGTGCTTATCATCATGGTAATTGATTTTGTAGAAAAAAATGATGATTTTATCCAAAAAAAAGCTCCGATGCGAGCAATTTTACTGTCCTATTATGCCAATCTCGCCCCTTATTGGGCAAATTATATTAGCCCGTTGATGATTTTTATTTCGACGGTTTTCTTTACCGCACAAATGGCTGCACACTCTGAAATCGTAGCGATTTTGAGTAGTGGCACGAGTTTTAGACGCTTAATGGTGCCTTATTTGATGGGTGCATCAGTTATTGCTGTTCTTTCTTTTGCGATGGTTGGCTGGATATTGCCACGAGCCAATAAGGTTAGACTTGCTTTTGAAAGTGTTTATATCAACGACAAGTTTTATTTCTCCGACCGAGATTTTCATACCGCCGTAGCTCCCAATACATACGCTTATATGTCGAGTTACAATAATGAAACCAAAACAGGCTATGATTTTACGCTCGAAAAAATTATCAATAATAAACTCGTAGAAAAACTTTCTGCCAAGCGAATCGAATGGAATGACAGCACAAAACGCTGGAAGATTTCGGATTATAAAATTCGTACTTTAGGTATAATGAAAGACAAAATGCTCTATTCGATTGCCTCAAAAGATACGGTGATAAACTTATCGCCAAGCGATTTTGAAAGTGACCATAATGTTTACGAAACCTTTACGGTGCCAGAATTACGAGATAGAATCGCCTTGATAAAAAGTAGAGGAGCAGAAGGAATTGAGTCATTTCAAATAGAGTTTTACCAACGAATAGCCACGCCATTTGCAGTTATTATTTTGTCATTGATGGGCTTAATTGTATCGGCTCGCAAGGCACGTGGAGGCGTTGGTTTTCAGATTGCTATTGGCTTTGTGTTAGCATTTGTCTATATTCTTTTCTATATTATGTCGAAAGGCATTGCCGAATCGGGTAATATGCCACCACTTTTGGCAGTTTGGCTACCAAATATCGTTTTTGCCAGCATCGGAACGTTTATGTATTTTACAGTACCGAGATAAAATATAATTTTGAATGAATGTTTTTCTGAATTTACAACTCATTCATTCGCTCATTCTATCATACACTCATTGTTTTTACCCCAATATGTCCTATTTTTGCGGAGAAATTTTGTTGAATTCTAAAAAATATGCTCATTTTAGAGCAAGTTCAGGCTTATGAAAGTTGTTTTGGCATACAGTGGAGGTTTGGATACTTCCTTTTGTGTAAAATATTTGACCGAAGATTTAGGTCATGAAGTTCATTCTGTTTTGGTTGATACAGGCGGATTTACCGAAGACGAAATAAAAGATATTGAGAAAAAAGCCTACGAATTGGGTGTAACAAACCATTTTACAGCTCGCATGGTGGACGAATATTACCAAAAATGTATTCGTTATTTGGTTTATGGCAATGTATTAAAAAACAATACTTATCCGCTTTCAGTAAGTGCCGAGCGTATGTTTCAGGCGGTTGCGGTAGCAGAATATGCCAAGCAAGTTGGGGCAGAAGCCGTAGCTCATGGAAGTACGGGTGCAGGAAACGACCAAGTGCGTTTTGACATGGTTTTCAGAATTGTGTTACCTAATGCAGAAGTAATTACGCCAATCAGAGATTTGAAATTATCTCGTGAAGCTGAAATCGATTACCTAAAATCGAAAGGTGTAGTGCGTGAATGGCACAAAGCTGCTTACTCAATTAATAAAGGTTTGTGGGGAACTTCGGTAGGTGGTCGTGAAACTTTGAATTCGTATGATTTTTTGCCAGAAAGTGCTTTTCCGACACAAGTTACAAAGAAAAAATCTTCAGAAATTTCTTTACAATTTACCAAAGGTGAGTTGAAAGGTGTGAATGGTAAAAGATTCAAAAATCCGGTAGATGCCATACGTCGTTTGTCGGAATTGGCTTCTCCTTATGGCATCGGGCGTGATATTCACGTGGGCGATACCATCATTGGAATCAAAGGACGTGTAGGTTTTGAAGCTGCTGCTCCCTTAATTATTATCAAAGCTCATCATTTATTAGAAAAACACGTTTTATCAAAATGGCAACAGTATTGGAAACAAAACTTGGCCGAATGGTACGGAATGATGCTCCACGAAGGACAATTTTTAGAGCCTTTATTGCGTGATATTGAGAAGTTTTTGGAAAGTATGCAATCGCATGTAACTGGCGAAGTGCGTGTACAACTTTCTCAGTATAATTTCCAATTGTTAGGTATAAAATCAGATTACGACTTGATGTCGCCAGTATTTGGCAGCTATGGCGAAATGAACAACGCTTGGAGTGGCGATGACGTGAGAGGATTCTCAAAAATCATGTCGAACCAAGTGATGATTCATCAAAAAATTACGGAATTGGCTGAGAAGAAATAGTTGATATTGACCATAGAAATTATACAGTTTGATATATTTGGCATGCGTTTCGGCGTATGCCTATTTTTTTATCATTCCTTTCGGCTTTGTTTCAACGATAAAAAACTCAATAAATTCAGCTATTTTATTAAAAAGGTAAGAAATTTGTAGTAGAATTGCGGAAAAAATAACATTTGCAATGAAAAAAATAATTTTGGCATTGAGTGTACTGAGCCTCATTGTATTGGTGTATGCTTGTAGTCGTGAAAGTATCAAAAAAATAAATTTTGTTAAAAATACAGATAAAACAATGAAGCAAATGTTGGCAGAGGCGAAACTCCAACGGAAAGTTTTATTTGTAGATGTATATACTACGTGGTGTGGGCCGTGTAAATGGATGGACGAAAACACATTTAAAGATGCCAGAGTTACCGAAAAATTCAATAAAAAATTCCTCAATTATAAAGTAGATGGCGAGTCATTTGAAGGTGTAAACGTAGGCATTGTTTACCGAGTAGACTCATATCCTACTTATTTATTTATAAGTCCCGATGGGCAGGTTTTGCACCGTATCGAAGGAATAATGACTCCCGAAGGTCTTATGCAAGAAGCTGATTCTGCTACAAAATTGAGCCTTAATCGTTGATTTTTGGCTTTTATCTTTTACAATAATTATAAACTACGTAAAACCCCTTATTGATTCAAGTAGTTTCCCTCTATGAGCTTATAGTTGGTAGCTATACCTTTGTTGTAATATTGTTATTATCATGAAAAACTAAAAGCTAACTTTTTATACAAGTCAGCTTTTACATGAATCCAATACAACATCTGCTGTCACACAAAAAGAATACTTCCTTCATAAATAAAATTATGAGAATTGGGGTAAATCAGATTTTCGGTGCTAAATTCAGACAATGACTTAAGCTATGAAGAACCAAAAAATCCGACTTTTGTAATAAAAAGTCGGATTCATTTTTTTGTATATAAATCAATTATAGCTTTACCAATACTGCCTTATAAACTTCTTTATACGTACCTTCTTTGTATTGTTCGAAAGGCTCTTTTTTGTTATAATCTCCGCCCAAATAAGTAACAATTTGATGAAATGCTTTGGCATCCATATAACCAGGTAGGGGTTGAATCATGTTATATTGAGCATCCAAAAAAACTGTTGTTGGATAACTCATTTTCCCTTGTAATAATGCCAAAGCTGCTTGATTAGCTCCACTTTTTTCGTCAAAAACATATTTTGTATTCCCAATGACAATATCTTGCTTCGATTCGGCATCGAGTTTGACCATGTAAAAGTTTTTGTTCAGATAATCAATCACTTCGGGATTAGTATAAGTTTGTTTGTCCATCACTTTGCACCAGCCACACCAAGCAGTATAAACATCAATGATTGTCTTGCGAGGCTCTTTTTGAGTGCGAATATATGCTTCCTGAATAGTAAGCCATTCTAACTCACCTTTTTTTGAAGTCGAATTGTATTGTTCAGAAACAGGCGAAGCATTTTGAGCGAAAATAGATGTGCTACTAATTGCAAGCACTAAAAACAGGCATATTTTTTTCATTATCAGATGATTTTTATAAAAACGGTCTAATTATAAGTTTTAGTATATTGTTTTATATGCCCTGCACCGAAGGTCTTACTATGAATCTACATACAAATATTATACCGAATGCTTTCGGTGCAAATCTTAAAACCTTGAAATTGGATATTTTGCTGAGAAGAACACTCCTAAAGTTGCTAACTTTACCTTACCGTAAGCAATCTCTCCAAGCGGAATCTTTACGAAGGGTTCAGCCTGAAAACTTAGTTTACGTAAGATTTTTCGCTCATAACCAAGAGAAAAATTTAATACACTAAAAGGATAATTGCCGGTTTTGGTAGTCCACTCCCTGTATTTAATATTAGGATTAGCATTGTCTTTATAGTTGTACCGATAAACCTCTTTGAGCATTATATAACTTGTAAAACCCGAACTTGCAAATAAGCGACTATTGGCTTTTTGGGTAATATCATAGCGAAAATTCAACGGAATATCAAGCATTTTACAAGTTGCATCAACAAAAACAAGTGGCGTTGGGTTGTTCCAGTTGGTGTTCCAGTTATATTGCTCAGGAGTAGCAATGTAGCGTTTTAATGATCTAATTACACCTGTTTGTAGTGACCAATGTTTGTTGAAGCGATATTCTAATATAACCGCCCCATTATTGCCTATTTTTGCAAAACTATTTCTCGGAATCACACTAAAATCAGGCGAGATTGCCAATCGGAAGTTAAGCCCACTTTTGAATGCAGTATTAGGACTGGTAGAAATGGTAAATTCAGCTTTTGGACTTTCAAAAGCGATTATTGGTAATAGTAGATTAGATTTGAAAATAGATTTTTTAGAAATAAGGTTTTTAACTTCGCCCAACTGCCAGCGTTCAATTTCCGCCTCTGTATTTGTCACAACCACATTCGATAGCGATATATTTTCGCTTCCTTGGTTCATAGGGGTTTGAGTGTTATTTATAGCTAAATTTGTTTTCGAATTTTGAGTTTTCACTCCTTTTCTGTTTTTCTCAGAAACATTATTTATGTCATTTTTCGATGCAATCAAACTTGTTTCGGGCTCCGTTGTATGTACCAAATCATCATTTGATTTATTAACAAAAGAAGTCTTAATTTTTGAAGTTTTTGTATGTTCTGTAAATGTTTGATTGGCTGATAACTTTACTGAGTTCTCATTTTTGGCAATAATACTTTTTTGAGATTTTGAAGAATTTATAACTTTATTATTGGCTAAAGTTTCTTCATTATTTTCAGTTTTAGTTGCAATGGTAATTTTGTCTTTAGTCTTTTTGTTTTTATAACCAATTGATTCTGAGTTATTTATGCCTTTTTTTAAAGAATTGTTTTGTGCTAAAATATCATTTTTAAAACTATCTGTACCAACTTTATCTGTTGCTACATGTTTTTCAGACTGGGTTTTGCTTATAATTTCAACATTATTTTTGTGCTTGATTTGAGGCGTTGTAATTGCTTGCTTAGATAAAAGTTTAATCGAATAATAACCTCCAATTATAAATAATAAAGCAAGCAAAACGGATAAACCACGTTTCAACCAAATATTTTTCGCTTGGTTATTGCCCGATGCCGGCAAATTTGCTGCATCGAGCTTTTGGCTCATTTTTGTCCATGAGTCAGGGTCAAAGTCAAAATCCATCTTTTCAGCAGAATCTCTGAAAAGGTGGTCTAACTCATCGTCTGGCAAATCATGTTTGTGTTTATTCATTACTAAAACTTTATGAAAATCGTATTTTAGTGGTAAAATTAAGGATATTATCAGTCGAGTGAATTAATCAGCCCTATTAACAAACTCCTTCTCTGTTTTCAAAATCATTTTACGTAGCACTTCCCTTGCTCGTGAAAGATTTGATTTGGATGTTCCAACTGAAATACCTAATTTATTACCTATTTCTTCGTGAGAATATCCATCAATAACAAATAAGTTAAAGACCATTCTGTAACCCGACGGTAACTGCTGAACCATAGCGATTAGCTCTTCATGGTTGAGTTGGCTCATGGGACTACTATCATTGGAAGAAACTTCGTAGGCTTCTTCAATATTTTCGTGAAAATAATGCTTTTGTTGACTTCTGTAAAAATCTAAGGCAGTATTTACAATAATTCGCCGAAACCACGCTTTAAATGGATACTTCGAGTCATATTGGTCTCCTTTAGTAAAAACTTTCAAAAAACCATCATTTACTACTTCCAATGCCTCTTCTCTATTTTTTGTGTAACGCAAACAAACACTCATAGCAAACCCATAGAACTGCCTATAGAGCTTTTCTTGGCTCTTTCGGTCACCTCTTAGACTCATTAGGAGTAATTCTTCGGGTTTATCTGTTGGCAGATGATTCGCCATTGAGTAGTTACGTAAAAATTTATTGAAAGGTTGCTTTTATAGAGAATTTTGCATCAAGATTAGATAAAAATATGACAAAAAGCAAGTTATAAAAGATAGTATTGCTTTTTTTATTCTTGATAGATTGTGTACATTTGAAAAAATAAGAATTTTATCTATGACGCAATATCTTGACATAATGCTGCGAGCAGTGGCAGTATATATTTTTATAATTATTGCAATTAGGCTTTTTGGGAAGAAAGAATTAACTCAATTGTCGGTAATTGATTTGGTTTTTATTTTGCTCATCAGTAATGCTGTACAGAATGCAATGGTTGGGTCAAATACTTCGTTGCAAGGTGGATTAGTGGCGGCAGTAGCACTGTTCATTACTAATTTTATTCTAAAAAAACTTATTTATAAGTTTCAACCAATTGGAAAACTGATTCAAGGAGAGCCTATTACGTTGATTTACAATGGTTCAGTACAAAAAAAAAATTTAGAAAAAGCAGATTTTACGATTTATGAATTAGAAGCGGCTGTGCGTGAGCATGGTGTAAAAAGTATTGAAAATGTAGATTTAGCAATACTCGAAGTAGATGGAAATATAAGTGTTTTATCGGAGGATTTTAAAACAAAATCACGAAGAAAAAGAGTGCAAAAAGGATTAGGAGATTTTTAATAATAGAATTAGTATCACAATTTCATTTAGTGAATCATGAAATATCTTTGATTAAAGTACCAGTTGTTATAAAAACAGTACCTAAAAGCAGTTACTCATTGAGCATGAAGCATTTTTCTATTGGTATCATTTGGAGAGTTGGTATTTTATGCCTGTTTTTGACAGGTATTATTTATTTTTTCATGCAAAAAGAATGGACATGGGTAGTGTTATCAAGTGTTTTTGTGGGTATCATGTTTTTCTCCATTTTTAATTACGTAACTTCTGTCAATCGAAAATTAGCTCGTTTTTTTGAGTCTGTTCGCTATGCCGATTTTACGGTAAAGTTTCGGGCAGATAATAAATTAGGAAAGAGTTTTGAAGAAGTAAACCAACAACTAAATGGTGTTTTAGACGCTTTTCGACAAGCTCGTGCCGAAAAAGAAGCCAATTTACATTATATCAATACCATCGTTCAACATGTAAATGTAGGACTTTTGTCTTTTGATGTTTCTGGCAATATTGAGTTGATAAACAATGCCGCTTTTCGTACTTTGGGCATTTATCGCCTACGAAATATCTCCGAATTGAACAAAAGCAGCCATCTTGGTTTATACCAAATTTTGAAAGATTTACCTTCGGGAAGTAAAACGCTTTATGAAGCATCGAACGAACAACAAATTACAATAAATTCGACCACAGTAAGCCTGCGTGGACGAATGATAAAGTTGGTTTCACTTCAAAATATTCAATCAGAATTGCAGCAAAAGGAATTGGATGCTTGGCAAAATCTTACGAAAGTACTTCGTCACGAAATAATGAATTCGGTAACTCCAATTGTGTCTTTGGCAAGCACGATGCGAGAAATTATTGAGACCGATTTGTCGGAAAATCAGGAAATAAAAGAAACCGTTGATGATTTAAAAGAAGCCCTACAAACCATCGAAAGTAGGAGTAAAGGCATCATGAATTTTGTAAATGCCTACCGTGAATTTACAACGATACCGAAACCTATTTTTGAGGAAACCACCTCAAAAAATTTGGTAAATCATTTGCTAAATCTCGTTCAACCACAACTTAAAGAGAAACAGATTTGTTTAAAAACGGACTTTAAACATGATTTTGAACTCGTGGTAGACCCCGAACATATCGAAATGGTGTTGATAAATCTAATGAAAAATGCCATCGAATCGGTAGAAAACAAACTAAATTCTGAAATCAAATTAAGAACTTACCAGGCTGATAATCAGCGATTTATAGAAATTTCAGATAATGGAAGTGGTATTGAACCAGAGGCTTTAGAGAAAATATTTATTCCATTTTATACAACTAAAAAAACAGGTTCGGGCATCGGTTTAAGCCTTTCCCGACAAATTATGCAAATGCACGGTGGTAACTTAAAAGTTAACTCAAAAGTTGGGGAAGGTAGTACATTTTTGGTGATATTTTAGAGGGTAAATATAACTATCAAATCTCCAAAAAATTCTTAAAAATCTTTTCACCTACATCGCCACTAATCTCTGAATGAAATTGTGCGGCAAAGAAATTTTCTCGCTGCAAAATAGCCGAATATTCAAGAATATAATCAGTTTTAGCTACCGTAAACTCACAAATCGGTGCATAATACCCATGATTATAATATACATACTCACTTTCTTGCAAGCCTTTACACAAAGGATTTATCCAAGAATTTGTAGCTCCCCCATCGGGGGCGGAGGGGGGTGTTATCTCATTCCACCCAGTCTGTGGAACTTTAAAACCTTTTATTCTTGGAAATTTCAAGATTGGCACATCAAAAACATTCAAACATTCGGTATTATTTTCTTCCGATGATTTACAAAGCAATTGCATTCCTACGCAAGTGCCTAAAAATGGCTGTTTCAAGGTCGGAATGATTTTGTCTAACCCATTTTCACGCAAACTTCTCATAGCAGTAGAAGCTTCGCCCACGCCAGGAAAAATGATTCGCTCGGCAGAACGAATGACTTCGGGGCTGTCCGAAAGTTCGTAGCTCGCTCCGATGCGTTCGAGGGCATACATAACCGACTGTACATTGCCGGCGTTATATTTGATAATGACAACTTTCAATTTTCAATGAGTCAATGGGTGTATGAGTGAAGTAGTGGACACTAAATATTTTCACTCAAAAAGATTTCTACAAATCTAAACTTCTAAGAACATAAATCACATCTTTTCTTAAAAAAGTAATATATTATCATTCTTTTAGATAAAATTGAACTCTAAAAACAAAAATATTCACTCAATCTCAAATCACGCATTCACTCAATAAGTGGTTACGACTCAGGTTCTACCCTGAATTAGTTAAATTGAATAAAAAGTATTAATCTTACTTCATCTTGTTAGATATAGAAATCATATCGAAATTTGAAGC
>NZ_JAYWCU010000182.1:0-4217 GCF_043780375.1 Emticicia sp. | reverse complement strand
GAAAGTTCACCAGTGTTCAATGCCGCCCAAACTACACTTGTGCCGTTATATTTCACAAAATTGTGGTCAACTCCGTACGATCCGTTTAGGCTCAATCGTCCCGTCAAATCAAGTTCGCCCTTGATTCTGGCATTGCCATTTACGAGAAGTTTTTTTGATTCGTAGTCAGCCTGTCCAATTGCCATTTTTCCATCTGAAGAAAAATAAAACGAAGAAGCTTCGATAGGTGCGGTCGTGGCAGTATCGGTAATATCGGAATACGACCCAATGACGATTGAGCCATCCGCCC
Organism: Emticicia sp.; assembly: GCF_043780375.1. Taxonomy (GTDB): domain Bacteria; phylum Bacteroidota; class Bacteroidia; order Cytophagales; family Spirosomataceae; genus Emticicia. The sequence goes on along the minus strand of NZ_JAYWCU010000182.1, from coordinate 3,928 downwards.
GACTATATTCAATTCCACGATTATAGCGATTGATATATTCAAAACTCGAATAATATCCAAATTTTATTTTACTTTTTCGAGTGCCATTATTAGCTGTGTCCAGCGTTGTATGAGCTACCATATTCAAATCATAGCTTGCCTGAATACCCGAATTATTGCCCCCAATAACCACGTTTCCGCCAAAAACAGCCGTAGCCTCCCACGATGTGTTCCCAAATCCACTTGCACGACCAACTGCCAATTTCTTCACATCACCAATTCCATCGCTACGCAAAACCGCTTGAGTCACACTCCCACGAATCAAAGCAATATTGTATCCATCAACTGTTCCAATGCTAAATGCAGCCCCGTAAGTATTGCCATTAATGCTTACTTTTGTCGCTAATCCAGCATCAACATAATCTTTTCGAGCGGCATCAGTTGAAGCCGAAGGAATTGCAATTGTAAGTGTACCGCTATGTGTCCAGTTACCAGTAATCGTAGCGTTTTCAGACTTTCGGGGGTAATTGTCATAATTATATCCACCTAAATACTGCGAATCTAAACCCGAAGCTACACCATCAACCGTTTTTATTTCGGTCAATAATTGTGCAGCACTAAGCAAGGTTTTAGTATAAGCAGGAACTGTCGGATCGGTTTCGCTTGCCGTCCATTGAACATAAGTTATTGCGGTAGTATCTACCGTTATTGAAGAAGCATTGGTATTAACCCATTGCGATGCTGCATAAGTCCCTGCTGTTACCAAATGCCCTTTTCCTCTTATTTCTCCATCGGCATCATTTTCGGTTGGTCTTACCCACGTGCTTCCATTATATTTTCGCACACCATTTTCGGCGGCAGTGCTTTGTCCAGTAAATAAGGCATAGTCATTAGTAGCAGTTGTATATCCGCCCTGTGTTTTAGCACCTGAAAGACTCTGATTGTCAATAAATACTAACTTACAGGCTGTACTCACGGCAAAGCCACCAGAAAGAAGCGTTTGAACTTGCGACAATCTAACTAACTGATTGCCAGTTGTAGCATCAGCAGTTGTTTGAGGGATGACCGAATACGTCCATAATCCCGAAACATCTGCCACACCAAACTTAAACTTTGAAATTGTAGTAGCCCAAACTTCACCACCAGAATAAAGGTTAGCACGATTATTCGTAGAATCAATACCTATTGAAAAATATGCACTCGTTACATTATTGCTGGCTTTCAAGGCAATCACTTCGGCACTTCCAACCACATTAGCGTGGGCATGAATTACGGCTTCTGGAGTTATACCACCTACGCCCAAGTTCCCCTGTGGTGTAAGTTGCATTTTTGTAGTGCCGTTAATTTTCCACAAATAATTGAAAGGTGGGCGTTGAACGGAAGTTTCGCCTACTAAATCATATTTTGAAACAATATCAAAAACGCCATCAGCAGTCATATCTATGTTGCTCCCCAATTTCCAAAACTCACTATTAATTTTCTCGTAAGTTGTCAAAGTGCCATCGTAATTCGGCAAATCCCACGTTCTATTTGCGGTCAACTGAACAAATCTAAAATTCCCAGTACGATAATCGGGGGAGCTCGACCCAATAGCCGTAGAACTTTTATACTCAAAGCCATTTCCAGCGGAATTATTTTTGAAATAGCCATTACCAAAAACAAGCCCTCTATCAATAATTGTAGGTGAAAACTCAATATTTTGCTCAAATTTTGTCGCACTTTTCACTGTCAATACTTGTGCTGTCGCTCCAAAATTTAGGGCAGATAATGCCATTTTCGCATCCCAATTTGTATTCCAACCTGCTGAAAAGTCAGAAATGTCAGACACTACAACGGTTGAATATTGCATTGCAGTAGTACCGTTCGACATTAAAACTTGTCTGGTGGCACTTGGTGCAGAACCTGATGGTTTAAAAACTCCTGTGATATATTGATTACCGATTACATCCAATGATTCAGTAGGCATCACCGTGGAATTGGTAGAATCTTTTTCTAATCTAAGCCCATTTTTTAAAATAGCAAAATGAGAAGGAGATGTGCCTACACCCCCCATAGTGTACCCGACAAACCCTGCTTGACCTGCTTTCGCAATGTTCCACACTAAATTTTGATTGTGTGATATTTTTATTCCAAAATTAACCCCTACAACAATGTGATTTTGAACTCTAAAATAGCTACTATCAATTTCGTTGAAAACCTCTATCGAAGTTGTGAACTTCTTAGCTCCTGCAATTGCACTTTGTGCCGTGGTCAAGTCCACAAATTCCTTATTCACATAAGTAGTCGCACCAGAAACTATTTTTACATATCCCTCCCCTGTTAGTTTTGGTTGATAATTAGCCTCCAAATTAGTCTGTGTTGCATATTGAGTTGCGTCTAATTGCCAAGTCCCATCAGTCAAGCGTTTTGCAAATCCACCACCTGTCAAAGCTGCAATAGCAGTTACATTAGCAGGTTTAGTTGTCAACTCAGACCAATCGACAAAGCCCCATGCATCATTTGTGCCATCAGTTCTCAAAACTTTTCCTGTTGAACCCGAAACCCCTTGTGGTTTTAATTGTCCAACGTAACTAATATTACCTCTTAGGAAATTATAAGAACTAGCTTCAAAATTTAGCGGATAGAAGTTTGTTGGGTCTTTCTGTACTTTTATATGAGCAACATTCGTATCTAAAACATAAGCGTTAATGTAAGCACTTGCGGCATATTTTAACGACGGAGTCGTTACCGCTCTTAAATATAATTGATTAACCTCTGTACGACCACCTGTAAATAACTTAACACCTGTAATTGTTTGACCTGTACCTAATGTCACGAAGGTTTCTAAAGTTGCAGGCAAATCGGTAACTTCCGAAATTATATGTGAGTGACTCGAAGGGCTAAAAGTAATAGGCTTATTCAACAAATAATTCCAATCGTTGATATTTATAACTCCAGCAATTTGATTATTCGGCAAAACATAAGTAGTATTATCTGTAATGTTTGCGACTGAGAATTGACCTAAGAAATTAGCTGCATTTTCTAAACCAAAACGCCCCAATACTTTTGTTAAGCTATCATTTTCAAAATTGCCAATTGCAATATTCCCACTGCCATAACCTAAAGCAAGGTTTTCTGCAGTATTTTTTACAGCCCATTTATCCTCGAACACACTGCCACCCAATACACTAACTTCGCTACCCAATGTCCCCAAAGTGCCATCGCCTCTAATATATTGTAGCTCAGTACCAACTGCAATAATGTTTTGTTTGCCTGCTAAGCTTACTGCCACACCATTACTACTTACGGCGTTACTGCTACCAATGGTTGGCATCGCATCTATTACTATTGCTGCAGGCTCTGTTATGCTTAGAGTAACATTACCCCCTCCCAAAAATCCTTGCGGCGGGAGGGGGTAGCCAATTATATCACTCAGGTCATCTTCACTCAGGCTATCATCCTTATATGCCAGCGAATATTCAAACTTATATCCTGCCAAGTTTCGACCATCTTCGGCTTCCCTTACCCGTTTAGTTGAAAGAATAATTGGCAACCATTGACCAAGCTTCTTTACAAATTTATTACTACTCAAAAAGAAGTCTTTCATGTAAGCCAACTCTCGCTTACTCCTAAAACCCGTCGCCGCTTCATAAAACTCTTTTGCCTCAATATTATAATCTTGTTCCTGAGCTTCAATCCCCAAATCAGTTAGTGCAACTTCTGCACTATCTTTATAATACTCAATCTCTTTGCTCCCTTTACCGTAAGTTGCCAATTCGTCAACCGCTCCAAGGCTATTCACATAGAAGAAGTTCCTGACCGAACGTTTAATAGAATAGTCAATCACGTAAGTATAATTCTTACTCAATGCCGCATTGGCATTATCCGCATCAACTACTTTAATTACATATTGCACGACTGTTTTTGCAACATTGGGCTCAAATACTTCCAAACTTGCCTTAAAATAAAC
>NZ_JAYWCU010000181.1:0-6439 GCF_043780375.1 Emticicia sp. | reverse complement strand
ATAAGGGCCGTATTGCCCGTTCAATACCTGAATTGTCTTGTTTTCTTCGTACTCTCTTATTATTTTATTGCTTTCGGCGGCATTTTTTGCTTTTATTATCTCAATTGCCCCTTCAATTGTCAAGGTTGTTGGGTCAGTTCCTTTGGCAATATTATAATATTTATCACCATATTTCACGTATGGGCCAAAGCGACCTTTGCCAATATTGACGGCTAAACCTTCGTAAATTCCTAAATCTTTTGGTTGAGATAAATCGCCGCTATTGCGTTGAGCAGTCATTAGTTCTATGGCTCGTGCTTGGTCAATTTGATAAGGGTCTTCGGCTTTATCTATGTTATAAAATTTATCATTATGTTTTATATATGGTCCGAACTTTCCTATCGAAACAATAACGGGCTGGTCTTCATAAAAACCAACTTCTCGTGGTAGTTTTGGTAAATCAAATAAAGCCAAACCTTCTTCCAAAGTTATGGTATCTATCAACTGACCTTTGAGTAAACTCACAAAAGTTGGCTTGTCTTCATCGTCTTTTTCACCGATTTGAACATAAGGGCCAAACTTGCCAATTTTCACCGAAACTTTCTTGCCTGATTTTGGGTCAATTCCTAATTCACGCGTACCAGCAGTAGATTTTGCTTCAGCCGCCAATTCAATTTTTGAATGAAAATCTTTATAGAAATCAGCGATAACATTTTGCCATTGGGCTTTTCCATCAGCCACAATATCGAAGCTTTTTTCAACATTTGCCGTGAAATTATAGTCAATAACCGCATCAAAGTTTTCTACTAAAAAATCATTTACAACCATGCCAACATTGGTTGGAAAAAGTTTTGCTTTTTCAGTTCCGTAATTTTCTTTACCAACTTTCTCCGAAACTTCATTGTCTTTAAGTGTAAATTCTTTAAAACTTCGTTCTTTACCAGGTCTATCTTCTTTTACAACATAATTTCGTTTTACGATAGTCGTAATTGTTGGAGCATAAGTAGAAGGACGACCAATACCCAATTCTTCCAATTTCTTTACTAAACTTGCCTCAGTATAGCGTGCCGAAGGTTTTGTAAATCTTTCGGTGGCTCTCATAATAGATAAATCTAAAACTTGCCCGATGTTTAAAGGTGGTAACATTCCTTTGCTTTCCTCGTCTTCGTCGTCGCTCGATTCGAGATAAACTTTTAAGAAACCATCAAATTTTATTACTTCACCAGTTGCTACCAAATCTTCTTTGGTTGTTGAAATTCCAATAGTTGCAATGGTTCGTTCCAACTCTGCATCTGCCATTTGGGAAGCTATCGAACGTTTCCAAATCAAATCATACAACCTTTGTTCGTTTCGGTCGCCTTCAACTTTTTCTGTGCTAAAATCAGTTGGACGAATGGCTTCGTGAGCTTCTTGTGCCGACTCATTTTTGGTTTTATATTGACGAGTTTTTACGTATTTCTCGCCATAAGCATTTTCAATCTGTGTTTTTGCCTTTTCAATGGCTTCGCTCGAAAGGTTCGTTGAGTCAGTTCTCATGTAAGAAATCTTACCTGCTTCATACAATTTCTGAGCAACAGTCATGGTTTGAAGCACCGAAAAGCTTAATTTACGAGAAGCCTCTTGCTGCAAAGTGGAAGTCGTAAACGGTGCAGCTGGAGATTTTTTGGCTGGTTTTACTTCAAGGTTTTTGATAGTAAAAATAGCATTTACACATTTTTCCAAAAAAACTCGTGCATCGGTTTCTTTTTCAAAGTTTTTGCCTAATTCAGCATTAAGTATCTTTCCTTTATCAACTATAAATTGTGCTTGAACTTTAAATGAAGATTTAGAATTGTGGGCATCAATTTCTCGTTCTCTATCAACAACAACTCTTACAGCCACCGACTGTACTCTTCCTGCCGAGAGATTTGTACGCTCGCCAGTTCTGATTTTTTGCCAAAGTACTGGAGAAAGTTCAAAACCAACCAAACGGTCAAGTACTCGACGAGCTTGTTGAGCATTCACCAAATCCATGTTAATGGTTCGTGGATTCTCGATGGCGGCGGTAATTGCTTTTTTTGTAATTTCTCTAAAAACAATTCTTGGTGTAGCATCATTTAGTCCCAATGCCTCTTTCAAATGCCACGAAATAGCCTCTCCTTCACGGTCATCATCAGTTGCAAGCCATACAGTATCTGATTCTTTGGCGAGTTTTTTTAGTTCACTGATTACCTTCGTTTTATCAGCCGATACGATATAATTTGGTAGAAATTTGTTTTTAACATCAATACCTAATTCTTTATCAGGCAAATCACGTACGTGTCCAAAACTTGATTTTACCGTGAAATCTTTTCCGAGATACCCTTCAATGGTCTTGGCTTTGGCAGGTGACTCAACTATAACTAAATTTTTCGACATCTATTCGGTTTTTGTTTTTTATGGCTCAAATATAAGCCTTGATTCATAAAACAACTATTTTATGTGAAAAATTGCTGAAAATTTATCTTTTCTTAATTTTAACTTTAATACTTTTATTTGAAAAATCTGTTGAATTTTGGTTTTTTGAGTTTTTGATACCTTGAAATGATAATATTTTGTTGATTTGTAACATATTCGCTCCGAAACATTGTATTTACATGATTCCTATTCTATTTTTGCATCAATTCCTTCTTTTAATTAATCTTTGTTTCGTAGTTTTGTTACTATACGAGATTTCTTACAAAAGAATTCAGTAACAATAAATCTTAAATTTTTTTAACAAATGGCAGTTTTTGACTTAGATATGATTAAGAGCGTTTACGCTCGAATGCCAGAAAGAGTAGCCGCTGCTCGCAAGGCAGTAGGTAAACCACTTACTTTGGCAGAAAAAATTCTTTATTCTCATTTGTGCGAAGGTTCTCCGACCAAAACATATAGTAGAGGTATTAACTATGTTGATTTTGCTCCAGACCGTGTAGCGATGCAAGATGCAACGGCTCAAATGGCTTTGTTGCAATTTATGTCGGCTGGTCGTCCGCAAGTGGCTGTTCCTTCAACGGTTCATTGCGACCATTTGATTCAAGCAAAAGTTGGTGCAATTGACGATTTAAAAATTGCTACTGAAAAGAACAAAGAAGTTTATGATTTCTTGGCTTCTGTATCAAATAAATATGGTATTGGTTTCTGGAAAGCAGGGGCTGGTATCATTCACCAAGTAGTTATCGAAAATTACGCATTTCCAGGTGGTATGATGATTGGAACTGACTCTCACACGCCAAATGCTGGTGGGTTGGGTATGGTTGCAATTGGTGTTGGTGGAGCTGATGCTTGCGATGTAATGGCAGGTTTAGCTTGGGAATTGAAAATGCCAAAATTGATTGGTGTAAAACTGACTGGTAAACTTAAAGGATGGGCTTCTGCAAAAGACGTTATCTTGGAAGTGGCTGGTCAATTGACTGTAAAAGGTGGAACTGGTGCAATTGTAGAATATATTGGTAAAGGTGCTGATGGTCTATCGGCAACTGGTAAAGGTACAATCTGTAATATGGGTGCCGAAATTGGTGCAACAACCTCAATTTTTGGCTACGACAAAAAGATGGCTGCTTACTTGAAAGCAACTGGTCGTGCAAAAGTAGCTTCTATGGCAAATGGTATTAAAGATTTATTACGCCCCGACCAAGAGTGTATAGATAACCCAGAGTTATATTATGACCAAGTAATTGAGATTAATTTGTCAAGACTTGAGCCAAGAGTAAATGGGCCATTCACGCCAGATTTGGCTTGGCCATTGTCTAAATTTGCAAAGGCTGTTATCAAAAATAAATGGCCACAAAAATTAGATGTGGGTTTAATAGGTTCGTGTACCAACTCATCTTACGAAGATATGACTCGTGCCGCTTCGATTGCTTCGCAAGCTGCAGCTAAAAATATCAAAGCAAAGTCTGAATTTACCATTACTCCAGGTTCAGAATTAGTACGTTTTACAGCCGAACGTGATGGTATTTTAGCACAATTTGATGCCATTGGTGGAGTAGTTTTGGCAAATGCTTGTGGCCCTTGTATAGGTCAATGGGCAAGACATGGAGCCGAAAAAGGTGAGAAAAACTCTATTATGACTTCATTTAATAGAAATTTTGCCAAACGTGCCGATGGAAATCCAAATACACACGCTTTTGTGGCATCGCCCGAAATCGTAACTGCATTTGCAATCGCAGGTGATTTGACTTTCAATCCTGTGAAAGATTTCTTGACCAACGAAAAAGGTGAGCAAGTAAAATTGGATAATCCTTTTGGAGTTGAATTACCTCCAATGGGCTTTGAAGTTAAAGATGCTGGTTACCAAAAACCCAAGAAAGATGGTAGCAAAGTTAAAGTAGTAGTAAGTCCAAAATCTGACCGTTTGCAATTACTTGAGCCATTTAAAGCTTGGGAAGGTACCGACTTGAAAGGCTTGAAATTATTGATTAAAGCCAAAGGTAAATGTACAACTGACCATATTTCGATGGCTGGCCCGTGGTTGAAATTCCGTGGACACCTAGATAATATCTCAAATAACTTGTTGATAGGAGCCATTAACTTTGCCAACGGTAAAGCAAATACTGTTAAGAACCAATTGACTGGCGTTTATGGCGAAGTGCCAACGGTACAACGTGCCTACAAAGCAGCAGGAGTGGGAACGATCGTTGTTGGTGACGAAAACTATGGCGAAGGTTCATCTCGTGAACATGCTGCTATGGAGCCTCGTCACTTGGGTGTTCGTGCTATTATTGTTCGCTCGTTTGCACGTATTCATGAAACAAACTTGAAAAAACAAGGAATGTTAGGTTTGACTTTTGCAAACCCTGCGGACTATGACAAAATTCAAGAAAATGATTCTTTTGATATTTTAGGTTTAACTACTTTTGCCGAAGGTGTTCCTTTAACATTAGTTGCCAACCATGCAGATGGCTCTAAAGACGAAATCAAATTGAACCATACTTATAATACAAGTCAAATCGGTTGGTTCAAAGCAGGTTCTGCTTTGAATTTAATTGCGGCCGAGGCTGCGAAACAGTAAGTTTTGAATAATAATATTTTGAAAAAAGTACCTTGAAAGAGATTTTGAGGTACTTTTTTTATTGGTTTCAATCTGAAATTTGTCAGATATGAATAAAACACTTATTTTTGATAAAATGAATATCAATCTTAAAATACGATGAAAGCGGTAGCAAATATTAATACAAACATTCAGCTAACTTTTAGTCAAATAACTGATATAGCAAAGCAATTACCAAAAAAGCAAAAAGCGAAATTATTGTCTATTTTGGTAAAAGAAAATGAGATTGAAGAAGAAATGACTAAAGCCGAACTTGTGGCATGCATCAAAGAAGGCTTGGAGGAGGTTAAGCTTTATAAAGAAGGAAAAATTAAGCTACGTACTTTAAAAGAATTTTTAGAAGATGTATAGTGTAATCCCTGCTCAAAGTTTTGAAAAAAGTGCTAAATCCTTGCTCAAAAAATATGCGTCATTAAGAAAAGAACTTTTTGAACTTGGAGAAGAATTAGCCGAAAATCCTATGATGGGAACTCCACTTGGTAAATCATGCTTTAAAATTAGGCTTGCCATTAAAAGTAAAGGAAAAGGTAAACGTGGAGGAGCAAGAATTGTTACTTATGTTATAACTGAAAATAAAGAAGTTATCTTGCTTACAATTTATGACAAAAAGGTGAAAGACGACCTTTTATCAAATGAATTAGACGAACTACTGAAAGAATTAGCTGAATAAAACAAATATGGAAACCACTAAACTCTACAAACTACTACTTTTACTCCCATTTTTCTCGCACTACCAAGCCTTGCTTCCGATTCATTAAAAGTTAAGAAAATTGAGTATTATGAAGATGGGAAGTTGGTGAGAGCTACTTTTTTTGATACTTTAGGTAGAATAACGAAGCAATTTTTCATGGATTACAAAGAAAATTTTATTGCAAAAGCAAAAAATGAAATACAAATTGTAAAATTCAAAGATGGTAAATATTATTGTTTTGAGACTTATTATGTAAATATTTATGGGGATAGTGTTCTTTTTTATAACCCTGATAATAGTGGATTTATTCAATATCTTAAGTATAATTCTAAAGAACAAAATATTGAAACACCTTATATTATTTACAAACAAAAATGGAATTATTATCAAAAGTTAATTAATATTGATTCTTTAGAATTTGTAAGTGAAGTTGATAATGGCTACAACTTTAAAATATTATTTTTTTACGATTCATTAGGGAATGAAATAATGCAAAAAGCAATTGACCGAGGAAAAGTGAACAAAATAGTTGTAAAAAAATTCAGCATAGATGGTAAAATATTGAATTTTGAGTCGAAAGATTTATTAAGGAAAGAACTTATAAATTTAAACTATTCGTTACGACTCAGGTTCTACCCTGAATTAGTTAAATTGAATAAAAAGTATTAATCTTACTTCATCTTGTTAGATATAGAAATCATATCGAAATTTGAAGC
>NZ_JAYWCU010000180.1:0-34270 GCF_043780375.1 Emticicia sp. | reverse complement strand
AATTTATGCCACCACTTTTTCTGGCACAAACTTGAGTGCTTTAAAGCCATTTTTTTTATTTGAAGGCAAAGAAGTAACAGTTAATAATAAACCTCAAGTAAGTGGAGTAACTGCTCAGAATTTTCAACTACCAATAACATATTCCATCAAAGCAGCAAATGGAAGTACAAAACAATATATTTTAAAATTTAATGATACCAATGTTCCAGCTTTTTATATTTCAACCAATAATTTAGCTATACAAAGTAAAGTGATTTATACTGCAGGTTATTTGAAAATTAAAGGTGGAATTAAAGGAGATAGTTTGTTTGGAGGTTTAATGGAAATAAGAGGAAGAGGAAACTCCACATGGAATTTACAAAAAAAACCGTACAAAATAAAACTCGGAAAGAAAACTAGTTTATTAGGCATGAATGAAAGCAAACAGTGGGTTCTGCTTGCAAATTACGCTGATAAAAGTTTATTAAGAAACGAAGTAGGTTTCGAGTTAAGTCGCAAACTAGGGCTTCCTTATACCCCATCAAGTAAATTTGTTGATGTAATTCTAAATGGTTCATATATTGGCAATTATGAGCTGGTTGAACAGATTGAAGTAAGCAAAAATAAGGTAAATATCACCGAACAAAACATTACTTCAACAACGCTACCCGACATTTCGGGTGGTTACTTAGTAGAGCTTGATGGTTTTGCATATACGGAAACGGTTAATTTTACAACCCAACGTAATATGGCTGTTTCGGTGCATTATCCTGATGATGACGTAATAAATCAGGCACAGAAAAACTACATTAGTGCTTACTTTAGAAACTTTGAAAGCAGTCTCTTTTCCAGCGAATTTGACGATCCAATAATAGGTTATAAAAAGTATTTTGACATAGATTCATATATCAATTTTTATCTTGTCAATGAAATAATGGGAAATCCAGATTTATTTTGGAGTACTTACATGTATAAAAACAGAAATAATGATAATATTTATACCGGTCCAGTTTGGGATTTTGACATTTCTGCTAATAACGATCAACGTATTGGCGACTCGGTGAATAAATTGATGCTTGATGCTGCTCATCAGCCAAAACAATGGATAAATAGACTGATGATGGACAAAGTATTTCGTAATAAAATACGTAAGCGATGGAATGAAATATATAATGATAAGTTAAATTCAATAATACCTTTTATTGATGTCATGGCGGCTAAAATTGCTGTTTCGCAAAAAAAGAATTTCACAAAGTGGCCGATTCTTAATGAAAGAGTATATCTCAACTTTCAAACGGCAGGTTCTTATACTGGTGAAGTAAATTATTTGAAAAATTATTTATCATCAAGAATAACTTGGCTAAATACCCAGTTTAATAGTAGTAGATTTGATTGAAGTTTTTGTAAAATTTCAATATATTATCCAAAATATCCTTCTCTTTCAAAAAACAAATAATCTTGTTTGGTCATTTCAGTCAAAGCTGCCAGTAATTCTTCATCAACTTTTTTGATATGAAAACATGACTTTCCTTTAAGCAATTTTCGGAGATTATCAGAAATATGGAATTCATGATTTGCATAACAGCCCATAGAATAAAAACCAACGTATGATTTCTAAATCATGACTGCTCCAAAATAAACTTCCTCAAATTTCCGTCCGTTTACATTTACAGCTTTTGTTGAAACAATGTCATAACGTCCATCTTCATCAACTTTTACTGTCATTGGTGGTACATAAACTTCGAGAATATTCTTTAACTCTTAAAATAGCGGAAGTAAGGCAGGGTTTTTCATGTTAAGTAAATTTAGATCAATTATACAAAATTAAAAAAGACCTATCATTTCTGAAAGGTCTCTCTTAAATTTATTCATTACTGAACTAATATTATAATTTACGCTTAACTTCTTTAATTTCGAAGCTTTCGAGTGTATCGCCTACTTCGATTTCATTGAAACCTTTTAAGCTCATACCACATTCAAAGCCATATTTTACTTCATTTACATCATCTTTGAAACGACGTAATTGTTGAATTTCTCCTTCATGAACAACAATTCCATCACGTATTAACCTCACTTTATTATTACGTTTGAAATTACCATCAGTAACATAACATCCTGCGATTGTACCCACTTTACTAATTTTGAATACTTCACGCACTTCGATTGTACCAACAATTGTTTCTTCTTCTTTCGGAGCTAACAAGCCTTCCATCGCATCTCGAATCTCATTGATGGCATCATAAATAATTGAATACAAGCGGATTTCGATTTCTTCTTGGTCAGCTATTTTACGAGCGTTGGTTGATGGTCTCACTTGGAAACCAATCACGATAGCATCGGCAGTAGAAGCAAGCAATACATCTGATTCTGAAATCTGTCCAACTCCTTTATGAATAATCGCAACTTGAACTTCTTCTGTAGAAAGTTTCAATAGTGAATCTGAAAGGGCTTCTACCGAACCATCTACGTCACCTTTCACAATTACGTTCAATTGATGGAAAGCTCCAATTGCTTTACGGCGACCAATTTCTTCGAGTGTAATGTGTTTTTTGGCACGAATACTTTGCTCGCGGTGAATTTGCTCACGTTTATTGGCAATATCACGGGCTTCACGCTCAGTGTCCATAACGTTGAATCTATCGCCCGCTTGTGGAGCTCCTGGCAAACCTAGTACTTGAACGGGTGTTGATGGACCTGCAACTTTAATTCTTGCACCAGTGGCATCAACCATTGCTTTCACACGTCCAAAATATTGACCTGCTAAGATTACATCTCCTACTTTGAGCGTTCCGTTTTGAACCAAAACAGTTGCTACATAGCCACGTCCTTTATCAAGCGAAGCTTCTACCACTGTTCCAACCGCAGTCCTATTTGGATTTGCTTTTAGGTCAAGTATCTCAGCTTCAAGTAAAACTTTATCTAATAATTCGTTAATACCAATACCTTTTTTGGCTGAAACTTCTTGTTCTTGGTATTTTCCACCCCAACTTTCGACTAAAATATTTTCTTTCGATAAATCTTCACGAATCTTCGCTGGATTTGCCCCTGCCTTATCAATTTTGTTGAGTGCAAATACAATTGGAACACCAGCATTTTGAGCGTGATTGATTGCTTCACGGGTTTGAGGCATCACACTATCATCGGCAGCTACCACAACAATTACAATGTCGGTAACTTTTGCACCTCTGGCACGCATGGCAGTAAAGGCTTCGTGACCAGGAGTATCAAGGAATGAGATTTTCTTGCCTTTGTTTGGACCTTCATTAATTTCTACATCATAAGCTCCAATATGTTGAGTGATTCCACCTGCTTCACCAGATACAACTTTTGAGCTACGAATATAATCGAGCAATGACGTTTTACCGTGGTCAACGTGACCCATAATGGTTACGATTGGAGCTCTTGGTAATAAGTCTTCTGCTGCATCTTCTTTTTCAATAGTATCTATTTTTATCTCTTCCTCGGCTGAGATAAACTGTACATCAAAATCAAAATCAAGGGCAAGCATTTGAATTGCTTCTGCATCAAGGCGTTGGTTGATGGATACAAACATACCCATTTTCATTGCCGCAGAAATTACTTGCGTAACCGACACGTCCATTAATGATGCTAACTCAGCAGCAGAAATAAATTCGGTTACTTTCAACGTTGTACTTTCCTCTTGCTCCTGTAAAACACGTTGCTCTTCTTGGTCGGCACGAGTTTTACGCTTATCTTTTCTATATTTCGCTCCAAAGTCAGGTCCTTTGGTTTGCATACGAGCCATCGTTTGCTTGATTTGCTCCTTTACTTGTACCTGTGAAACCTCTTCTCGGCGTTCTTTTTTCTTCTTTAAATCTGGCTTTTTGTTACTATTTGCAGTAGAAGTAGTAGCGTTTGTTGTTGTCGTTGTTGTACCTGTTGTTGCTGGCGAACCAGTTCCTCCTTGACCTTGTGGTCTTGGTCTATTTACAACATCACCGCCCGTACTATTTACTTTTTCGCCACGCTTCACACGCTTACGTTTACGCTTGCGTTTTTCTTCGTTGGTTAATGGTTTTTTCTCAACAGGTAGCTCTATTCTACCTAAAACTTTTAAGCCTTGTAGTTTTTCACCTCTTGCTTGAATTAATTCTGGCTCAATAACTTCCTCAATAATAACTTCTTTCTTGATTGGTTGTGGAACAATTACAGGTCTTTGATCAGCTCTGTGAGGTGGGCGTTGGTCGGTTCTTTGTGGCGGTTGTCCGCCTTGACCTTGTGGCCTACCTTGTCCTTGTGGTCTTTGTTGTGAATCTTGTCTTGGATATTGAGGTCTTGAATCCTGTCTTTGATTATCTTGTGGACGGCGGTCAGTTTGCTTTTGCTCAACTTTTGGAAGTTCAATCACTACTTTTGGTGTTTCCACAACAACTTTAGGCACTTCGACAATTGGCTTTACTTCCTCAACAACTAATTTCGGAGCTTCGACAATAGGTTTTGGTGCTTCAATGACAGGTTTTGGCATTTCTGCAACTATTACTAGTTCAACTTTAACAGTTTCTTTGGGTGTTTCAACAACAACCTTTGGTTGTTCAACTACAACAACTGGTTTTTGTGGCTCAATTTCTACTTTAGGTATTGGCACAACTGGCTCTACCTTTACAGGTTCTGCTGGAGTGGGCTTTTTATCTAAATCAATTTTGCCAAGAATCGTTACGCCTTGAAGTTTATTTTCTACACGAATTACTTCAGGTTCGGACAATATTGTTGGTTTTTTTTCGATAATCGGTTCTATTTTCTTTTCTTCAACTTTGGCTTGCTCACGAAAATAGAGAATATCAGAATTACCGGACGAAGATTTGTTTTCTTCGACAGATTTTGGTGCTGCACCATCTTCAAACAAAGATATATTGTTATATTCTTTTGAAAGAATATTTAATTGTTCTGCGTTGAGTTTGGCATTTGGATTATTTTCAATACGAATTCCTTTTACTGCAAGTTTTTCGACGATAGTAACGATACCAACGTTGAGTTTCTTAGCTGCAAGGCTGAGTCGCATTTCTTTTTGTTCTGTCATAAATTGATTATAAAAATCGGTTTTTGTTATCCATTGCTGGACTATTTCTTTACTAATTGTGAACTGGTGCGACAAAAGATAACAAAATCCATACACACCACTTATTAATAGGTATAAAACCTATAAGTAGTAAAGTTCAATCAAACGACATTTCAGAATTTTATAATCAACTGATTATCAGGTTATTATTTTACATTCTTCATATCGATTAGTTTTAAATTACTACTTAATAACCTTTCCAACGTATAAAACGAAAGAAAGGTTTTATGAACTACACTCATTTATTCAAATTCTCGGCGTAATACTTCCATTACTTCTTCGATTGTTTCTTCTTCTAATTCGGTACGACGAGCAATATCTTCTTTTGAAATTGCCAAAACCGACTTAGCTGTATCTAGACCAATTTTGCGGAATTCATCCAATACCCAATCTTCGATTTCATCCGAGAATTCTGACAAATCTACGTCTTCCTCATCTTCTTCTCCTTCAATATCTCTAAAGACATCAAGCTCCATTCCTACTAATTTTCCTGCCAATTTAATATTCATTCCACCTTTACCAATTGCCAACGACACTTGGTCTGGTTTCAAGTAAACTGCAACACGTTTGCGTTCATTGTCAATTTGAATATTACTGATTTTAGCAGGACTTAATGCTCTGGAAATCAATAGATTAAGATTGTCTGTCCACTGGATAACGTCGATATTTTCATTTTCCAATTCTCTAACGATTGTATGAATTCTTGAACCTTTCATACCTACGCAAGCTCCTACTGGGTCTATGCGGTCATCGTAAGATTCGACTGCAACTTTGGCTCTTTCGCCTGGTTCACGAACAATTTTACGAACAGAAATAAGTCCATCCAAAATTTCAGGTATTTCTTGTTCAAACAAGCGTTCCAAAAATACTGGTGAAGTACGTGAAAGCGTAATTCGTGGTGTGCCATTATTCATTTCTACTTTATGAACAACTGCTCTTATATTTGAACCTTTTCGTGGTCTATCTTTTGGAATCTGCTCTGTTTTTGGTAAAACTAATTCATTGCTTTCATTGTCTAAGCAAACGAATTCTTTACCCAATATTTGGTAAACTTCTACAATAATTAACTCTCCTACTAAGTCTTTGTACTTCAAATAAAGCATTTCTTTTTCCAAATCCTTGATTTTTTGAATCAACGTTTGGCGAGCAGTTTGTACAACACGACGACCAAAATCTTCTAATTTTACTTCGTCGGCTACTTCTTCGCCAATTTCAAAGTCAGGTTGAATTTTTTGAGCTTCCGAAAGCATAATCTTGTCGGTATCCCAAATATCTTCTGAGTTATCGTCAACGATTTCACGTGTACGCCACATTTCTAAGTCGCCGCTGTCAGCATTGATGATAACGTCGAAATTATGGTCAGAACCAAATTTTTTACGAATCATTGTCCGAAAAACCTCTTCCAACACCTTAATCATGGTTGGTCGGTCGATGTTTTTTTCACGGGCAAATTCCGAAAAGGATGCTATTAACTCTCCACTGTGCATAGAATTCTGAATTAATTCTGAGTTTTGGGTTATGAATTATGAGTTCTGAACGATACCGTCAAAATCTCTTTCTCAATAATACCCTTAAAGACTCTTATTTATTTGAATGATATTATTACTTGTGATTCTTTGATGTTTACAAACGGAATTGACATGGGCACTATTTCCTCAGTCTTTTTGCGTTTCTTTTCTTCTATTATTATAATCTGTTGACTATCAACACTTTCCAGTTTCCCCTTAACAATCGTTCCGTCTTTTAAGGTAATTTGTAAACTTCTTCCTACATTTTTGTGATACATCCTTTCCGATTTCAGCAATACCTCTACTCCTGGCGATGAAACCTCCAATGTATAATTTTCAGACATTATTTCGTCTAAACTTTCTCCTAAATGACGACTTATGGCACGACATTCATCAATTTTAATTCCTTCGTCAGAATCTAATAAAATCGTAACTTTATTATTCAATCTTGACAAGGAAACTTTTATATCAACCACAAAAAACTTATCGTTTTCGAGAAATGGTTGCAAGAGTTGTTCTATTTTTTGTTTTACGTCGGTATTCATACAATTTTAAGTAACGAAAATGAAATTTCGTTTAGAAATTACAAGAAAAAAAGGAGGGCTTCGCACCTCCTTTTTCACAATTCTACCGCAAATGTAGGTATTAAATTCTGTTTTTGCAAGTTTGAATACTATATTTTATTTGATTTATGAATCCTATTTTAAAAGACATCTTTTTTATTCAAAATTTCTTAATTTCTTTTTCGAATACTCATAAGCGATGATTGCAGGTACATAAAAGGTTATATCTGCTATAATTTTTGCAAGAATTATTCCTAACCAAATTTCATTGACCCAAATTGGGAAATAATACATAAGCGTTGGGCGAATTAATAGGCTATCTACCACTTCGGAAAAACCAAATTCTACAACTAATGCTCTTATGTTTAATGTAAATGTTGTGAATGAATATTTTATACCTTTTTTAAGTAATTCTTTATGAGTATTATAAATATCTACTAAGAGCATATATCCAAAATAGACAATATTTCCGACCCAAGTACCCACTAAAGCAGTGGTTAGATGGTTTTGAGTTATTTTATAAGTAAAAACAGAAGATAAAATAGTTGCAGTACTGGAAATTATTCCCGCTGGCATATATCGTTTTGCCCATTCAATTATCTTTTCTTTCATTTTTCGTTATAATTGTTGTGTAAATTTAGTTAGTAAAGATAGCTTTTAAGAAACTCTTATTTAAAGATTCTATCAGGTATATTTCGTAGTTTTGAATTTAGGAACTATTTTTAGGCAAAGATGTAGATTATTAGGAAATTTTAAGCCCAAACCATGATATTGATTAGACAATTTTTAAAGCGATTTTTATTCTTTCTGAATATTTTACTGGCACTCTATACTTTATTAGTTTACCAGTTGAGTTATTCGGTAAGTGTAAAACATTGGCTGGCTGGTTTTATGATGCTTACGATGCCATTTATATTGGTTTCAAATGTTGTGTTTGTGTTGATTTGGGCTTTACGTAAATCTTACCGAGTACTTCTTTCTTTTATTATTCTAATCGTTGGTTTTCCATTTATATTACGAACCGTTTCTTGGCACAACATAGATAGTACAGACACGCGAGAGGGGCTTACCGTGTTGAGTTATAATCTTATGTGGTGTGATGCCTTTACTTATGTAGAAAAACATGACACTACCAATGCTATCAATTTAGTAAAAAAAGTGGTCGATATTGACGCTGATATTAAGTGTGTGCAAGAATTATTTAATTGGGATGGTTTTCCTCAGTTTCGAACTATAAAAAAACTACGAGGAACCCAAAAATATTATACTTATGTGCATTCCACTCCTGGAAATGACAAAGGTCAAGGTGAAATTGGTCTGGCTATTTTTTCAAAATATCCAATTATACGAAAACAGGAAAAGCATTGGTCAATTAATCATAATGGTTTACTTTCAGCAGATATTGTTGTTAAAAACGATACAATTAGAGTTATAAATGTACAATTACGTTCGATGGGAGTACGTGTACAGCGAGTAATTGAGGCAAAAGAAGACAAAGAAAAAGCAAAAAAAGAAGCAAAAACAATTTATCATCAACTGAAAAGCGGTTTTGAAGACAGAGTAATTCAAGTAAAAGAATTAGAGAAATGGATTGAAGAAAGTCCATATCCGTTGATTGTCTGCGGTGATTTTAATGAATTACCTTACGGTTTTGCTTATGGAAAAGTACGTAAATACTTGAAAAATAGCTTTGAAGAGGCTGGACGTGGATTTGGTTTTACGTATCATAGAAAGCCTGGTTTTATAAGAATTGACAACCAGTTTTTTGATGATAAAAGTTTTGAAATCAAACGTTTTAAGACTTTTTCAGACACGCCTTACTCTGACCATTATCCGATTTGGGGGGAGTATATTTTCAAAAGCTCGGTGGTACTGAGAGACCAAAACGTTAAGTAAAAAATATTTATTTTGTTACTTGTATAAGACTTGTTTAAGTTTTTTGATTTGGGCTTAAAATGCACGTTTTTAACTTACTCTTCGTTCAAAAAAGTATCATTTTTTACCAGCAAAAAAAAACTTAAACAACCTTTAAAAACAAAATTCTACTTTTTCTAACAATAAATATCAAACAATTCTCACTTTGTGCCTTTGAACCACTGTGCCTTAGTGTCTTAAAATGAATTCATGGAAAAACTTTATCAGATTGCTTTGACTAATGTTGATGGTGTTGGAAGTGTGTTTTTTCGGCAGTTGATAAGCTATTGCGGTTCGGCTGAAAGTGTTTTTAAAACAAAAACTGATAGGCTTCTCAAAATTCCGGGAGTAGGTAAAACTATCGTTGAAGGTTTAAAGAAAAAAGCCTTGCTTGCTGATGCTGAGAAAATACTAAAAGAGGCCGAAAAACAACAAGTACAACTTTATTTTTCAACTGATAAAAACTATCCTTCTCGCTTAAAATCCCTTTATGATGCACCTTCAGTGTTGTTTTATAAAGGAAATGCCGATTTAAGCCATTTCCGTTCGGTTGGAATTGTTGGAACAAGGCAAGCCACTGACTATGGAAAGAAAACAACACAAGAGCTTGTTGAAGGGCTAAAACCCTATAATCCACTAATAATAAGTGGATTAGCTTATGGGATTGACATTTCAGCACACAAAGCTGCTCTCGAAAATAACCTTCCAACAATTGCGGTTTTAGCAAGTGGATTAGATGTGATTTATCCTTCACAACACGAGAAATATATTGAGCAAATACTCGATAAGGGTGGAATTGTTTCTGAAAATCCACTCGGAATGCAACCAATGAGAAATTTATTTATCTCACGAAATAGAATTATTGCAGGTTTGAGTGATGCCTCTGTTATAGTCGAGTCTGCCAGTAAAGGTGGCTCATTAGTAACGGCAGAATATGCTAACAACTATCACCGACAAGTTTTTGCAGTACCAGGTACACTCGCCAATAAAGCGTCGGAAGGTTGTAATAAACTCATTCAACAAAATAAAGCAAATATTTATACAAAAATTGAAGACCTCATAGAAGCACTCAATTGGGATTCTCAAATAAATAGTACAAATACTCCTAAAATAAATGACTTAGATCTGAGTTTATTTACCATTGAAGAAAGTCAAGTCATTTCTCATCTTCGACAGCATGGCGAAATGCAGATTGATGAATTGAGCTGGCAAACACAAATTTCTATCAATAAGATAGCTTCTCTCCTACTCAATCTCGAATTTCAAGGTATCGTAAAAGCCATGCCTGGAAAAAGGTTTGGATTGAAATAACATTAAATTTAATATTTTCTCAAACGAATTACATATAATCTTCGTTTATTTGACAACTACTATGTTTTAAAAATGTAAATACAAATTCAAGTGAAATCAAGATTAAAATTTATTTTTACATTTATTGTTTTTAGTGTCATTTTGGTCTCATGTTTTAATAAATGGATAATGACCGACAAAGAGATAAAATTCCACTATCACAATCGTCTTGCAAAACCACTTTATCACATTGCTCAAACCGATTCAGTCAAACTCCACTACGTAACTTTCGGGGCAGACACAGCTCAACCTGTTCTTTTTATACATGGAGCTCCAGGGGCTTGGGATGGCTATCTAAATATGCTTGATGATAGCCTTCTTCAACATAGTTTTCATCTTATTTCGGTGGATCGACCTGGCTACGGAAAATCTCAGGAATTCGGAACATCGAACCTTCCCAAAAAGAAGGCATATTCTCTCGAACAACAGGCTAAAAGCATTATTCTTGCTTTAAAAAGCAACCATTCTAACAAAAAAGCAATTATTATTGGTCGGTCTTATGGAGCTCCTGTGGCAGCAAAGATAGCCGCTTTGTTTCCTGATAAAATCGAAAAAATCATATTGCTTTCTCCTGCAATTGACCCCGATACTGAAAAGTTTTGGTGGTTCTCTAAATTTGGAAAAGTGTTTTTAGTACGTTGGTTTCTTCCTGAAAGAATGAATACAGCAACTGATGAAAAATATGCTCATATAAAAGAATTACAACTACTCAAAAACGATTGGAAAAAGATCAATTCAGAAGTAACGGTAATGGTAGGCGGACAAGATTGGATTGTGGATACAACAAATTTTTCGTTTGCAAAAAAGATGCTTACTGGAAAAAATGCTAAATTTATATTTATTCCTGAGTCGGGGCATTTGATTTCAAATTCAAGACCTGATTTAGTCAAAAAAGAGCTGTTTAGTCAACAGTCGACGGTCAATAGTCAATAGTAAAACTCTTTTTGTATAATTCATTATGGACTGCTAATATCGACCGTGAACTAAAACATTTACCTAAACTAACCATAAACCAAACTTCGTCAAAACATGAAACACCTGTTTTTACTACTCTCCTTAGTAAATCTAAGTATTTTTGCCCAAACCCCAAAAGATAAAATGCTTGAAAGTATCAGCAAAAAAGAAATGTACTATGGCGGTATTGCCAAACAAATCTGGAATTTTGCCGAAGTAGGTTATCAAGAAACTAAAAGCTCGGCATTGCTACAAGAAACGCTCGGCAAAGAAGGTTTTAAGATTGAAAAAGGAGTCGCTGGCATTCCAACAGCTTTTATTGCAACTTTCGGAGAAGGGAAACCTGTGATCGCTATTCTTGGAGAATTTGATGCCTTACCCGGTTTATCACAAGATTCGATTGCTTCCCAAAAACCTATTGGTGGCAATGCAGGTCATGCTTGCGGACACCATTTATTTGGTACAGCCTCGGCAGCAGCAGCCATTGCCGTGAAAGAATACATGAAAGCCAATAATGTAAAAGGAACGCTCCGTTTCTATGGTACTCCAGCCGAAGAGGGTGGTTCGGGAAAAGTTTATATGGTGCGTGATGGCCTATTTAATGATGTTGATGTAGTTGTTCACTGGCATCCAGGTGCATCAAATAGTGCGAGTTTTGGTACTTCTTTGGCAAATAAGTCTGGTAAATTTCGTTTTTATGGAGTTTCGGCTCACGCTGCCGCTTCGCCCGAGAAAGGTCGTTCGGCTCTAGACGGTGTAGAAGCAATGGACAATATGGTAAATATGCTCCGTGAACACGTACCTTCTGATACTCGTATTCACTATGTAATTACGAATGGTGGAAAAGCACCAAATGTTGTCCCTGATTTTGCTGAGGTTTATTATTATGCTCGTAGTCCTCGTAGAACTGATGTGATTGATGTATGGTCACGAATAGAGAAAGCAGCAAAAGGTGCTGCAATGGGAACAGATACAAGAGTTGATTGGGAATTGACAGGTGGAACGTATGAACTTTTGCCGAACGAAACGCTTGCCAAAGTGATGCATACAAACCTAACGAAAGTAGGTGGAATGACTTATACGAATGAAGAAAAGGTATTTGCAGAAAATATTTCAAAGTCTTTAGGTGTAGAAAACATAAAATATGACGATGCTACAGGCATTAAACCATTAGCCGTCGAAAAAGGTGGTGGAGGCTCAACTGATGTTGGCGATGTGAGTTGGACAGTACCGACTGTTGGACTTACAACTGCGACTTGGGTTCCTGCCACACCCGCTCATAGTTGGCAAGCGGTTGCAGCGGGCGGTATGAGTATTGGTAGAAAAGGAATGGTAATGGCAGCCAAAACTTTGGCTTTAACAGCTACTGATTTGTTTGAAAATCCTGAATTGATACAACAGGCAAAAGTTGAGTTTGAAAAGGCCCGTGGAGCAAAAGATTTTAAATATCAATCATTGGTGGGTGATAGAAAACCTGCTTTAGATTATAGAAAGTGAACGAATGAGTCATAATTTTGAAGCCCTTTCTAAAATTTTAGAAAGGACTTTTTAAATGCCATGTTTGTTAGCGAACTCAATGAGTTCCGAGGTTTTATTAAAATTCAATTGAAAATAAATATATTTTCGATGAGGTTTGTGTTTGGTACTCTAAATCTAAACCAAATTAAAATAGAGATTAAGATTTTTGTTTATAAATTGTTATGGAGTAAAATTTGGTCAACACCCTATTGAAATTGCCTGATTTTTCCTCACACAAAACTTTTTTTTTCTAGTTGCGATAGAAAGCAGTCTGCATAAAACCTTATGAATATTAAAACGCCTACACTATGCTGAAAAAACATCTTTTTTATTTTTGAACTTGATAAACACTTACTACACAAGCAAGTAGTCATGCTAATTTTTGATAATAAATTCTTTCTCCTATATAGTATGCACTTTATGGCAGCAATCAATATCGAAAAATACCAAATAACATTATAAGTCTAATTGTTAATTGTATTTAGAACTTGTAGTAAAAACTTCAACTTAGCAACAGTAAAATTATCAAGTTTTCGAGATAGAAAAGACAATCAATAAATCGTATAAGGTTTGAACTCGAACGAACAAATTAAAAGTCGCAAATTACTCTGAAGAAACAAAAGACCGTTTAACAAAAACACCTTGTTTATGTAATTAACAATCTCCTATTTTAACGTTTTTAAAAGTTTCTCAAATATTAACAAAAAATATATTTAAAAAAATTAAGCGTAATGACTTAACGCTCAAAAATATTATGAAAAAAACATTTACATGCGTTCTTAGTACCCTTGCAACTTTGTACAGCATAGGACTATACGACTATCTTTCTCGCCGATGGTAAGCATTTTATGGTAGCACCCAGTATCGATAAAATACAAAAATTATTGCAAGCCCTTGGGCAATTTATCAGAACAAACAAAGCTCAAGTGGTTAATTGGGCTTATGTAATCAGTAGCACTTATGATCAACTGTTTACTTCAAGACAATAAAATAGTAAAATTTTCGAGAAGAAGAAGAAGAAAAGTAAGACCACAAATATTCTTAAAGTAGTCATAATTGAATCCCACCGGCATCATTGTCGGAAATTCATTTTCTCAATAAAGAGGATTCCTAATATTTATTTTCTAATCATTCATGCTTAAATACTCTATTAATCATGAACAACCTTAAAACAAATGCTTTCTTTAAGAGTAAGAAGGAACTGCTTATGAAAAATTATTTTTTACTATTTTTATTATTAAGTACATTCATATCCAAAGGTCAAGTTTTTACACAAAATGCAAGTGATGGCTCAATTACAATTACGCCAAGAGGCTTAAAAGGAAATACCAACACTGGTATCGGAACAGTCATTAATAATGTAGCACTTGGCTCAAATGCATTGAGATTTAATACTACAGGCCAAAATAATACTGCAACTGGATTTTATTCTCTTTATGCCAATACAACTGGTAGCGATAATACTGCAAATGGAAGTTGGTCTCTTCAAAATAATACCACAGGAAATTCTAATACTGCTACTGGAAATGGGTCTCTTTTATTTAACACAACAGGTAACAATAATACTGCAAATGGACAAAATGCTTTGCTAAACAATACAACTGGTTACGAGAATACTGCAACAGGGCAAGGAAGTCTTCAAAACAATACAACTGGTTTCGATAATACTGCAACAGGGAAAGGTAGTCTTCAAAACAATACAACTGGAATTTTTAATACTGCTAATGGAGTTTGGGCTCTAAAATTAAATACAACTGGATTCTATAATACTGCAACAGGGCAAAGTAGTCTTCAAAATAATACAACTGGAAACTATAATACTGCTAATGGAGTTTGGGCTCTAAAATTAAATACAACAGGATACGATAATACTGCAACAGGACAAAGTAGTCTAGAAAATAATACAACTGGTTACTTGAATACTGCAACAGGGCAAGGTAGTCTTCAAGAAAATACCACTGGAATTTTTAATACCGCATCAGGGACCAATGCTTTACAATTTAATACAACTGGTGGGTTTAATACTGCGAATGGAACCTATACTCTAAAATATAATACAACTGGTAGTGCTAATACTGCAACAGGGCAAGGTAGTCTTCAAGAAAATACTACTGGTAACAATAATACTGCAAATGGACAAAATGCTTTGCTAAACAATACAACTGGTTACGAGAATACTGCAACAGGGCAAGGTAGTCTTCAAAACAATACAATTGGAAACTCTAATACTGCTAATGGAGTTTGGGCTCTAAAATTAAATACAACTGGGTACGATAATACTGCAACAGGGCAAGGTAGTCTTCAAAATAATACCACTGGATTTTTTAATACTGCAACAGGGCAAGGTAGTCTTCAAGAAAATACCACTGGATTTTTTAATACTGCAACAGGGACCAATGCTTTACAATTTAATACAACTGGTTGGTATAATACTGCGAATGGAACCTATACTCTAAAATATAATACAACTGGTAGTGCTAATACAGCATTTGGACAAAATGCTTTGCAATTAAATACAACTGGAAATACTAATACTGCGACGGGGCAAGCTGCTTTGCAATTGAATACAATTGGAAACAATAATACTGCGAATGGACAAAATTCGCTACAAAAAAACACAACCGGTAATGCTAATACTGCAACAGGGCAAGGTAGTCTTCAAGAAAATACTACTGGTAACAATAATACTGCATATGGACAAAATGCTTTACTTAATAATACAACTGGTTACGAGAATTCTGCAAATGGACAAAATGCTTTATTAAAAAACACAACTGGGTTCAGTAATACTGCAACAGGGAAAGAAAGTCTTCAAAATAATACAACTGGTTATGAAAATACCGCTATCGGTACTAGGTCTCTCGGGACTAATATCATCGGTATTGGTAATACAGCTGTAGGAGCAGGGTCTCTTTATGTTAATTTTGCAGGTAACAATAATTCTGCTTTTGGCGATGGAACAATGCTATATAATAAATATGGCAATGATAATACGGCAATTGGAGCATTAGCTCTTATCTCAAACTATACAGGATCACAAAATACTGCTAATGGGAATACATCTGGTAGCAACATTAAAGATGGAAACCGCAATACATTTTTAGGCTATGCAAGTGATGCAACGGCCGACTTTAGTAATGCCATGGCCATTGGCTCAAATGCCAAAGTAAATGCAAGCAATAAAGTTCGTATTGGAGATGCCTCGGTAACTGTAATTGAAGGCCAAGTCGCTTGGAGCAACCCCTCTGATAGACGATTGAAAGAAAACATTGCTTATACTAAAAATTTGGGACTTGATTTTATCAATCAGCTTCAAACTGTTTCTTATAATTATATAGCAGATAAAGCTAAAACTCGATACGATGGTTTCATTGCTCAAGATATTGAACAAACAATGAAAAATTTACGTGTATCGTTTAGTGGTCTAAAAAAATCAAATGATGGTATGTATTCTTTGGCTTACTCTGATTTTATAATGCCATTAGTAAATGCCGTGAAGGAACAACAAATCCAAATTAATGATTTGAAAAAGCAACTTCAAGAAGCAAATGATTTTAAACAAAAAATAGTAGCTTTTGAAAAAAGAATAGCTTCATTGGAAGGATTGAAAACTGAGAGTCAAGATACTTCTAAAAAATAACTTTTGTCTTATCAATGACAAAAAGGAATATTCGACAAGTCAATATTTTGTTTGATAATATGAGGATAAGCAGCATTAAACCCTCTGACTATCAGCCAAATAGCAAGAATTGAATAAGTAACAGGAATAAGTTTTGGGAGTTTAGTGGTGAAGATTTTACGAAGCCATGTTGCTCCAAAACTTATGCTTTGAGCAAAGACGAGAATCATTAAATAATTGGTCGTTGGCGAATACCGTCTTTTTCGATAACTGTGAAGTTATTCTCTAAAAGAAAACCGTTATTGAGAATGGTTTTAAAGATTTGAAAAGGTTGGTTAGCATCAAACTCGATAAGTCGGTAAAAAACAATACCTAATGGTCTATAGTTTTTTTGAAATACTAAAGTACCAAAATCACTATCGAAAGTAAGTATAATTTGGTTTTGAAAAATGGCATATTCCATTACAAATGTATCTGGACTACTCGGTTTTATGAAACGAATATGCTCAATATCATAGCCATTATCCTTGAAAATCTGAAAGGTTTTTATTGGAAAGTTTTCATCAGCAAGTAATCTCATGAGGCTTTTGAAAAAGGAGCAACGAAAACTTGGAGAGAATCGTTTTTGAAAATATCATAGACAAAAAGATGAATTGCTTGGAGTGACTCTTTAGTAAGCCATGGATAATTTTCGAGTATCATTTGTTCCGTCCAACCATCAGCCATTCGACCAAGCAAAAACTCAACCGACAGACGAGTTCCTTTAATAATAGGTTTTCCACCTAAAATTTCAGCATTGGTATAAATATAATCTTGCCAGTTCATTGTTTGTTTTTTTACAAACTTAATAATAAATATTAAAAAAATCTATTTTCTAATGACAAAAAGGAATAATAGATAAATCAATATTTTGCTTAATAATATGCGGGTAAGCAGCATTAAATCCTCTGACTATCAGCCAAATAGCAAGGATTGAATAAGTAACAGGAATAAGTTTTGGGAGTTTAGTGGTGAAGATTATACGAAGCCATGTTGCTCCTAAACTTATTCCTAACATCATCGGTAAAGTTCCGATTCCGAAAAGTAGCATAAATACCATTCCGTCGATAATGCGTTCTGTAAGAAATGCTCCACTCAGGGCTGCATACACTAATCCGCATGGAAGAAAGCCATTCAAAATTCCAAAAGAAAATTGAGAAGCCAACGAATATTTCTTAAAAAGTGCTGATAATGAGGCTTTTATTAAGTTTGTAAATCTAAAAATTTGAGGATTAAAAGATATTTTATTATGCCAGCTTTTTGGTAAAAATACGCCAACTAAAATCAAAATTCCAAGAATAATAGACAATGATTTTTGTGAAATAAAGTAACTTGTACTTTCTCCAATAAAGCCCACAAAAAGTCCAATAAAACCATAAGTCACGATTCTTCCTGCATTGTAAAGTAGTCTTCCAATAATAAATTTCCACCTTTTTGAAGTACCGACGGGCAACATCATAGCAATTGGGCCGCACATACCGACACAGTGCAAACTTCCAATAAAACCCAATATAAATGCTGAATAAAACATAATTTTTTAGATATTTCAAGTTAGATTTGGGATATGAGATTCTCTTTTCTAATATGCGGAACTCCGCCCAATCATATCTCGTATCTGCTTTACAATACCATTTTTTCTTCTTTGTAGTAGCCTTTACCATCTTTTTTCCAAGAAACCTTTACTACCCATAAACCTCGGTCAAGTTTAGCGACTCGAATTGATTGGTTTTCAACTTTAGCAATATCCAATTTCACGGTAAAGTCTTTTCGAGCATCAGATGGTCTGTAAAAAAAAATTTCTCCAGTTGAGCCAATAGACTCTTTCGGAAAATCTAACATAATTATTTGATTATTATATTTATAATCAAACCTCAACTCTTTAGAAAGCTGGTTTGTATTATTCATTTGGTCAATATCGGTCTGATATGCAATTTCTTTCTGATAATAATCTTGGCTAACCAAATGAATATCATCTTGTTGGAGACATTTCCAGACTAAAAAACCCATAAATGCTACGAAACTTATATAAACAATTGCTATTTTTTTTCCCCAGTTCATCTTTTTTAATTTTGAATGATAAAATTGATTTATTCTGCTGGCCCTAAGAAATTAGTTTTTACGGTTTCCACCAAAACATTTCCGTTGTAAACTTCTATTTTCAATGGAGTTTTCATTGCTGTTATTTTATTTTTTTGCACATCCAAGAAGAAAACGGCATCAGCTCTGCCTTGCATCGGTACATGAATTTTACTTCCTTGTAAACGTATAACTCCATTATTATCAGCAACTTTCAAAACCAAATCAATTGGTTCGGAGGTTTTATTGATAAACTGAACATTGTATAAATTGCTAATAATACCATTGGGTTGCTCTTGATACATTTGCCCTGGCACACGCATAACGGTTGTTTCTACCATGGTTCGGCTCATCAGTAAAAATGCTTCAACGCCAACCAATATCACTAAAACAACCGAATAAGCGTAAGCTCTTGGCGACATTTTGAATGGTACTCGTTTTTCGATACTTTCTTGAGATGCATATTTGATAAGTCCAGTTGGTTTATCAATTTTTATCATCACTTCATCGCAAGCATCAATACATGCCGTACAGTTTACACATTCGAGTTGAGTACCGTTTCTGATGTCAATTCCAGTTGGGCAAACTTGCACACATAAGGCACAGTCAATACAATCTCCATTTTTGGCATGAGTATTTGATTTTTCGGGAGCTTTGCTCAACTTTCCTCTTGGCTCTCCTCTTACAAAATCATACATGATTGCCATTGTACTTCGTCCCATCAATACGCCTTGTAAACGACCATAAGGACAAATAGCGATACAAACTTGCTCACGTAAACGGGAAAATACAAAATAAAACAAGCCTGAAAATACTAAAATACCGATAAAACCTGACAAATGATAAGCTGGCGAAATTGTTATAATATTGATTGTTTCTTCGATTCCGATAATGTATGCCATAGTGAAATGGGCAATAATGACCGAGAAAACGATAAATATTAAATGTTTGAGTGTCTTCTTCCTGATTTTTTCGGTTGTCATCGGCCCACTATCAAGTTTTTGTTGCTGACGAGCATCGCCTTCAATCCAGTATTCAATTTTTCGGAAAATCATTTCTAGGAAAATAGTTTGTGGACAAGCCCAACCACACCAAAAACGCCCATAAACTACAGTAAATAAAATGATAAACATGAAGAATGTAATCATTCCTATGCCAAACAATACAAAATCTTGTGGAAAGAAAGCTTGTCCAAAAATCACAAATTTTCGTTCAAAAATATTCATCATCAATAATGGTTGTCCACCAATCTTAATGAATGGTACTGAAAAAAATATTACTAAAAAGATAACTGTGGCGATAATACGCTTGTTATGAAAACTCCCTTTGGGTTTCTTTGGATGAAGCCAAATACGCTCGCCATTTGCAGCTACCGTGGCGATGGTGTCACGGTACTCTTGGTCATAAAACGCTGATATGTCGGATGTTGTGGTATTCATTTTTGACCGCTCCCTCGCCAGCGAGCGACCGTGATAAGAAACGGCATGCTGCTGCTGGGCTTTTAAGGGATTTAATTTAAATGTTTCTGTTTTTACTTCGTTGATGTTGAATTCGAACTCATTTTTTCTCCTTGAGGTGCTTTGCCATTGGGTGGGTTTGTTCCTGCAATTGATAAAATATAATTGGAAACATCTTGCATTTCATTCGGTTTCAAGGTTGCTTTCCATGAAATCATACCTTTTTCGGGAACTCCATTTTTAATGGTTTTGAAAATATCTTTAACGGTTCCTCCGTGCAACCAATATTCATCCGTTAAATTTGGACCAACGCCGCCTTCGCCCATAGCATTATGACAAGCGACACATTTTTCAGTATATATTTCCTTTCCTTTCGCAACTACTTTCGCATCTGTTATTAAGAGTTTTACAGAGTTTTCATCTATACTATTAGCATTTTTTTCTTGAAAAGCCTCAATCTCTTTCTCTGCTACGGCAACTTCTTGTAAATATTCTTCTTCTTGATTTGGACTCGAATACCAAACGTGATAGTCAAGCATATAAAATATAGAAAAGACAATGGTAGCAGTAAACAAATATTTCCACCAAGGTGGTAAGTGATTGTCGAGTTCTCGGATTCCATCATAATTATGACTCAACAAAATCACTTCTTCTTTTTCTAAAGGTACAGCTCCAGTGAGGCTTTTCCACCAAACATTGAAGCTGAATGATTCAACGATTTTTTCGCTTCCTTCATCATTAATTTGTTTTAAAGATTGGAAAATTCCGAAAACTATAAACAAAATAATAATTGCAAATATGACGAGAATTACCAATACCAAGAATAGAATCAATTCATCGCCTGTTTTGGATGATAAGTTCATTTATTTCAATTTTTATGATTGACAAAATATTTTTAGTTCACCGTCAATTGTTAATAATTTCTGTATTAAAACTGACCATTGTGATAAAGGCTGAAAAACTATTTTTCCTTATCAAAAGGAAGGTTTTTCATGTATTTTACATATTTTTTATCTGCCTTATAGACCCAAAAGCCCAAAGCTGAGAAGAAAACAAAAAATACAATTAATGAAAAGATGGGAAAAACTGATACGCCATCTATACTGGATAATGCGTTTTTAAACATGGTTATATTTGTTTTAGTTGACATATTACAGTCCACAGTCGAAAGCATTCTTTGTCTAAAAATCCAGAAAAAGTAAATCAAAAAACTTTTTGCTATCATTTGTAAACTGCCGACCATCGACCGCTGACTATATTTATTTAGTAGCTGTTTGTTCTTTTTTAATATCAGTACCCATTCGTTGCAAGTAGGCTATCAAAGCGATAATTTCTCTATCAGGATTTGCTTTTATTTTGGCATCAGCTAAAGATTTTACAATGCCATTTGCTTGATTTTCGGCATTTCTAACAGCTTCATCCTCAAAGCCTTCAGCATAAGGTACACCCAACTTACGCATCGCATTGATTTTATCTGGCAATTGATTTTTGTTGTACTTATCTGATAATAACCAAGGATAAGTAGGCATAATCGAACCTGGAGACATAGTTTGAGGATCCATCATGTGGTTATAGTGCCAGCTATCAGGGTATTTTCCACCAATACGATGCAAATCTGGGCCTGTACGTTTAGAACCCCACTGAAACGGGTGGTCATATACGAACTCACCAGCTTTTGAATATTCTCCATAACGCTCAGTTTCCGAACGAAAAGGACGAATCATTTGTGAGTGACAAGTATAACATCCTTCACGAATATAAATATCACGTCCTTCGAGTTCGAGTGGTGTGTATGGTTTCACTGAAGCAATCGTAGGAATATTAGATTCAACCAACCAAGTAGGCACAAATTCTACAACGCCACCGATAATTACAGCCACCAAGGCAAAAACCATAAACATGACTGGTTTACGCTCAATTACTGCATGCCAACCTTCATCTGCAATTATAACATTTTTTACTAAAGCTGGAGCTTCGTCGTACTCATCAGCTACAAAACTTCCTTGTCGAGCCGTTTTGATTAAGTTATAAATCATGATGAAAGTTCCTACCAAATAAAGCAAGCCACCAAAAGCACGCATGGCATATAAAGGAACGATTTGTGTAACGGTTTCGAGGAAATTAGGATATGCTAAGAAACCTTCTTTGGTAAATTCTTTCCACATCAAACTTTGTGTGAAACCTGCCCAATACATTGGCAATGTCCAGAACAAAATACCGAGTGTTCCTACCCAGAAGTGTGTATTTGCTAAAGAAACTGAGAAGATTTTGGTTTTCCACATTCTTGGTACCATCCAATAGAGCATACCAAAAATCATAAATCCGTTCCAACCCAAACCACCTACGTGCACGTGAGCAATTGTCCAGTCAGTAAAGTGAGAAATTGCATTTACGTTTTTTAAAGAAAGCAAAGGGCCTTCAAAAGTAGCCATTCCATAAGCTGTTACGGCAACAACGAAGAATTTCAAAACTGGGTCTTCACGTACTCTATCCCATGCACCACGAAGTGTAAGCAGCCCATTGAGCATTCCACCCCAAGATGGAGCAATAAGCATAATGGAAAAAACAGTACCTAAACTTTGAGCCCAATTAGGTAATGAAGAGTAAAGTAAGTGGTGAGGGCCCGCCCAAATATATAAGAAAATGAGTGACCAAAAGTGAATAATTGACAGTTTATAAGAAAAAACAGGGCGATTTGCCGCTTTTGGAAGGTAATAATACATCAAACCTAAAAATGGTGTTGTTAAGAAAAAAGCAACAGCATTATGTCCATACCACCATTGTACAAGGGCATCTTGCACACCTGCATAGACCGAATAACTTTTTGTCCACGAAATGGGTAATTCAAGTGAATTGACAATATGAAGCAATGCAACCGTAATAAATGTTGCAATATAAAACCAAACAGCAACGTACATGTGTCGCTCACGGCGTTTGATAATAGTACCAATCATGTTGATGCCAAAAACTACCCATATCAAAGTAATTGCAATATCAATTGGCCACTCTAATTCGGCATATTCTTTTGAAGTAGTAATACCTAAAGGCAATGTAATAGCAGCCGCTAAAATAATTAATTGCCATCCCCAAAAGTGAGTCCAGCTCAATTGTCGGCTAAACATCGGTGCTTTTAGCAATCTTGGCATAGAATAATAAATACCTGCAAACATGGCATTTCCGACGAAAGCGAAAATAATGGCATTGGTATGAAGAGGGCGAATACGTCCGAATGTTGTATAAGGAATTCCAAAATTGGCAGTAGGCCAAAATAATTGAGTAGCCGCCGTAAGTCCCACCAACATTCCGACAACACCAAAAATGACGGTAGCAATCATAAAAGCTTTCACAACTTTATTATCGTAGTAAAAACCCTCTAATGTTGCCCCACCCCCAGAATGGATATTCCCCGAATGAGAGTCATTATTGAAAATAGGTTTGGCAAATAATTGCATAAAATTTGATTTATAGTAGTTAGTAAATATGCTATTTGATTGATAATAAAGTAATTACAACAGTGTTTGGTTATTACCATGTCGTAAAATTACAAGCAGACCCCAGTCAAAAATATGACTGAGGTCTGCTATAAATATGATAGAAATCATAAAATTAATTAAGCGTGGCTGGTGTTTTGTAAGAAGCAATAAAATCACGAAACTTAGTTTTCGTTTCTCTATAATCAAATTCAAAATATTTCATTTCTTCATTCAAATATTGGTGGTCTTTCTTTTGTTCATTATCAAAAATATTATCATCAAGCACCCCTTGAGCAAGCTCTTTTTCGATAGTAGTCAACTCTAATAGCAAGCGTTTAGTGAGACGTTGATAATGATGAAATTGATTGACAAATTCAGCAACCAACAATGAATTTTTTGAATTACTTAATGTGATTATTTTATATTCATCCAAAATTTTCAAGAAAAAAGTAGATTCTTGAGCTACAGTTTCAATCTTATTTCTCCAAAGTTTATGCTCAAAATGGGCATGATTCAGTTGATATGTCTTCGATGTTGTCATTATTTTAATATTTAGGTTTGTCTATTTTAAATTAAAATTTATTATTTTCGCTTCATGAATATAATACTTAGGAGCTTTGTCATAAATACTTGAGAAAGGAACAGAAGGGTTGTAAGCAAAAATTGGTCGGAAGTAGAATTGTTTTCGTTGAACAAGTTTAATATGGGAGAAGTGAGAATTTAAAAAGGCGTTTTGCGATTTCAGGTTTTAAAATTGATGCGATTTCGTGAGCAGAAAATTCAAGTTGCAGCCCTTTGTTTACTCCGACTACATCTTCAATCAAATAAACGACAACATTCGATACACCACTTTGCTTCCTATCTACTCCTATCTGACGGTCGAATGCCTTCCAATCGGGCGTTAGTTTTAAATATTTTTGCTCGACTCTACGGGCAATTAGCTCAAAAAAAGTGTTTTGAGAATTAGCCTCTTGCTTAAAAATATCGGCTTCCAACAAAAAACGCTTTTGAGCCAAGTCATACACTTCCCAGTCTTGGGTTTCACTGCAAGGTGTATCATCATTCTTGCAGTTACCTGTTTTTAGAAAAAAGCCTAATAAATCGTTCTGAATAAAAGTTACGTAAGTCATTTTGTAAAAATAATGAAATGAGGCAATATCAAAACATTCTTTGTCTCCGTCGCAAGTACCAAAAAATGTCATTCCTGATAGCCAATCATTGACATAATTTTGGGCAGTTGTATCTTTCAAACCACTTATTACAGCATGAGTTGTTTCCCATTTACAATCATATTCTTTGTAATACTCCGTATATTTTACATTTTTGACTTTTATATCGGCACTTTTGTTCTTAAAATATTGCGTTTCGGGCAAATTCAAAAAAGCACTTTCTTGAGCATGAGAAGTGCGTGGCAACAGGAAGATAAATAGAATTAATATATATATTATTTGAAGGGGAGAATATTGCGTTTCTGTATGTTTCATAAAATAGGATATTTAATGAAACAAAATACGACTATGCTATTTGGAGAAAACCTGATATAAGGCAAATAAAAACATGATTTCAGACATCTTTTTTGTTAATTTCTAGTTTTTCCTCTTGAGGATTATCAAATAATATCCTGACCGATGGCGTATAAGTATCATCAAATTGCCCATCTTGGGTTGCCCAAATAAAAGCTCCCAAAAATCCACCTGCTACCGTAATAGCTACTATGGCTAAAAAAATAATTACACCCATGAGTTTTTCAATTAGTACAATTAAAGTCTTTTAAAATAAGCAAATAAATGTGTCAATCCAACGGCAAAAAGCACCACTGAAAGTGAACTCAAAGGCATAAAAATTGCCGCCAAAACTGGCGAAAGTTGCCCCGTAACTGCCCAACCAATGCCAATAAAATTATAGACTAACGACAGAATAAAACTCGCTTTCACGATATTGAGAGCCGTTTTGCTAAACTGCAAGAAATCGCTCAGTTGCCCAAACTTAGAGGCGTCCAAAATTGCATCACATGCGGGCGAAAAGAATTTTATGTCTTCAGTTATTGCAATTCCAACATCACTTTGGCGTAAAGCTCCTGCATCATTTAAGCCATCGCCAATCATCAAAACATGGTTTCCCAGTTTTTGCTCTTTACTTATAAAATTAAGTTTGTCTTGTGGTTTTTGCTTAAAAAACACCGCATTTTGTCGAAAATAAGGCATTAATTTTGTTTTATCAGCATCATTGTCGCCCGATAATAAAAACAAACGGAAATGCCTACTTAAGTTTGACAATATATGCTGCCAATTTTTTCGATAAATTGTTTGGATAACAAAATATCCACGATAAAGTCCATTGATTTCGAGCAAAGCATGTGTATGATTAATTGTGTGATTATCATCTTTTTGGATAAACCCTATCTTTCCAAGTCTTGCCAAATTTCCATCAATACTCGCTTCTACTCCTTCTCCTTGAAACTCTTGAAAATAATCAATTTTTAAAGCAGAAAATTCTAAAAAATGGATAGATTGTGCTATCATTTTGCTCAATGGGTGCATTGATTGTAAACAAAGCGTTTTTACTAATTTTTGTTCATATTCACTTATCCCTTCTGCTCCAACAAAATGTACTTTTGCAGTACGCTGCCCGTCTGAATTACTTTCTGTCAAAGTACCTGTTTTATCGAAAACTATTTCGTTTATCTCGTTCAATAATTGAATTACGCCTTGATTTTTGACATAAAACTTATTTCTTCCAAATATTGCCATCGTTGCCGACATCGTAAAGGGCATAGAAAGTGTTAATGCACACGGACAAGCAACCATCAACACGGCTGTTACAGAATTCCAAAATAAACTTGGCTCGGCAAAAGCCCAGTAAACGCCTGATAATGAAGCAATTATAAAAGTAAAAACTGTAAAATATTTACTAAACAAATTGGCTAATTCGGTGGTTGGCATTACTTTTTCCTTCAAAAATGCTTCATTATTCCATAGTTGAGTTAAATAACTTTGCGACACTGGCTTCTGCACAATCAGTTCTAAAGACTCGCCCATTTGTCGTCCACCCGCATAAATTATTTCTCCAATATTCTTGCTCACTGGGTCAGTTTCACCTGTTACAAAACTATAATCAATCATGGCTTTTCCTTTACTTATAATGACGTCGGCTGGAATCAATTCTTGGTGATGAATATAAATTGTGTCGCTTTTTTTGAGTTCCATTACATTCAAAAAAACCTCAGTTTTATCTCTCAAAACTTTTACCGCTAAAGGAAAATATGACTTATAGTTTCTTTCAAAATACAAATAATTATATGTGATTTGTTGCATCCATTTCCCCACCAAAAGAAAGAAAACTAAGCCCGCTAAACTATCATAATAACCCGAAGAATAATTGATAAAAGTTTCGTACATACTTCGTCCATAAAGAGCAATAATGGCTACTGCAATCGGAATATCTACACTGAAAACTTTGGTTGTTTTATTAACATTTTCACGAATTGAAATGTAGGCACCATTCAAGTAATCGTAAGCACCATAGAAGAAAACAGGTAATGAAAGTAGAAAATTAAAGTATAAAAAGAACTTTTGATAGGTAGCATCTACATTATTTTGAAGGTCGAGGTGAAAGTATTCAGGAAAACTCATCATCATGATATTTCCCATGCAAAATCCCACGACACCGATTTTTAAAAGGAGTGAATGTTGATGTGAATTCCCGTCTTGTGGTTTTGTTGCACTATCTAAATTTATCAGAGGTTCATAGCCCAAAGTTGCTAAAAGTTCAACAATTTCACGCAAGTTCACTTCGGTAGGATTATAACTCAAAGACAATTCTTTTTTCAAAAAATTCAAGCGAGATATCATCACTCCTTTAGTGATTTTATTGAAATTCTCTAATATCCAAACACACGAACTACAATGCACCGCAGGAATATAAAAAATCACTTTCGATAAACTATCGGACTGATAATCAAGTAATTGTGAAACAATATTAGCTTCATTGAGGTAACTATATTTGTGTTCAAAGTTTTTAGATTTTAGGCTAATTCCTGCATTTTTGTTGAGGTCATAATAGTTGCAAAGATTATTGTTTTGTAAAATTTCATAGACAGTTTGGCAGCCATAACAACAAAAATGCTTCTCTTCAATCGAAATTGAATCGTCGGCACATTCGTTGCCGCAGTGGTAACAAAGCAGTTTTTTATCAACTTCTCTTACCTGATTCATAGCGTTACCCTTTTAGTTTCAATATTCATAAAACTATTCATTTCTCTACCTAAATTGTTTTGTCGCTCAAGCGACCAATAATTTGTAAAAGATGATTCGAGCCATGTTTTACCCGATTTTCGAAATACCGACACCTGTAAACCCATGTTTTCCCAAAACAATTCTTCAATCTCAAAAACCTTCATTTCTGACATTATAACGAAACTATTCAATATCTTTCTGTGAGCAATTTCGTTTAAGGTACAGCTCGGAGCATCACCCATTTCTTCGCCTTTGTGATAAACTTCAAGACGCAAAAAAGGATATTCTTCGTTGAATTGTTTCACCAATTCAGCTATCTTCATATAGGCACTTACAAGTATTCTCATTGAAGTGTTTTTTTAAATCAAACAACTGCTAAAATTGGTATCTCATCATTGAAAGCCAAACGTTCAGTATTACTTTCTTTAAAAAACAGTTCAAAAAGATTATGTTTTCTAGGAAAAGTAATAATCAAATCAGCATGATTAGATTTAGCAAATGCCAAAACCGAATCGGCAAATTCATTGCCCTCAATTACCGAAAATGTATGTGGTACATTTTTTAGTAATTCTCTAATTTTCACACCCGACTCCTTTGCTTTATCCGATGCTTCAGCAATGGTTAGCAAATTGACTGTTGCCTCTAAATCTTGTAGAATATTGACAGTTTTTTGTAAAGTTTGAGCATCAATTTCATATTGAAAATCAAGCCCTAAAACCACATTATTAAAAAAAGAAAACTTAGTATTAGGTGGAACTAAAAGTAATGGGGTTTTTGTCTGATGAATCATTGAGGTTGCAATACTACCAAAATATTTTGCTGCTAAAGGTGAATCGCCAACACTACCCATAACCAACAAGTCAGCATTTGTATCAACCAAAAGTTGCTTTAAGGTATCAGTTACTAAACCTTCTTTTACCTGTATTTCGATGTTTAGATTTTCGGGATATTTTTTCACTAATCGCTGCTGTAAGCGTTTTAATGAGCGGAAACTATGTTTTTCTAATTCTTTCGAAGTAATAGCAATTTCACTCATTTCAGATTCGTAAGGCATCACGAACCTATATGCGTGAAAAATAATTAGCTTTGCTTTGGTTTTGACAGCAACGTGGGCAGCAGTTTCGGCTGCTTTGCTCGAACCTTTCGAGAAATCAGTAGCAAATACTATGGTTTTCATAAAAATATCGTTTAAATAGATTGAATTTTAAAATCAGTTTTCGGTATACAAATTTCACCTATTTTGGAATCTATAATTATGACGGTTGTCATATTAAGGTATGATTTTGAATAATGATAACTAGACTTGTTGCAATGGAAGATTATTCGTTTTCACTTGTTTAAATCATAGAAATCTGTCCGATTGCTCTTATTTTTAAATTATTTTTTGAAATCCTGACTAATATCATATTTTAGCTTATCATCATTTTATTAACTTGCCTAATGAAAGTATCCAATATTTCAATTGCTGAAAATGACATGCTTAATCAAGTAGAGGCGATTTTTCAATTTGCCACAGAGGCCATACTTATCACCGATAATCATGGTAAAATTATTAGGGTAAATCCAAGTACAGAAGCTATGTTTGGCTACGACACCAGCGAATTTATCAATCAACCCATCGAAATATTGATTCCGAGAAGATTATCAGAGAGGCATAAAAATCATCGAGAAAAGTTTCAAGAAAATCCGCATGCTCGCTCAATGGGTGCAAATTTTGATTTATTTGCCAAGCGAAAAGATGATACTGAGTTTCCTGTTGAAGTTAGTTTAAGTCCATATACCAATAGTGATGGAAGTTTTGTGATTGCATTTATTATTGATATTAGTATCAGAAAAAAGGCTGAAAATCAATTGATTGCTTATAAATCTGAACTTGAAAAAGAAGTTGAGGAACGCACCATGATTTTGAAAGAGGCGATTCAGAAGTTGGAGCAAACAAAAGATGAACTTGACAACTCACTCAAACGAGAACGAGAAGTCAATTCGATGAAATCAAGGTTTATTTCGATTGCATCGCACGAGTTTCGTACACCTTTGGCAACTGTACTATCATCGCTATCATTGGTAGAGAAATACTCCGAACTCAAAGAAGATGAAAAACGAAACAAACATATCAGTAGAATTAAGTCATCGGTCAGAAATTTAACTGAAATATTAAATGATTTTCTTTCTTTAAATAAACTCGAAGAAGGAAAAGTAATGATAAATATTGAACACTTTAACCTGTACGATTTGATTGACGGAGTCAGACAAGAATTACAAGGAATTGCTAAAACGAGTCAAGAAATTGAACTTTCTTGTGCCAATAATGGCGATTCGATGGTTAATCTTGATAAAACCTTGATTCGTAATATTCTCATCAATTTAGTTTCCAATGCCATCAAGTTTTCGTCCGAAGATAGCACCATTAATATTAATGTAGTATTAAGCGAAACAACAGTAATAATTAGTGTAGAAGACCACGGCATTGGTATTCCTGCAGCTGACCAAAAACATCTATTTGAACGATTCTTTAGGTCGAGCAATGCTGGAGAAATTAAAGGAACTGGACTCGGACTAAGCATCGTAGCTCATTATGTAAATCTGCTAAAAGGCTCGATTAAATTTGAAAGTAAAGAAAATGTAGGTACGAAGTTTTATATAAATTTACATCGAAATTTTTAAAAATAATGAAGAAAATATTACTCATAGAAGATAATACTGAAATTAGAGAAAATACTGCTGAAATATTGGACTTGGCTGATTATAAGGTAATTACGGCGGAAAATGGTAGAGTTGGTGTTGAAAAAGCTCATCAAGAAAAACCAGATTTAATTATCTGCGATATTATGATGCCCATTATGGACGGTTATAGTGTGCTTCACTTACTCTCAAAAACGCCTGATACTGCCAATATTCCATTTATTTTCTTGACCGCTAAAGCCGACCGTTCTGATTTTAGAAAAGGTATGGAAATGGGTGCCGACGATTATATAACCAAACCTTTTGATGATGTTGAACTGCTAAATGCCATCGAAAGCCGTTTAAAAAAAGTAGATTTACTTCAAAAAAATTACGCCAAAGACCTGACGGGTCTCGATGAACTAATCACTGATGCAAGTGGCAACCAAGAATTAAAAAAATTACTCGAAAGCAGAGAAGTTAGAATCTATAAAAAGAAAAGCCAAATTTATCGAGAAGGCGATTATCCACTTTATTTGTTTTGTGTGGTAAAAGGGAAAATCAAAACTTTCAAGACCAACGATGATGGTAAAGAGTTGATAATCAATATCTTTGATAAAAACGACTATCTCGGTTATGTTGATTTACTACAAGAAAGTAATTATAACGAATCGGCAGCAGCTATGGAAGATTGTGAAATATGCCTGATTCCGAAGAATGATTTTTATAATTTGGTTCTTCGGAACCGTCAAGTTGCTCAGAAATTTATTCAGTTGCTATCAAAAAATATCAAGACTAACGAAGAACAATTACTAAAATTGGCTTATAATTCTGTCAGAAAACGTATTTCGGAGGCATTATTGAAATTTCATAGCCATCTCTCCAAACAAGGAATTCCAAGCAATAATATGAAAATCAGTCGTGAAGATTTATCAAACGTAGCAGGAACTTCGCTCGAAACGGCTATCCGTACACTATCTGATTTCAAAGACGAAAAACTCATCGAAATAGAGTCAGGAAAAATCACAATTTTGGATTTGGAGAAATTGAAAAGGTTGAAGAATTAGATTAATTTTGCTAACATACTTCTTGCTGACAAATGAATCTCAAAAACGATGTATTACTATAAAAATGAATTCACAAATGGAAAAATTTGAACAAATTTTTAAAAACAATGAACTTTGGGTAGCTAAAAAACTTAAAAAAGATCCTGAATATTTTGTAAATTTAAACAAAGGACAAAGCCCTGAGTTTTTGTATATTGGTTGCTCCGATAGCAGAGTTACAGCTGAAGATTTGATGGGTGTACAACCTGGCGAAGTATTTGTTCACCGCAACATTGCAAATATGGTTGTTAGCATTGACCTAAACGTAATGAGTGTGATTAATTATGCGGTTCGATACTTAAAAGTAAAACACATAATTGTGTGTGGCCATTACTCATGTGGAGGTGTAAAAGCCGCCATGCAACCTGCCGACATGGGCATTTTGAATCCGTGGTTGAGAAATATCAGAGATGTATATCGTATGCATAAAAACGAACTAAATGCCATCGCTGACGAAGCTGCCCGATATGACCGATTGGTAGAACTAAATGTACAAGAACAATGCATCAATGTAATAAAATTAGCATCGGTGCAACAAGCCTACAAAGAAAGAGGTATTACGGTACATGGTTTGGTTTTCGATATTAACACAGGAAAATTGATTGATTTGAAAATTGACTTTCCTAAAATATTGGCAGATATAATGGAAATTTATCGGTTGATTTAGTCATAAAAATGATAAAACTAGCGGTTGTTTTGTTTAAAAAAACGCTAATTTCGCTAAACCTTTGTTATATTTGACTTGTTGAAATGGAAGATTCTTCGTTTAAAAATAGCCTTTTTTTAATGGTTCACTAATAAAAATGAGTTGGTTTGATATACATTCTTTAAAACAGAAAAATTGCTTGTAAGGCTTCTTTTGAAAGTCTTATACAATTTTCGAGTAGCATTTCCTCTGACCAACCATCTGCAAGTCTATCTAAGAGAATTTCTACTGAGAGTCGAGTTCCCTTTATTGTAGGTTTTACTACTAAAACACTTGGGTTCGAATGAATATAATCTTGCTAGATTATGTTATTGTCTTTTTGCAAATTTAAAAATAATTTTCAAATCCAGTACAAAAATATATTTATCCGTGCCACAGTTTTTTTTAGGATAATTACGTGTGGCACGGATTTTCTTACTTCATTGCCTCCGCTCCATTCTTAATATCTTCCACAACATTCGGGTCGAGAAGGGTTGAAATATCCCCTAAGTTTGAAGTTTCGCCTTCGGCAATTTTTCTTAAAATTCGTCGCATGATTTTGCCCGAACGAGTTTTTGGTAAGCCCGTTACAAACTGAATTTTATCAGGTTTAGCAATTGGTCCAATTACTCGAGAAACAGTTGCTAAAATGTCTTTTCGAGTCATTTCTTCTTCATGGCTTGTACTTTCACAAATAACATAAGCATAAATTCCTTGCCCTTTAATATCGTGCGGATATCCTACCACGGCACTTTCTACTACACCCGTGTGCATATTTATAGCATTTTCAACTTCGGCAGTACCAATTCTATGTCCCGACACATTCAATACATCGTCTACCCTTCCTGTAATTCGATAAAAACCATTTTCGTCACGCATGGCTCCGTCTCCTGTAAAATATAGGTTTGGATAGGCAGTAAAATAGGCGGTTCTACAACGTTCGTGGTCGCCCCATGTAGTACGAATAATAGAGGGCCAAGGAAATTTTATACATAAATTTCCACCAACATTTCCACCTAAAATCTCATTTCCTTGATCATCAACCAACATCATTTGTACACCTGGTAGTGGCAACGATGCCCAAGCAGGTTTTAATGGGGTGATTCCTGCCAAAGCCGAAATCATAATTCCACCAGTTTCGGTTTGCCACCAAGTATCAATTACGGGGCATTTGTCTTTTCCAATATTTTTTGAATACCATTGC
The DNA here is from genome assembly GCF_043780375.1 of Emticicia sp. Lineage (GTDB taxonomy): Bacteria > Bacteroidota > Bacteroidia > Cytophagales > Spirosomataceae > Emticicia. The sequence continues at coordinate 852 of NZ_JAYWCU010000180.1, read as the reverse complement.
CAAGCTTCCTCATTGATTGGCTCGCCTACTGAACCTAAAATTTTGAGTGAACTCAAGTCTTTCCCTTCAACATATTCTAAACCAAACCCCATTAATGAACGAATAGCAGTTGGGGCAGTATAAAGGATATTTACTTGATGTTTTGCAACAATATCCCAGAAACGCCCTGCATCGGGATAAGTAGGTACACCTTCAAATAAAACCGAAATTGCACCAGTAGCCAAAGGCCCATAAATGATGTAAGAGTGCCCTGTAATCCAGCCAATATCTGCAGTACAGAAATGTACCATTCCAGCTTTGTACTGAAAAACATTTTGAAAAGTATAGGCCGTATATACCATATAACCACCGCAAGTCTGAACTACACCTTTGGGTTTTCCTGTTGAACCAGAAGTATATAGGATAAAAAGTGGGTCTTCAGAGTCCATTTCTTCAGCAGGACATTCGCTTGTTACATACTTTTCTTCTTCTTCCCACCAAACATCACGACCTTTAATCATGCTTACAGGGGTACGTGTGCGAGTAGCAACAATCACTTTTTTTACTGACAGACAGCCCATCAAGGCATCATCCACTGTATCTTTCATTGGAATTGCTTTGTTTCCACGCACGGCACCATCAGTTGTAACGACCACCACACACTGAGAGTCATTTATTCTGTCTGCGATAGAAGTTGCAGAAAACCCACCAAAAACTACCGAGTGAATTGCCCCGATTCTGGCACAAGCCAAGATTGCAATCGTCAACTCTGGAATCATTGGCATATAAATACAAACTCTATCACCTTTTTTTACGCCGTTACGTTTCAAAACATTGGCAAAACGACAAACACGCTCAAATAATTGGCGATAA
>NZ_JAYWCU010000179.1:0-5946 GCF_043780375.1 Emticicia sp. | reverse complement strand
AATAATTGCATGAGGCTTCGAAATAACAAACAAATTAAACCCAAACGAGATGCCACCTAAAATCGAAACAGCAACCAAGAGATAAACGTAAGATTGATTGAACTCAAATCTATCAATAATCGGGCTTGCGTGTTTTTGAGAAATTACTACCATTTTGATTAAATTTTAAATGTTTATTTCAAAGCCATATCAGCCTCTTTCGCCAAAAAGCCGGCACCTTCTTCAACTAATCCAGTCGTTTTCCAAGTTAAAAGAGCCTCGTCTGGCACAATATCAATCGGCGTAATGCTTGCCGAGTCTGAAGTAGATTCGTTATAACCAATATTAGAAGCACGATTATAGCACGAAATCATCGACCAACGAGCTTGATCTGACAAATTAGCTTCCGAACGATGCAAAAGATTACTGTGAAAAAATAGTATATCGCCTGCTTTGATTTCTACAAATACTAGATCCATAGTTTGCAGTGCCAAGTCAACATATCTTTGTGAAGCACCAACTTGTTCTCCCGCAAAACCGTGTTCAACTCTGTCCATTTTGTGCGAACCTTTGATTACTTGCAAACAGCCATTTTCTTTGTTGGCATCGGTTATAGCTACCATTACCGACATCATTTGGTCGGGCAGAAGGAATTCGTTTTTGTACCAATAGCCATAATCTTGGTGCCATTCCCATGCACCGCCCACTTTTGGTTCTTTTTGCATGAGTTTTGAATGAAAATGGCAAACAGCGGCATCGCCATCGAGCAATTTGTCAACAGAATTTACCAAACTTTCACTTCGAGTAAGTAACCCATAAACATCATCGCCAGGTTTATACCACAACGAAAGTTTGCTTCGTTTGCCCGTGCTGTCATTAACATTGATGGCGTTTTTGCTCATAGCTTTGTCATCAATTGCTATTTGATACAGCTTTGAAACCTCTTTTTGATTCAAAAACCCTCTAAGAATCAAATATCCATCTTGATTATACTCCTTAATTTGGTCAGGCGTTAATGATTGCTTTACCATGATTTTCGTTAGTTATTTTTAAAATTATATATTATTTTAAACCCTATTTGGGGCTTGTTATTTCAAATAATTGACCACCATATTCCTTCATAATTATTACTTTAAACCCACGTTCTTCTAATTGTTTACCTGTTGAATTGGCAACGATTTTTCCAGAAATAGATTCTTTAATAGTATATACTTTTACGGGATTTAGATAATTAATCGTTACTAATCTTTCCATTTCAACACCACCTTGTTTGAAAACGCCAATAATTCCTCCCGATTGGGTTTCAGTATTGATGCGTTGAAATCCGTCCCACATACCGTTCATCGGTTCACCAAATCCTGCTAAATCTTGTCTGAAACTCATGATATCATGCTTATTTGTCATTTTTTGTAACCAATCAGCGTAAGCTCTATATTTTTTCAAATCTGCAATCGACAATTTTCTTGGGTCGCCCAACATAATTGGCAAAGCTCCCGCCAATGACTTAATGTGCATTTCCCATCCTTTATCTTGCATTTCAGGATTACCAATGACCAAAGCCGTTGCAGGCATTGAGGGCGAACGCCACCAAGCCATGTTTCGCACTCGCAAGTCAAGATTTTCGTCGGGTGGACCGTAAAAGTTTGATAGCCAATTGCCTTCAGCATGTTTCAGCATGGCATAGTCAATGAGTTGTAAACCGCCCATGGTTTCAAAAGTACAGTCAATAAAAAGGTTGGGTTTGGCAACATGTAACTCATCGAAAAGCTTCCAGACCGATTCATAATTTGTATAGAATGACTCATGTTGATCTTGATGCCCCAAATGATTTATAGCATAACAACCAGTATTTTATTGCCAAATCGGTAGGGACTTGTAACAACCGTAAAATCAAGTTTCAAATATTCTAAACCATATTCTAAGGCGAGTTTCATCAAAACATCTTTAATATAATCTTTCCACGGCGTGCCAAAACAAGCCGTACGCATTTTCAAATCAGGCTCATGAAGGTTTGCTGGATTTTGATTTTCGTCTAATACAAACCACTCAGGATGAGCTTGATACACTTTACTTTCGGGCGAAGCACTCCCAACACTTACCCATAAGCCAGGTTTCATTCCCAACGATTTAATGTAATCGAATACAGGTTTGAGTCCATTTGGAAATTTTTTCTTATCAATAATCCAATCGCCATAATTATCTGCCCAGCCATCATCAATAATAAATTCCTTCATACCCGCATCGGCGGCGGCTTTTGCCAATTCCATGACTAATTTTTCATTGATATTTTTACCAAATGGTACCCACGTGTTATAAATGAAAGTTGGTTTTTGTGAAAGCTCTGATAAACGAATACCCAAATGTTTTCGCACAAAATCTGGTACTGCTGTATTGAGTATTTCGTTGGGGTCTTTGTGGTTGTTATACACCATCGTAAATACTTGAGGCGTTTCAAATGCTTCGCTTGGGTTGATGTATTTTCTGAAAGGAAAACGAGCATCTTTGTGGGTAAGTCCAGCACAAATCGTCGATTCTTGCCAAAATACCGAAGTGTGTTTTACTACACCCGCAGCTTCGTTACCAATCACAATACCTTGTTTCCAATTGCTATTATGCACCGTCAAAAGTGCGTCTTGCATATTGCCATCATAAGGGCCGATTGAACGTCTTCTGCCGTAATCATGGCAAATCCAACTAAATGTAGTAGCATAATAGTTTGTCACGCTAAACTTCTCAATATCAACCGACTCTAAAACAATCTTTTCTTTTGATAAATTATTGATAGTCAGACTTTTGCGAATCGCTGGTGAATTAGGATAAAGTAAATATTTCAGCGTAACTTCAATTAGTCTATCTTGGCTCAAAAGTATAACACTTGCACCTTCTCCTGCTTTTGTATCTGATGTTTTTCGAATCCCAACTAAACTCCAATTACTTAAACCCGAATAAACTTTGCTATTGATTTCAAATTGAAATTCAGAATTATTTTTCTCAAAATACTTAAATTCCCCACTTGTGGGTTTATACGAAGTTGTACCAAAACTACCCATTGAAACAGGAAGTTTGATATTTCGCTGGACAATTCCGTTGTTTAAAATCAATTCGGTTTTTGTCCATTTAGCAAAAGGTTCTTGAGCAAATACCGAATTCAGTATAAAAAGATTTAGAAAAAGATAAAGAGCAAGCAATTCTTTTCTAAGTAATTGATAATTAGGCCAATAAATCTTTTTTCTCTTCCAAAAAAGCCCTTTCTTTTCTTTCATAATTTTAAAAAATTTCTATTATTTATTTGTACTTTACTGATACAAAGTTCAGCTATTCCAAGAAATATAAAATGAATAATTTTATTATTAACATGGATTATTTTACTTTTGGTAAATTTTTAATAATTAAAGCAATTATGCAAAAAAGCAGAGGATTTGAAGGTGAATTAATCATTGAAATTCCAAAAGTAGCAACGGCAAGTTGTGAGAAAACGGCATTGATTCGCTCCTTATTTATTGCCCGAATGGGTTTTTTCCAAAAGCCTTGCATCATTATTATCAGCGACCAACAGGAATTTCACAAGTGATTTTTATTTATTGTACAGACGGCGAAGGTTGGGTACAACTTCAAAAAGAGAAAATTAAGGTAAATGCAGGAGAAGTATTTATTATTCCCAAAAACACGCCTCATTCTTATGGTGCAGATGCACAAAACCCTTGGACAATTTATTGGTTTCACTTTTTAGGGACTAACTGCGATGAAGTATTCAAGGCAATTATGGGCAATAAAGTAAATGTAGAGACGATTCAGGTAGGTTTTTCGGAGGAAAGAAATAATTTATTTCGACAGATGAATTCAACATTATTGAAAGGATATAGTACTTCTAATCTGCTTTTTGCCAACTTGAGCCTGCCCTATTATTTAGCCACATTTATTTCATTGGAGTATTTTCAAAAAAACGAAAATATTGTTCAACACATAAGCCCAACTGACAAAGCGATTAAGTTTATGCAACAAAATTTATCAACTACGCTCACACTGGATAATATTGCTCAATCGGCACATCTTTCGGTATCTTTTTTTTCAAGAAAATTCAAACAAGATACTGGTTATGCACCGATTGAGTATTTTAATCATCTCAGGATTCAAAAGGCGTGTCAGTTACTTCATTTCAGCGAACTACGAATCGGCGAAGTTGCATCAGAAATTGGGATTGACGACCCGTTCTATTTTTCAAGATTATTTAAGCAGCAAATGGGAGTTTCGCCAGTGAAATATCGTAAAAAAGAAGGATAAACTACCGTAAAATCAACTATTTAATTGTATAAGTAAAAAGAGCAAAACTATTCTTTTTAGCTAATTCAAATATAATTTCCCCCTCTTCAAGTACCTGACTTTCAAAGACTTTACCGTTGCCTGCTATGGGCTTAAAAATCACTCGCTTACCAACGGGCAACCATGTTTTGACTGCTTTTTTAGATGCAACGTTATTTTCTCTGAAAACTAAAATATAGCCTTCTTTCTCATTGCCGATTGATTGAAAACCCGTCCATTGTTTTCCATCAGGTTCATTTCCTATTGGAAAAATTTTACCAGCATGAATTTTTGTATTATGCTCTTTATATGTTTTTATCAATTTACTGCTTTCAAATGCCTCGGCGGGCAAGCCTGTTCCTTCAAACCATGCTAAAGGTTGAGCAAACATTGTTATGGCAAAAAGGTAATCAAATGAATAATTTTTTGGTGCATAAATATCATTTGCAGGATATTTATCAAGGTTTCTCCATTTGTTCAAAAACTCAATTTGAAAATTTTGAGCAGGTACATATTTCGATAAAGTCCATAAATTACGGAGTGTTGTGTAGGGATAATAATTTGTCCAATCGGTGTAACGATTTTCAAGAAAAATATTGCCGTATTCATTCAAATAATGATAACCGCCTCTCCTTCCAGCTGTTACATCAAGGTTAAAAACAACATTGTTTTTAGTTTCTGAACTAACTTTGTCTAAAAATTTTCTGAAATTTACTTCCGCTAATTTATCTGGTAAATTAACCCCGTCAATTTTGAAAGTACGAATACCATATTTTTGATAGAAACCAATCAGTGCATTGGCATCTTTTTCCCAATGTTGATTACTATTATCCTTACTCGGATTGAACCACAAACAAATCTCAATTCCTAACTCTTTCCCTTTTTTAATGATGGGTTCAAGTCCATTAGGAAACTTTTCTGGATTGGGTTCCCAATAACTTTTATTGTCCCAAATATTAGTTAGCGTACCACCTTTCTGTGCAGAATTTGACGAACGCCCCGTTTGCCAACCATCATCTAACTGAAAATGCGTAATACCCAATTTCGCTCCCGCTTCCAATTCTTCTAAAGCAAATTTTTCTTTTACTCTACTATCTTGACCTCTATCGCCCCAAGTATTCATCAGTACCATTTCATCTCTACCAGGCTTCTGAATTCTTATTTTTTTCTGATACTCTCGCAAGGCAATGTAGCTATTATTCTCTTCTCCTGCGTATACGCCCGTAGCAAATCCGTACCCACGTCGCCATTCTGATGGGTGCAAATCTGAAGGATTTAAACCTGCACCAATTACTTTAAAATTGCCAAATTCAGTATAAAAATCGCTACCGGGGTACGCCAATTGAACATTTGAGGTGGGTGCTTCTTTCAGAATAAATATACCATTTTCGCTTACATTATCATGGGCAAAAAGCAAATTACCCCGATAAAAATTAGGGCGATAAGAAATGGCTTGTACATTATTTAATGTAAGTTGCGTAGTATCTTAAAAGTAAAACCCTTCAAAAATGTGGTAATTTTGGTTTCCAAACTTAAAATTTCCTCATAGATGAAAGATTTTACAATTGCAATTTACTGTTTTATTGATGATTTATTGTTAAAAATAGATGACAAAGAATTAGATAAACGGCGAAAACTAACTAATTCCCAAGTAATCACAACGGTTAT
>NZ_JAYWCU010000178.1:0-5556 GCF_043780375.1 Emticicia sp. | reverse complement strand
AGTAACACAAGCATTAGTTTTAGGGCGGTTAGAAATGACACTTATTATTGCACAGTGCCTGGGCATCGTGCCGCTGGAATGGTTGGTAAGTTTGAGGTTGTGGCAGGTGCAATTTCAACTAAAACTGTTGCTGGAATTTTGCCAAAGAAAAACGGCAAACTTCTCAATCTAAATTTTGAAACAGGCACATTACAAGATTGGACTGCCGAAGGGGATGCTTTCAAAAATCCAATTTTTAATCAAGACCCATCGCCAGTACACGCTGCCGACATGGCGATAGGATTTACAGGAAAATATTTTATCAGCAGTGGTGGCACCGTCAATGCCAAAGAAACTGGAACATTGACTTCCGTACCTTTTAAAGTAACGCATCCTTACGCTGCCTTTAGTGTTTCGGGTGGTGCTTTGCAAGACACACGAGTAGAACTTGTTTTGGCTGATACCAAGAAAGTGATTTTTCAATCAACAGGACAAGGAAGGGCTACATTGCAGCCCGTAGTAGCTGATTTACGCCAATTTTTGAACAAAAATATATTTATTCGTATCATTGATAACGAAACTGGCATTACTTCCATCCCTTATATCAGACCCGATATTTGGGCTCATATAAATTTCGATAATTTTTTGTTTTATGCCCGTCGTCCCACTTTTCCGAACGAACTGAATCAAAAAGACATCATTATTCTTCCGCCACTCGACCCTGTTATTAATTCTGGACTTTCGGGCATTGAAGCAGCCAAAGCTATGACATTGCCCAAAGGTTTTAAAATTACCTTAGCTGCTGCCGAACCTGACATTATTCGACCTATCAGCTTCACAATCGACGCTCGTGGCAGACTTTGGGTGGTCGAAGGACATACTTACCCAGTTCCAGCCCCCGAAGGACAAGGCAGAGATAAAATTCTGATTTTTGAAGATACTGATGGCGACGGAACACTTGATAATAGAAAGGTTTTCATGGAAAACTTAAACCTTGTCAGCGGAATCGAAGTAGGCATGGGAGGTGTTTGGCTCGGTGCAGCTCCTTATCTTTTATTTATTCCTGCCGATTTTGAAAATGATAAACCAACTGGTCTGCCTCAAAAATTGTTGGACGGTTGGGGCGTGCAAGATACCCACGAAGTGCTGAATAATTTAAGATGGGGACCCGATGGTTGGCTTTATGGAGCTCACGGCGTTTTTACACATTCTAATGTTGGAAAACCTGGTGCATCAGACAGCGAACGCACCAAAATCAATGCGGGCATTTGGCGTTATCACCCCACTCGCAACGAGTTTGAAGTTTTTGCCGAAGGCACGAGCAATCCTTGGGGCATTGATTTCAATGATATGGGGCATCCGTTTATTACGGTTTGTGTTATTCCTCACATGTTTCATATCATTCAAGGAGCAAGATATTACCGTCAGGCAGGAAAACATTTCAATCCTTATACTTATGATGACATAAAAACCATTGGCGACCATGTGCATTATTTGGGCGACTGTGGACCTCATGCAGGCAATTTTAGGTCAGCATCGGCGGGTGGAGGTCATGCCCACGCTGGAGCAATGATATATTTAGGCGGCGATACTTGGCCAAAAGAATATAGGAATACTATTTTTATGAATAATATTAATGGAGCAAAGCTAAACAACGACCGTCTGACTCGCTCAGGCTCGGGTTATGTGGCTTCGCACGAAAAAGATTTTTTGACGATGAATGATTCTTGGTCGCAATGGCTCAACATGAAATATGATGCAAGCGGCTCAGTTTTTGCCATTGATTGGTATGACAAGAATCAATGTCACAGTCCAAACCCTGATGTGCATAATAAAACAATGGGGCGAATTTTTAAAATTACGCACGAAAATGACAAATGGGTAAAAGTAAATCTGACGAAAGCAACAGACTTAGAATTAGTTAATTATCACTTAAACGCAAACGAATTTTATGTAAGACAAGCACGCACTATATTGCAAGAAAGAGGCTCAAATCCAAAAGTTCATGAAGCTTTAAAAGCAATTTTGGCAAATAATCCTGACGTTTCTCGAAAACTTAGAGCGTTATGGACGCTTCATGTTACGCAAGGGCTTACTGAAAAAGATTTGAATAATTTGTTAAGTAATGCCGATGAAAATATCAGAAGTTGGGCAATTCAACTTTTAACCGAAGACAAAGCAGTTTCGACTTCAACGCTCGAAATTTTTGCAAAATTGGCTAAAAACGAACCTTCTGCTTTGGTAAAGCTTTATTTAACTTCGGGAATATTGCGTTTGGTACCTTCACAACGTTGGGAAGTGATGGAAGCACTTGTTCAAAAATCAGCAGATGCAAACGACCATAATTTACCTTTGATGTATTGGTATGCCGCCGAGCCTTTGGCAGAAATTGACGCTAATCGTGCCTTAGCGATGGCAGAAAGTGCAAAAATACCTAAGTTTATGACTTACATGATTCAAAGAGTCGGAGCAATAAAAACTCCCGAAGCCAAGAAATCATTGAACGATTTGCATGAAAAGCTAATGAAAACAAATTCACATGAGCAACACGAAAACAGGCAGATTATTGAAAAACTGCTGAAAGAATAATTAGTACAGTGCGACGTTCCGCTATTCATCATAAAAAAGACTTAAAACAGAATAAAATCATGAAAAAAATAATGTTATTTGTTGTGTACGTAATATCAGTGTTTAATTTTTGTTACGCCCAAACATCAAACGATTTCAAAAAAACAATCATCACTCGTGACTTTATCTCGGAAGGTGTGGCCGTTGGCGACCTCAATAAAGATGGAAAAATGGATATTGTGGCAGGATATTATTGGTTTGAAGCACCCAATTGGATAAAGCACGAAATGGCTCCTTCACGCACTTATGACCCAAGAAAAGAATACTGCGAATCTTTTCTTAATTTTGGAATGGACGTAAATCTTGATGGTTGGGACGATGTAGTAATTATTGATTACCCAGGAAAACCTGCTTTTTGGTTCGAAAATCCCAAGAACAAACCAGGTGTTTGGAGCAAACATATCATCGCCGATTCGATGGGAATTGCCAACGAATCGCCAGGTTTTATAGATATAGATGGCGATGGCAGATTAGATATTTTGTGTGGGGATGTGAAAAAAAATCAAATAGTTTGGCTGCAAGCTCCTTTGAAAAAAGGTCAAACAGAATGGAAACGATTTGCTTTGAGCAAAGAAAAAGTAGCAGGAACGGAGAGGTTTTCGCACGGAATCGGTTTTGGGGATATTAATATGGACGGCATAAAAGATGTTGTTATTAAGGATGGTTGGTTTGAAGGAAAAAATAATTTAAAGTCAGGTGATTGGGAGTTTCATGCTGTCAATTTGAGTGAACCGTGTTCGCACATGCAAGTTTTTGATGTTGATGGCGATGGTAAAAATGATGTGGTGACTGCCTCGGCTCATGCATTGGGTATTTGGTTTCATCAACAAACGCCAAAAGAGGGGAAAACTGATTTTACGACTAATATAATGAGCAAGACTACTTCCCAAACTCACTCATCTTTCATGGCTGATTTGAATGGTGATGGTAAAAAAGAATACATTACAGGAAAAAGATTTTTGGCTCATAACGGCCGAGATGCAGGCGATGGGGACACTCCCATTTTATTATATTTTGAGTTTACAAAAGGGAAACAGCCTTATTGGAAAGAACATATCATTGATAATGATTCGGGTGCAGGCTTGAATATTGCTGTTAAAGACATGAACAAAGACAAGAAATTGGACATTATTATTGCCAATAAAAATGGGGTATTTTTGTTTGAAAATAGGATGAAGAAATAAGCCTATTTTATGCGGAGAATTTGTTCGGCAACGGCTTTGCATTTCTCAAAATCAGCTTCATAAATCTCGTATTCATTTGATAATGAGCTACTTGCCATACTCACATCTGGTTTTCGGAAAGTCATTTTACTTTCTTGAATTCCTTTGCCTGTCATGTGAAGTGCGTGAATACCAACCGACAAGAATTGTTGGGCGTTTTGGAAATTCACGCCACTTCCTGCCATTATTTCGATGCGATTATTTGATTTTGCAACCAAAGTTTTGAGTAAATCAATGCCTTCAATAGCGGTATTTTTTTGTCCAGAAGTAAGAATACGTTCGCAACCACATTCGATAATATCTTCTAAGGCTTGAATAGGCTCATTGGCAACATCAAAAGCTCGATGAAAAGTTACTTTTAGTGGAGCAGCAAAATTTACTAATTCCGTTGTTCGGGCAATATCAATACTTCCGTTGGGGTTCAAAATACCAAAAACTACGCCATTAGCATCTAAATTTTTGGCTGTCAGAATATCGGCTTTCATCACCTCAAATTCGGCATCTGAATAACAAAAATCTCCCCCACGTGGGCGAATCATAACATATAATTGAATACTCAATTTTTGACGAGCCAAGCGAATCAACCCCGCCGAAGGTGTTGTACCTCCTTCAAACATTCCGCCACAAAGTTCGACACGACCAGCTCCAGCTTTTTGGGCTATAAGGCAAGATTCTAAAGAAAAACTACATATTTCGAGCATTTTTTGTGCATTTTGGTAGAACAATTTTGAAAATTGTTCTAAGCAGTTAATTCACGGAAAACGTCTTCAATACCTTTTCCATCTTGTTTTAGTTCGAAAAGTGTGCCGTTGGCAACAATTTTTCCATGATTGATAATTACGACACGATCGCAAATAGCTTCTACTTCTTGCATGATATGCGTACTGAAAATTACCGTTTTGTTTTTACCCACTGACTTAATCAAGTCTCTGATTTCGACCAATTGATTAGGGTCAAGTCCAGTAGTTGGTTCATCCAAAATTAGTACATCTGGGTTATGAATCAGTGCTTGAGCAAGCCCCACCCGTTGGCGATAGCCTTTTGATAACTGTCCTATTTTTTTACGTTTTTCTAAGCCTAAACCCACCATTTCGATGGTTTCTGCCACTTTTATTTGCAACGTTTTTCCTTTTAAACCATAAAGTGAACCTGCAAATTCCAAGAACTCACGCACATACATATCCAAATACAAGGGATTATGTTCGGCCAGATAACCAATACTGCTTTTGACTTGCATCGGCGAAGTTTTTACATCATACCCATTCACTTCGGCCGAACCATCAGTGGCAGGTATATAGCCCGTCAATATTTTCATGGTAGTAGATTTTCCCGCACCATTTGGACCAAGAAAACCCACGATTTCGCCTTTGGAAACTTCAAAAGAAATATTATCAACAGCTCGCTGCGTGCCGTAAGTTTTACTCAGATTTTGGATTTTGATTGACATGAGATAGTCGATAGACCACCGACCATAGTCGATAGTTTTTTTAATTGTTTGAAACTATAACGCAAAAATAGACTTTCTAATGAAAACTTTTCTCAAAAGATAGACTTGATACTAATTTTTATCTAAATTTGATAGATTCAACCTTAAAATTACTATGAAAAACATCCTTTTTGTGTACCTCTTTTTAATTATTAGTCTTTCGTATGCTCAAGAAAAACCCGTCAGAATGGGCATTGCGGGCATGACACACGACCACGTTAGACAGATTTTGAATAATCC
>NZ_JAYWCU010000177.1:0-34598 GCF_043780375.1 Emticicia sp. | reverse complement strand
TCCAGATTTTGCTTTCTACCATGAAATCAATTCCTGATAGTTCTTTAGCATAGCCCATTTTTAAGAGATTTGACTTATCAGAAAGCTGGAACCAAGTTCAAGGCTTCTACTTTTCTGATTTCAGGAACAGATTTCAAGATAGCTTCTTCCAAAGAAGCCTTGAAAGTCATTGAAGACATAGGGCAAGTGCCGCAAGCTCCCAATAACTCAAGTCGAACCGTAAAATCCTCAGTTATTTCTACAACTTTTACATTTCCACCATCGGTTTTTAAGTAAGGTCGTACGCTATCTAAAGCAGCTTCTACTTTTTTTATTAGATCTTTCATTGAATTTGTATTACTCAAAATATGTACGTATAAAAGTAAAAAAAAGTTGGAAAAGTTCCAATTTTTTCCTCTTACCTAATCTCTACCCTAACAGTTTTTTCGCCAGAAGCATTGCGAATCGCAACTTGTTGTGCCAAAGCCTCGGCAGTTGCTTTGAATGCTTCGCTCGCAATTGGTTCGTTGTTCATCATTACGGGTCGTCCTTCGTCGCCTCCTTCTCTGATACTCTGCACTATTGGAATTTGTCCTAATAATGGTACACCAAACTTCTCCGCCATGTTTTTTCCACCATCTTTTCCAAAAAGGTAGTACTTATTATCAGGCAGTTCAGCAGGGGTAAAATATGCCATATTCTCAACAATTCCAAGAATAGGTACATTGATTTGTGGCTGACGAAACATTGATAAACCTTTAGTGGCATCAGCTAAAGCTACTTTTTGTGGTGTTGTTACAATAACTGCTCCTGTGAGTGGTACTGTTTGCACCAAAGTGAGGTGAATATCGCTTGTGCCAGGTGGCAAATCTATCAAAATATAATCTAAATCACCCCAATCTACATCTCCAAAAAACTGACGTAAGGCTTGACTTGCCATTGGGCCACGCCAAACTACGGCACTATCAGCAGGGGTTAAGAAACCAATGGAGATCATTTTAATACCATATTGCATGATCGGTGTAATCATATTTTTGCCATCTTTTTGGGTGATGAGGGGCTGCATATTTTCTGCACCAAACATCAACGGAATCGAAGGACCCGAAATATCTGCATCAATAATACCGACTTTTGCTCCCGAATTTTTGAGAGCCATTGCCAAATTGACGGTTACTGTCGATTTTCCAACACCACCTTTGCCTGACGATATAGCAATAATATTTTTTACACCCGCCAAAATTGGAGCATTGCTTCTTATCGAAGTAACATCGGCAGTCATGTTGATTGTTATTTTTACATCTTTGCTGAGGTATTTGTGAATAGCATCGGTGCAATTTTTCTTAATCAATTCTTTCAGCGGACATGCGGGCGTTGTCAATACTACTGTAAAAGTAACTTGATTGATTCCCACCTCGATATCACGAATCATGTTGAGCGTAACGAGGTCTTTTTTTAAATCTGGCTCCTCAACAGTGCTGAGAGCTTGAAGTATTTTTTCTTTAGTGATTGTTAATTCTCCCATTAATTTTAGCTATATGCCTTATGCTATACGCTTTAGACTTTCAAATATGTTTATAGATAATTTGTGAAATTTTCCTGTTTTTTTTGGTAAAATTGCCTACCAATCGTAAATACTGAAGCTTTTTGCTAAACAATTACTTTTCCTTTAAAAACGGATACTTCAGAGCCTTCTGCCAAAAGTACAGATGTTGGCTTTGTTTGTTTTAAAAAAGCGAATTCACTGCCGTAAAGTTCCTCGAAATCACATTTGATGTCGTAGTCTTTTACTGAATGAACATTCCAACGAGGATGCTGCACTTGGTATTCGTTGGTTTTTTGAGCAGAATAGCCTGCATATCCCCAATAATGTTCGGTGATGAATTCTTCTTCGCTGCCTATTTTTATAGGCTTTGTTTGCAAATCGGCAGTTACTTTAATATGATTCCAATTGCCTTTATGTTTCCATGAATATTTTACAAACAACTGATTATCAGTTGTTTGTATGTCATGTTTACAAGGATGTGTAGCGTAATTCTCGTTATAAAGGGTGTTAGCAATAAATGTAATCATTGCCTTTGGTACAATTTCTTTAATGAAAACAACTCCTCGTTTCCACTCACCATTATCATTGTAGCGGACATAAAACCGCAAATTCACTTCATCAAAGTTGGAATGAAATGGAAACTTTATTCCTAAAACAGTAGTTTCTAAAAATTGAAAACCTACTAAACTTGCATAACAACGGTTGTTCCAAAAATCTAATTCTGTTTTGTAGGGTAAATATTTTTTCAAAATATCGGGAGAAACTTCGTAGTTTGCCATTACGAGGTTTTTCCATTGTGCCTTAAGAAATGTTTTTCCGAACATAAAATTACTTTAAAACTAAAAAAACTGACATATTCTTCTGCAAAGATACGTCAGTTTCGAGTATAATCGGTAAAGTTTTTTTAGGCAGCTATTAGTTTTGAGCGAACTTCTGCCATTTCATTAGATACATCAATTTTATTACTCATAAGATCAAGTTTTGCCAATAAATCAGTCAAAAACTTTTGATGAGCAGGAGAATCAGTTTGTATTGGTCGATGATTGAGCGACATTTTTACTTTATTCCATTCATCCAAAAATACGTTCAAATCTTTCGTGAAATAAGTTTCGGCAAATTTTTCAAAAATATATTCCTCGGCTTGCTCATTTGGATGAATTAAATCTGCTTTATAGAAACGATAGTCTCTTAAATCGTCCATCATTATTTCATAACTCGGAAAATAATGCACGTCATTAAAGTCTTGTTCTAAATGGTAACAGGCCGTGCGAAGAATACTTTTACTGACTGAATTGAGTTGTAAAGTTTCACGTGTATGTCTAACGGGGCTAACTGTAAACAAGATTTTGATGCGATTGTTCTGCATTTTCAAAGCCTCATACATTGGACGGAAACGAAGCTGAATTTCTTTGACAGTCAGCATTTCTTTTTTGAATTTATCGGCAGGCGTTTTATGACAATTGGCTACATTTTGGCTATTTTCTTTGAGTTGATAAACAATAGAAGAGCCAAGTGTAATGACTAAAAAATTAGCTTTTCTCAAAAACTGATTCACTTTTTTATGCGTTTGATTCAATTCATTTTCCAATTCCTCTCGTGAAGATGCATAAAATTTTGAGTGAAAATCATAATGTTGCCAAATACCATTATTTTCGAGCATCAGGTGCTTAAAAACAGGTTGGTTTTGCAAACTGTGATTAACTAATTTAAATATAGAAGAGGGGTTAAAAACTGTACCATAGGGGTTACATAAACACTGCATTTTATTATCAGCCAACTGTCTACCAATGACCTCGGAAAAACACGAGCCAACAGTCATTATCTTAGAGTCAGTGCTGATATTGAAGTGAGCTGGAGCTACTTCAATTTCAGTACGAAAATCCATTTTTTTTTATCTTTTAGTGATTAGTTATATTGAGGTACTGAAGTGCTTGATTATCAACGGTTTGCGAAGGTAGATTTTACATTTTGTTCCTGCAAGCTATTTCACAATAAATTATAAAATTTAATTAATTGTTTGCAAAAGTTTGCATAATAATTAGAGTAAAAAAATACAAGAAGGATTATTTAAAGAAAAATTAGTAATAAAATGGTGTCTTAAAGATGACTTGTGAGAGGGCAGAATTCCATGATAAAATTTACTTTAAAACCGCTATTATTAAAACCGGTTTTAAAGTAAATTTCAAGGTTAGTAAGCTTTATAAAGGGTTGGTGTTCGCCAACCCTCTTTAATTTTCTTTATAAAATCTATTCTTCTTCCGCTCCAAACTGCCCACCTAAACTAATGTTGCTGCCAAAGAAAAGAGCATTCAAGAATAATTTATTCGTGCCAAACCATGTTCCTCTAAAATTAGGGTCGTCTGAAAATAAAATCACTCGTCCATTACCTTCATAGCTAATATTGATTGCAGCAGAATTTGAGATTCGCTTCAAAGATTCTTGATGCACATAGCCGTTAATTCGTGGGTTTGAGGTATATACCAAAACAGAATTTGCGGCTCCAACGCTTCGCTCTAGTACTGTATTATTGTTGCGGTAAATCGCCATTTTTTTATTTGTATAACCAAAGCCAATTGGACTCGAAATGTCTAATTCTGCCTCAAAAATAGCCCCACCTGTTTGTTTTGCTCCTTCCGATGCCTGAAAATCTTCGTAAGTGATACGAGTTTTATTGCGACTACTGTCAGGTTTTACTTCACGCAATTTTTCTTTTACAATGTCTTGCTTGATTGCCCACTCTGAACCAGTTTTTTGGGTAATTAAAGTACCACCATTTGCCACCCAAGCTTTGAGTTTTTGAGCAGAAGGTTTATCTAAAGCAGCATAATTCCCACCGACTAACACAATTGTATTGTAGCGATTAATATTCAAACGGGCAAAATTATAAACCTCTACTTTCGTAATTGGCATTCCGATTTTTGTATCGAGCAGGTGCCAAACTTCACCAGCTTCCGAAGAAGTTACACCACCACCTACAAGCATCATCGCCTGAGGTTTCTTCACAGTTTGAAAGCTATTGCTTCCTAAATCAATACCTGATGTGCTAAAACCTGTTGAAACAGATTCAATGGTAACGCCAGTATTTTGTGAAATTTGTTTGAGCTTTTGAAACAATTCTTCAGAATTTAGTTTTTGTTTCTGAACAGAAACCAGAAGAGTTCCATAGCCATAATCTTTACCGCCAATATTAAATTTCTTGAAAGAAGTTTTTGTAATTATTTGATTATCAAGCAATTGACTTAATGCTTTTGGTGCGTAATAATCTGTCCATTCAATCAAATAGGCATACTCACTTTTAATAATTGAGGCAGGGTTGAGTTTCAAATCGCTTTTTGTAATACGATCACCTTTTTGAAAAACTCCTTTCATTTCGGCATGTGGAAGCCCATACGCCAAAGCTAAATTCCAAGCAGAAGCATCGTAAAAAAGACTATCTGCAAAAGTTGTTGGACGGTCAAAAATAGAACGAACCATCAAATATTGAGCTTGTGCTGAAGGAATTACGACCGCTTTTCCTTTCTTGAAACTTTGCCCGTTTTCGGTAATATCGTTAGGCAAATGATAAAATTCGATATCGTGTTGCAAAAGCAAATCCCAAAAAGCACGGTTTCGACTTTGGTCGTTGGCATCGCCAATAATATAGGCTTTTGTAGCAGATTTTTGCCCTTGAGAGATAGATTCGGTAAAGAAATTTCGTTGATGTTTCAATAAGTTTTCTTTTTCAACCAACGAGGCTCGCACCGTTGCTAAGGCGTTAACCAACTGATTTCTGACTGTAAACCCAAAAGCCAAATCGCCATTTTGACTTTCCTGTAAATGCCCACGAGAACTGGCTTGTTCAAATAAAAGCCCCAATCCACCTTCCATGTCAGGGTAGCTCGAGCCATAGCCAGGATACAAATTATCGAATGATTCTTTGGTATAGTATAATGAACCGATTTCGTTCATAGCTTGCTCAAAATACTTCGCAAAGCGACTATTTAGGTCTTTATAAACATATTTTGGCACTAATGGGTTTTCGGCATTCTCTTTGGTTGGTTCAAAAAAATGAGCCGAATTTGTACCCATTTCGTGAAAATCTGTCACTACATTTGGCAACCATTGGTGATAAAAAGCCAAACGATTTCTACTTTCTACATTAACTGCCAAATACCAATCACGGTTCAAGTCAAACCAATAATGATTGGTGCGACCACCAGGCCAAACTTCGTTGTGTTCACGATCGTTTGCATCGGCTACCATTGGGTCGCCTTTGTGCATATTTGCCCAATGCGTATGTCTATCTCGTCCATCAGGATTGATAACGGGTTCCATCAAAATCACAGCATCTTTTAGCCAATTGAGTGCTTCAGGGTCTTCGGTAGCGGTCAAATAATAAGCAGTCAAAATTGAGGCTTCACCGCCCGAAGGCTCATTTCCGTGTACATTATAGCCCAACCAAATTATGGCAGGAGCTTTCTTTGTATCGGGCATAGATTTCGATGGGTCGGTTATTGTCAAATGCTCTTTTCTGATTTCCTCCAAACGTTTTATGTTTTCTGGGGTCGAAATAGTAACAATTATTTGTTCACGATGCTCGTTGGTTTCGCCAATTTTTTGTACAGTTACTCGGTCAGAAACTCGGTCGAGTTCACGCATATATTCAACCAATTTATCGTGTCGAGTATGGTGCGAACCAATGGCGTAGCCAAGAAACTGCTCGGGTGTTGGAATTGAGGCATTGAGTTGTTTTTTAGGGAAAAAATAATCGTTTTGGGCGAAGGAGTTTAAAAAAATACCAAAGCAGCAAATAAACAATAAATGTTTCTTCATGGTTATCAAAGGGTTTAGTTTGAGATTGAAGTAAAGATATGAAAAAATAAATTTCAAACATCTTTTTCGCATTAAGTAATCTTTTATTTATAATTTTGACCTGTATTTTATTAAAAGCCTTATTTTTATGAAAAAAATTAGTTTAGCAATTGGAGTTTTACTATTTGCCGCGGCATTTACCAAACCAATCATTGAAGATCCTATAAAAAAGGAAATTAAACTCGATGTTGATAATGGCGGAATTAAGTTGGCTGCTGGGTTTGGAGCAGTAGTAGTTGCTGAGGAAACGGGCAAAGCTCGGCATATTGTGGTACTACCCAACGGTACGATTTACATCAAAAATAGCAATGCCAAAGATAATAAAGGCATAACAATGCTAAAAGATACTGATGGTGATGGAAAAGCAGACATCAAAGAGTTTTTCGGAAATTATATCGGAACGGGCATGGAAGTATATAAAGGATATTTGTATGCTTCGTCAAACTCAGAAGTTTTTCGTTATAAATTAAATGAAAACGGCGATGTTATTGACAAAAATGCACCCGAAACTGTTGTTAGCGGCTTACCTGATTTTCGCCAGCACGAATCAAAACCAATGACTTTTGATGAGCAAGGAAAAATGTATGTTACCATTGGAGCTCCATCAAATATTTGCCAAGAAAAAGACCGTCAGAAAGGTTCAGTAGGTCAAATGCCTTGCCCATTATTAGAAAAAAATGGTGGAATTTGGCAATTCGATGCCAATAAACTCAACCAAAAGCAAGAAGATGGTATTCGTTTTGCCACAGGTATTCGTAATGCAGTTGCTATCAATTACGACCCATTTTCTAAAAATGTGTATGCTTTGCAACATGGACGTGACATGCTTTTTCAGCACTTTCCAGAAATGTATTCGGCTGAGCAAGGAGCAGAATTACCTTCTGAAGAGTTTTTGTTAGTAAAAAAAGGATCAGATTTTGGCTGGCCTTATAGTTATTTCGACAAAGAAAAAGGCAAGAAAATGCTTTGTCCAGAATATGGTGGCGATGGCAAAAAAGAATATCCAAAAGCCGATAAACCAATCATGGCATTTCCGGGGCATTGGGCTCCAAACGATGTATTGTTTTATCAAGGAAATCAGTCGGGCGGCGTTCCGTTTCCTGCCAAATATAAAAACGGTGCATTTATTTGTTTCCACGGTTCATGGAATAGAGCTCCAAAAATGCAAGCGGGTTATTTTGTGGCCTTTGTGCCATTCAAAAATGGCTTGCCTTCTGGCCCTTATGAAGTATTTGCAGAAGATTTTGCGGGTGGACCAGAAATTAAAAGTCCTGGTGATGCCAAAGCTCGCCCGATGGGTTTGGCTGAAGGTGCCGACGGCTCACTTTACATAACAGACTCGGTAAAAGGAAAAGTTTGGCGAGTAATGGCAAATAAATAATTTAACACAAATCCTTACAGGTCTAAATTTAGACCGGTAAGGATTTATTTGAAGAAAAGAATGAAAAAAATATTTGTAATTGTTTTATTATCAATCAGTTATATTTCTTTTGGACAAAAGAAAAAAGTTGATTTAGGAAAAAAAATTTACACACAATATTGTTTGGCATGCCACCAAGAAGATGGTAGCGGCGTACCAAATATGAACCCACCACTCCGAAAGTCTGATTGGGTAGTGGGCGATAAAACCAAATTAATTAATGTTATTTTGAAAGGTTTGGACGAAGAAATTGAAGTAAATGGCGACTCTTACCGTGGAATTATGGCATCGCATAGTTTTCTGACTGACAAGCAAATAGCCGATGTTTTGACTTTCATTCGCTCAAATTTTGAGAACAAAGCCGAGGCTGTAAAACCAGAAGAAGTGAAGGCTTTGCGGAAGAAGTGATGAGAAAGTATGGTACAAGTCTTTTTGATAGGTATAAGCAAAAAAACTTGCACCAGTAGAGAACATTGAAATGAACCACCAAAGTTTGTTTCACCTTTTGCATCAAAAGTCAAAAATTCATCATTGCTTAGTTTTAAAGAAATATCTACGAACTTTGTATTTCCAAGTGTAATATAGGTATTTAGCCAAAATATTCAAATTGTTGCTGAAGCCAAAGGGTGTTGTATGAAATTTATCTGATAGCTAAAGTAGTCGGCAATCAAATTTTCTTATAAAACGCTGATAATAAGGAAATTAAAAAAAACAATTATTCCCCCAAAACCCAAATCGCGTCTAAATTTCTACCAAAACCATCATAATCAAGCCCGTAGCCAACTACAAATTTATTTTCAATTTCAAAACCGACATAATCTAACTTCAAAGGCACTTTCAAAGCTGTGGGTTTGAATAGCAAAGTCATGACCTTTATTGAGGCAGGATTATTAGAAGCCAACTGCCCTAAAATCTCTTGCATCGTCATTCCCGTATCTACTATATCTTCAACGATAATAATATCTCGATTTTGAATATCTTCTTTCAAACCCAAAATATGCTTCACTGTACCACTCGATGCGGTGCTTTGGTAAGACGACACTCTGATGAAGGTAATTTCACATTCAATGTCGATTGATTTGAACAAATCGCCCACAAACATAAACGAGCCATTCAAGACACCAATCAATAATGGATTTTTTCCTGCATAATCTTTGTTTACTTCTTGAGCAAGTGCCTTGATGCGAGCTTGCAAAGGTTTTGGTTCAATAAAAGGGACAAAATACTTGTCTTTGATTTGTTTCATATCTTTGGCAATTTTATTCTTGATGCAATTTAATGAATTAAATCAAAAAAGTAATTTTAAGAAAATTTTAAGTTTTATAATTTTGCAATAAGTGTTTCGTTAATGTATAAAAATTTAAAAGATATATGAAGTCCCAAAATGCTTGGTTTTTATTGTTTTTATTGGTTAGTCAGTTTGCACAAGCTCAGTTTTCGTGGTTTGGGGGCGATACTAAAAAGAAACACCACGAAGTTTTGCTTGCCAACCGTGCAATTCAGATTGAAGCTACGCAGGCTATCAATAATATGTATAATTTCAATTATGATGCCGCCGAGCGTGATTTTAAGTGGCTGACTGTGAAATATCCCGAACACCCGATTGGTTTTTTTCTTTTAGGATTGAACGAATGGTGGAAAATTGTGCCAGATACCAAAGACGAATCTCACGACGATGCGTGTTTGGATAACATGAATAGAGCCATTGATTTGGCAGATGCAATGCTCGACGATGACGATACCGATAAAGAAGCTGCGTTTTTTCAAGCGGCAGCTTATGCTTTTAAGGGAAGATTGTATTCTGAACGTGAAAATTGGATAAAAGCAGCTTGGGCAGGAAAGCAAGCTATGAAATACCTCGAAAAATGTCGTGGTTTTGGAGATTTCAATCCAGAGCTGGCTATCGGTGATGGACTTTACAATTATTATTCCAAATGGATTCCCGAGAATTATCCATCACTTAAACCGATGATGACTTTCTTCCATAAAGGCGTAAAAACCGAAGGAATCAAGCAATTAGAGTACGTTTCGTCGAATGCTTTTTATACCCGCATGGAGGCAAAATATTTTTTGATGCAAATTTATTCAATGGAAAATCAGCATCAAAAAGCCTATTATATGGCTGCCCAAATGCACGCTTTGTATCCAAATAATGCTTATTTTCATCGTTATGCTGCCCGCACGGCCTTTATGTTAAACAAAGCCGATGAGGCAGAAATCTTAGCTCAAGAGTTACTGACTAACTTAAATATGGGTAAATATGGCTATGAAAGTACATCGGGGCGTTATGCTGCTTATATTTTGGGTTATATCAATTATAATTATAAGCGAGATTTGCCCAAAGCAAAAGAATATTATCAAAAAACGATAGATTATGCTTTGCAAAATAACTCTAAAGATTCGGGCTATTTTCTGGGTGCAAATTTAACATTAGGCAAAATCGCCAGTTCAGAAAAAGACTATGCAAAAGCATTAGAATATTTCAATATTATCATAGCAAATGCCGAAAAGAAAGCCGACACTTACAAAGAAGCAAAAAAACTCATTGACGACACCAAAAAGTTGATGAAAGGCGATAAGAAAAAGAAATAATTGAATCTTTCCAAATTAAATACTTTTTGACCTTATTTTTGGAGATAATTTCCCTTGAAAAGTATGTTCGGTTACAAATACATGAATAAAATAAAATTAAAGTTAATTTTATTTTCCTTTTTTTTCCTCCCCTTCGGGCGGTTCGACGGGGTGGGGCTTTTGTCAGCCCAAACTCTCACCCGTAACCCATATTTACAGCAATTAAGCCAAAATGGTGTGATTATTCGTTGGCGAACCGATGTACTGACTAATAGTAGTGTGAGTTTTTCAAGACAAGATTCGAGTAAAGTTTTTACTGTAAAAGATGACGAGTTAACCAAAGAGCATATTCTACAACTCACTGATTTACAGGCAAATACAAGATATACTTATACTGTTGGAACAGACACAAAAATCTTAGCGTCAGGCAAAGATTTTTATTTTATTACAGCACCATCCTCCTCTACAACCCGCCCAATAAATATTTGGGCAATGGGAGATTTTGGCGATAATTCGAAAGAAATTTATATCCAAAATCAGAAAGCTGTTAGAGACCAATACCTCGAAAAGAAGGCAAATTATACGGATTTATGGCTTTGGTTGGGTGATAATGCCTATTGTTGCGGTACTGATGTCGAATACCAAAAGCAGATTTTTGATTTTTATGGTAGTAATATCTTAGGAAATACCACTTTTTTTCCTTCACCAGGCAACCACGAATATTACGAGACTGCTACTGCTCAAACCGACCGAAAAATCAACTATTTTGATGTTATTTCGGTACCAACCAAAGGAGAAATGGGCGGAATTGCTTCTAGTTTAAAAGCCTATTATTCGTATAATTATGGAAATATTCACTTTATTTCGCTTGATTCCTATGGTTTAGATGAGGGGAAATACCGTTTTTATGAGCCTCAAAGTCCACAATATCAATGGTTAGTAAAAGATTTAGCGAATAATAAATTGCTATGGACAATTATTTATTTTCATCATCCACCCTACACAAAACGTTCGCATGATTCTAATGCCGAAGTAGAATTGCGTTTGACCAGAGAAGGCTTAGTGCCGATTTTTGATAAATATAAAGTCGATTTGGTAATGTCGGGTCATAGCCATGTTTACGAACGTTCGTTTCTGATTAAGGGGCAAACGGGACATTCGGAAACTTATGATGCCCGTATTCATAATATGCAGCAAGCCAATGGGCGATATGATAAAAATGTAGGGTCACAGCCATATATAAACAAAGACGAGGGTACAATTTATTGTGTTGTTGGCTCTGCTGGTCGTCTTGATTGGAACGGTGACCCAAATCCACATCCTACGTCCGCATATTCAAATTATACTATCGGCGGTTCATTGCTTTTGACCATTGATAATAATCGTTTAGATGGACGGTGGGTTTGTGCCGATGGTGAAATTAGAGATAACTTTTCTATCTTTAAAAATGTCAATAAAAGCGAAAAGAAGACAATTGCTTATGGCGAAAAAGTCCGTTTAAATGCTTCTTGGAAAGGTGTATATAACTGGTCGACTGGTGTACGAAACCAAGAATTTATTGAAATTTCTCCACGAAAAGACACTGTTATTACAGTAAAAGATTCACTTGGTTTTTTAAATGATAATTTTCAAATTTTTGTTTCACCACAACCTGTTATTTCAACAGAATTACGAGATTCTGCCATCGTTTGCTTAAAAAAAGAAGTAAAAGTCTATTTTGACGTAAAAAATACTTCACTCGAAAATTGGAATTATGTCCTCGAATTATCAGACATCAATGGTTCATTTGCCAAGCCCTTGGCATTAGACAAATCTAATAGAAGTCCGTTTACTATTATTTTACCTGATACACTAAAAGAAAGCAAAAATTATCGTTTCAGAGTGCGACCCAATGCTGATTTCTTCGATGAAAAACCAAGTAGAAGTTTCCTTTTGTATAAGCCTGCAACAGTCAGTTTTTTTGGAGAAAAAACGATTCCTTTCGATACAACTGCAATTTTACAACTTCGCTTCGAAGGTACGCCACCGTTTACCTATAAAATCAACACATTACCTGAAAGTGTTTCCCAAAATATTGGATTAACCTTAAAAGTGAGTCAATCGAATGCTACTAACTATATACTTGAAAAAATAAGTAATGTTTGTGGCGAAGGAAAAATTTTGGACGAAAATAAGGTCGCTATACTGGCTCCGCTTGCCATTGAAGACAATGAAGCTAATACAATATTTACAATCTTCCCAAATCCAACATCTGGCGATTTGACCATTGAAAACCATACAAACCAAGCGATAAAAACGCAATTGATTTTACGAGATTTGAACGGTAAAAAACTGCTTCATAAATCAATAATCATTAGCGAAAAAGAACAAATTTCTCTACAAGAACTTCCGTCAGGTACGTATTTTTTGACCTTGAAAACTGCTACTTTTAAAGTAAGTAAGAAGATAACGAAACTTTGAAACTAATTAAAAAAGCTACATTTCCTTTAGAAAATGTAGCTTTTTTGTGAATATTATAGTCTCAATAAAAATCATAATTGATAACTATCAAGGCACAGGCAAAACCTGAGTATCTTTAAAAGTCGAGAGAATCACCATTGTTTGTGTATTGGCCACTTCTTCAATCTCATTGATGGTTTCCATGATTAGTTTTTGATACGAATTGATGTCTTTTGCGATTACTTTCAACAAGAAATCGCATGAGCCTGTTACGTGGTGACACTCTATAATTTCAGGAACTCTCGTTATTTTTTCTACGAATGCCTCGGTTACAGACTTACGGTGGCCCGAAAGTGATACCTGTACAAATGTCATTACGCCCAAACCAACTTTTTCTCTATCTACTTGGGCGTGGTAGCTTTTTATGATACCTGACTGTTCTAATTTCTTTACTCTTTCAAGCGTTGGTGCGGGAGATAATCCTATTTCTTTTGAAAGTTGAGCATTAGTAATTTTACCGTTACTTTGGAGGATTTCCAGTAGGCTGTGGTCTATTTGGTCAAGTTTGTTAATACTCATGGGGAGTAATTGTTTTTTGGAAGTGCAAAATATTATTTCGTGCAAAGCTACTGTTTTTTTAAATAAAGCAATTATAAATATTGAAATTTTAGCAAAAAAGAAAACTTTTTTTGGAAAAACACTAAAATACAAAACTTTATATCTAAAATCTAATTCAACGTTTAGACACTTTGTTGTGTGAAATACTTCGCTGACGACTACATTTATGCCGAAAATCCTCAATGGTAGATTTTGCTAAATGTTTGGTAACTCTTCCTTGCACACGCTCTCGCCACATTCGCCACGATGAAAGTTTCATTTCTCGTCGCATCAATTCAATCACTTCTTGTTCTTTTAACCCAAACTGCACCTCAATAGCTTCAAAAGGTGTTCTATCTTCCCAAGCCATTTCTACAATTCTGTCCTTCTCTTCCTCAAGAAGGGCTTTATATTTTTCTTTTGAATTCATAAAACTTGCTGATATTTTTAATTTTAATAACAAAAGTCTTATCTTATTGTTTTAAAAAAAGAGTATCGTGTAAGTAAAACATATTCATTAGAAAAATGAACGGAGTAAAAAAAGAAAATTTACCAAGCAAAACCTGCATCAATTGTGGTAAACCTTTTACATGGCGAAAGAAATGGGAGAAAGTTTGGGGCGAAGTAAAATATTGTAGTAATGTTTGCCGTAGCAATAAAAAATCTTCAAAGTAGTTCTTCCGAAGGATTCCAATAATGTTTTTGAAAATCAATGATTTGATCATTTTCAACCTTTAAACCTTCACCTTCGAGCAATTCTTGCATACGATTGCCTCCAAAATGATTTTTTCCAGTCAAAACACCTTTTCTGTTTACCACTCGGTGAGCAGGTACATCGGGCATAGTATGACAAGCATTCATTGCCCAACCAACCATTCGTGCTCCACCAGTTCCGAGATAATGGGCAATCGCCCCATAGCTTGTCACTCGTCCATGAGGAATTAGGCGAACGACTTCGTAAATATCATCAAAGCTATTTTCTTTAGTTTTTATCAATGATATATGCTGATGAGGTAAAATAATGTCAGATTTAATCAACTACGATTCTTTTTCGTGCAGAAAAAATATAAATAATTCCAAAGAGTGTTGACATCGTGATAAGTCCGATTGTCCACATAAATTTTTCACGACCATCTAATTTTTTAGAATCATGTATTTCAAGAATAGCACTAAAAATAAACGTTATTATACATAAAACTCCTATGACTAACAATGTATTTGCCCCTGAGTAATGTTGAATCTTGACTAATACAGCAGTAATAGTTATGATAAGCCCCAAAATAAAACTCGATTTGACCAATGTGCCTGAATGTTTCATATAGTATAATTAAGACAAATTATTCAATGATTTTATTTATTATCAATCTCTTTTTCCAACGCAGCATACCATTTCTCACCATAAGCCCGAACAAGCGGTTCTTTTAAAAATTGATAAACTGGCACACCTAATTTTTCGCCCAATGTGCAAGCATCACTGCAAATAGACCAACGATCATAATTAAGTGCGTGGTAACTTTCATATTTGGTAACTCTGATAGGGTAAAGATGGCATGAAATTGGCTTTTTCCAAGTAGTCTTTCCATCAAGATATGCCTGCTCGATGCCACATTTCAGGATTTTATTTTCGTCATAAATGGCATAGGCACACTCACGATCATCAATGGTAGGAGTGGAGTAATCACCTTCCCAATCTTTGATATAAGTTCCTTGCTTTTCTATTGCTTTGATGCCTTCGGAAGAAAGATAAGGTTTCACTTGTTCATAAATTTCTGCTAAAATGGGTAGTTCAACCTCATCTAATGGAGCTCCCAAATCACCTTCTACACAACACGCACCTTTACATTTGTTGAGGTCGCAAACAAACATTTTTTCTGCTACATCATCACTAATGCAGGTATTTTCTATCAAAATCATCTATAATGGTACGACGGGTTTCAAGCCAGTCTTTTTTACATTTATCTGCCAATACGGGTTTGAAACCCGTTTTACAAAAAACTACTTTTTAATTATTAATCTCTGTCCAATCTTAACATTTTGATCAGACATCCCGTTCCAATTTTGAACTTGTTTCATAGATATTCCATAGCGTTTTGAGATACTATAAAGTGTTTCAGTTTTTTGAACAACATGAAATGAAGAACCACTTGAAACAGATTTTGCCTCTTCAACTTTTATAGGAACAGCCGCTCTAAGAGGAGTTTTTATCACCAAAACTTGTCCAATTTTTATTTTTTCGTCTGTTGGAATATTATTCCAAGCGGCCAACTCTTTAACTGAAACATTATATTGTCGAGCAACGCTGTAGAGGGTTTGCCCAATATCTACTTTATGTTCATTTGCACTTGAAACTGTATTTGGTTTTGCGGGGGTTGTTTTAATGATAACAGTCGGAGTATCAGTGTCTATTTTTTTTGTTGGAGTCGTTTTAGGTTCTTCTGGACGACTTATTGGTTCGTCCGTAATTACAACAATATCGTCATCTTCTAGGCGAGGTTTATTAGGCTTTTTATTGCTTTCTTCAACCAAAACTGTTTCTGGTATGGTCGGTTTGCTTGATTTAGTAGTGCCAATCGGCGTATTTACTCTTTCATCTTCTGACTTTCTACCATCTTTCACCAAAACCTTTTCTTCCTTCCCATCATAATTTTCTTTGATGGGTACTTTTTCTAATTCTTCAATGTCTTTAGCTTTCAGAAATTCTATTGGCTCGCTTTTAGGACGTTTTTTCTGTAAATAAACTAATCTGCCTTTCTGAATTCTTTGAATAGTTTTCATGCGGTTGAGCCGAAGTAAGTTTTTCAAACGAATACCATACATTTGTGAGATTTCCCACATCGTTTGCCCTGTCAACACAACGTGGTGTGGTAATGCTCCTTTACGTAGTTTTTTTTGTAAATAATATATTTTCCCTTCTTCTACAAGCTCTTTGTCCGTCATATCATTATAACGAAGAAAATCAGGAATTTTCATTTTACTGTTTCTTGCCAACGATGCCACATCATCACCAGGTTTTGCCAAAATCCCTTTCTTTTCATTTATTTCGTAGAAAACTGGCTCATCTTCGCTTGCCGTAACTATTGTAACTCGCTTTAATATCGGGAATCCTGCATCGCTTGTTGCGAGTTCGATTTGACGATTTAGTTTCGATTGTACTTCTTCAATATTTTCAGCAGGGACTAATATCGCAACCGAATAATCTTTATCTGTTGGAATCGTATTTACTTGCAACCAAGAATTATATTTTTTCAACTCATTGACATCAATTTTCACCAAAGAGGCTATTTCTTCGAGTGTTTTGCCTTTTGTTTTTTTGTATTCAACAAATGAAAATGGCGACTCTTTCAAGCGATTGATGCGATACTCAAAAGCCACTCTATTGGCAACAGCTTTGATCAAATAGCGATCGGTTTTGGCATCAAATGCAATTTCGGTAGCATAAGCCCAATCCGATGGAACGATTTTACTAATACCAGTTGCCCCCAATGAATAAGAAAATAAGGTAGAAACCCAGTTTTTATAAATCACATTATTACGTTTCAAATACAGGGCCGCTGCTCGTGTTGAGGCATAAATATTCTTTCGTTCGTCAATATCTTTATCTACTCTCAAGCCTACTTCTTGGGCAGTTGCTGGCTTCATTTGCCAATATCCAACGGCATTAGATGACGAAATTGCATCAGGAAGGAGCGAACTTTCCGAAATTGCTACATATTTAAAATCTTCGGGTATTTTTTCTTCATCCAAAATGCTTTCTATGATAGGAAAATACCACTGAATTCGTTGAAGTTTGTCGAGCAAATATTTGTTTTCGGGGGTTAGAAGTGCATTTACTTCTTTTTGTATTAATTTCTGAGCATCAGCATCAAGTTTGATGCTTACTCCCGCAAATTCTAACTTTTTAGGTACTTCGGGAAGCAATGCTTGCTGAGCAAAAACTCCTTTAATGCTCACAAGAAAAAGTAGAAAAATAATTTTCTGTTTCATTTTATTAGGAAATATTGAGTTCTAATTTACTATTTTCGATTAGCGTAATACGCCATTAAATTTTTTCTAAACTTTTCTGACAATCATCAAACCATCACGAATCGGGAGTAAGATATTTTCTACACGAATATCGTTATGTAGTTTGTGGTTGAAAGCCCGAATCGCGAGTGTGTCTTTATCGTTTTTTGTCTTATCTACTACTTTCCCACTCCACAAAACATTGTCAGAAATGATGTACCCCCCTTGGCGAACTTTCTCAAATACTAAATCGTAATAATTGGTATAATTGAGTTTGTCAGCATCAATAAAAACCAAATCAAATGTTTGAGTTAATGTTGGTATCATTTCTAAAGCATTGCCAATCCTGAAATCAATTTTATCGTTTAATGGAGATTCTTTGAAGAAACCACGCACAAAATTTTCTAACTCTTCATTAATATCAAGTGTGATGAGTTTACCATTTTCTTTCAAACCTTCTGCCAAACAAAGTGCCGAATAACCAGTATAAGTACCGATTTCAAGAATATTGCTTGGTTGTATCATCTGGGATAGCATCGCCAAAAAACGTCCTTGTAAATGACCCGACAACATTCGAGCTTGCAAAACTTTTGCGTGAGTTTCACGGTTTAGCTTGGCCAATATTTCAGTCTCAGGAGATGTATGTTCTGCACAGTATTCGTCAATTTCGGGGGCAATAAACTCCATATTATTTTACATAAATTTGCATTTTCTGCCGACTTTGAACAGTCGATAGTCGACTTTTTAATACAAAATTAGAACATTTTTTAAAATCCTAACAAACTAAGTTATTTATTTTGAAATAATCAAATTTATGATAAAAATAATTATTTCAAATATAATTGAAAATACAGAATAAAAAATAAATTCAGAAATAAATATATTTATTGAAAATTCTATTTATTTTGAATAAATTGTAATATTAAGAAATTCTGTTTGATTTTGCTCGTAAACTAAAATCTGCCAAAACTAATGCTGCCATTGCTTCTACGATAGGTACAGCACGAGGCAAAACACATGGGTCGTGGCGACCTTTGCCTGACACTATTACTTTTTGGCCAAGTGCATTGATACTTTCTTGGTCTTGCATGATAGTTGCTACTGGTTTGAACGCCACTCGAAAATAAATATCTTCTCCATTAGAAATCCCACCTTGAATTCCACCCGAATGATTGGTTTTAGTATGTACTTTTTGGTCTTCTCCTACAAAAAACTCGTCGTTATGCTCCGAGCCATAAAGCTCAATTCCTGCAAAACCACTGCCATATTCAAAGCCTTTTACGGCATTGATACCTAACATTGCTTTGCCCAATTCGGCATGAAGTTTGTCAAAAACGGGCTCTCCCCAACCAACAGGCACACCTTTGATTATGCAAGTGATAATGCCTCCGATTGAATCACCTTTTTTGCGAGTCTCGTCAATGTAGTCAAACATTTGTTGTGCCATTGTCTCATCGGGACAACGCACGGCATTATTTTCTGTTTTTGATAGATCTAATTCCCAATATTCTTTATTTAATTTCATTTTCCCAACCTGCGAAACATAGGCTTGAATGGTGATAGAATCGAAATTGAGTAACATTTTTGCCAAAGCTCCTGCTGCTACACGAGCGGCAGTTTCACGAGCAGAGCTACGTCCACCTCCACGAAAATCACGCACGCCGTACTTTGCTGAATAGGTATAATCGGCATGAGAAGGGCGAAATTGGTTAGAAATATGTCCATAATCTTTTGACCTTTGGTCTTCGTTTGGAATAACCATTGCTATGGGCGTACCCGTAGTTTTTCCTTCAAAAACACCCGAAAGTACCTGAAACTCGTCTGCTTCTTTGCGTTGAGTTGTTATTTTAGATTGCCCAGGTTTGCGGCGGTCGAGTTCGCTTTGAATGAAAATCTCATTAAAATCAATTCCAGCAGGACAGCCATCTACTACCACGCCAATAGCTCGCCCGTGCGATTCTCCAAAGGTTGAAATCCTAAATATTTTTCCGTAAGTGCTACTCATTAATTATCAATTATCAGTGAATAATTATCAACTATTCTTAGTTTATCTTTTTATTTATTATTCATCACAGCTAAGGAAAACTCCTTAAAACTCAGCATTCAGGCATCTTTCCCTTTTTTCTTTCCCCAATTAAATAAATATAAGCTGCCCATTAACATACATAGTATCAAGAGATTAGAGATATTTTTTATTACTTCTTGATAGTTCGTTTCTGCAATTGAGGTGTCTAACTTATCAATTCCGGCAAAAACATCTTCCGAGGTATCAGCATTTTTATCTGCAATGGTTTTACCCAAGACTTTTATTTTTATGGCCGATTTTAAGGTATCATATTGGTCTTTTTTTGTATTGAAAAATATCCAATAAAAATACTTTTCCAATTGATATTGTCCCGAATCTTTAGGAACAATTCTATACCGAAATTCTTTCTGTTTATTTGTTTGTCCGTTGAAATGTTTTTCTCTTACATCAGGAGGATAAAAATCAAAAAAGCTATCATCAGTAGGCGGAGCTATATTGATTGTTGAAAAATTGCCTTCACCAACAATTTTAAATATATACTTAAAACTTTTGCCTGTATTAATTTTTCGAGTTTCGATTTGCTCAACTAAGCTAAAATTTCCTGCCGTCACTTTATCTTTTAATGGGTGTTCGGGCAAATCTAAAACTTTGACAGTAGTTGCTTTATTTGTAAAAATTACCGTTTCTTTTTGTGCATTTTTTTTGTTGATTTGTGTCATTTTGAAATCAACAGCAGGAATATTGATCGGTTTATTATTTAATGGAAAATAGAGGGCTTCAAAGAATTTATAAACCAAATATTTTTTGTTATTAATTGTAACTGACAGCCCGGTAAGATTCGTGATTGTTGCTCGTTCTTCCAAACAATCGGGCGATTTTATTTTCTTGGCAATGGCATCAACTTGGGTATTTAAGTCGTCAGGAAAATCTATTTGAGTAGTGTTGTTTTCGGACACATAAAAAGCCAAAGATACTCGAAAACCTTCGCCCACGTAAACGCTACTTTTATCGACATTCATTGCCAAAAAAGCATTATTTTTTGCATTTTCAGGAGAAATCGTTTCTTGGCTTTCAATTTCTTCTTTCGATGCGGTGACCATTATAGTACTAGCTTCCGACAGGTACTCTTTCCCATTAATAGTTAATTCAAAAGGGGAGATTTTGAAATTTCCTTCTTTGGTAGGAGTATAGTTTTGAGAAATGATATGGCTTAGAATCCTTTGCCCACCAAACGAGTTTTTAGGATGAGCTATTTGCTTTGTACCTTTCGTGAAGCCTTGAATTGTAGGAAATGCACTTACATTCCACTTGTCACTATTTTTTATGCGGACATTAATCGTGAGGTTTTCTTCTAGTAAAATATTTTTTTTACTAAATTCAATCTTTACTTCTTCGTCTTGACCAAATGCAAAATTGCTGATCAAAAAAAACAAAAAAGTGAAGAAAATATGTAAATTCGCCCTGTTCATTCCACAAAATTAACCACTATTCTCTTTGATTACTATGATTCGCCAAATTTTTAAGAAAAAAGCTACTTTACTATTGATTTTTCTAAGCATAAATTTTGCTCAAGCTCAATGGAAAAAACAAAATTCGGGTACAGATGCTTCGTTTCGTTCGATTCATGCTTTAAGCAAAAAAAACGTTTGGGCAGGGGGAAGTAGAGGCACCATTTTACGCACCAAAAATGGCGGAAATAATTGGCAAGTTATTCGTGTAAAAGGTGCTGAAAGTTTAGATTTTAGAGATATTTATGGTGTAAATTATAAAATAGCTTATGCCATGAGTGCAGGAAATGCAGAGGATGGGGCGGCAAAAGTATTTAAAACTATTGACGGTGGCGTAACTTGGAAAGTCGTTTTGCATCGTACTGATAAAGGTGTTTTTTTCGACTCAATGGATTTTTGGAATGAAAACGAAGGAATATTAATTGGCGACCCAATTGATGATAAACCATTTATTATGAGAACTTTAAATGGTGGGGATTCTTGGCAGCGAATAGAAAAAGATAAGCTACCAGTAGTACTTGAAGGTGAAGCTTCATTTGCGTCAAGTGGTACGTGCGTAGTTACGAAAGCTAACGGAAAAGCATGGCTCAATACTCAAAGTAGGGTTTTGTTTACACCCGATAAAGGCGAAACTTGGCAAGTTTATCAAACGCCTTTCAAACAGGGACTAACTTCGGGTATTTTTGGTTTGCATTTTTGGAATGAAAACGAAGGAATTGCGGTAGGTGGTGACTATAAAAACGACAAGCAAAAAGTTGATGCGGAACGCCTCCCGAATGTGGCGATTACGCAAGACTCAGGCAAAACATGGGAGTTTTTAGCCGCCGCCCAACCATATGGTTTGAAAGAGTCAGGTTGGATGTTGCCTAATAAGAATCTGTTATTGGTTGGAACTTCAGGTACAAGCCTTTTGGATGAAAGCAAATCAACATGGAAAGCCATTGATATTGAATCTTTCCATGCTGTTTCGTGCTTTAAGGATGCTTGTTGGGCAATTGGTGGGAAAGGGAATTTAGCAAAATGGGTGAAATAAACATTGAACTATTTGTTTTTTTCGTCTAATTTGAATTGAACGTAGTATGAAATTAATAAACCTAAACCTCCAAAAATCATAATTAGAGCTGGGTAAAGAGCTTCGGTGTCTGATTTTACGCTTGCAATCATATTTGCTACAAAAATACCTAATCCAACTCCTACGAATAGGCAACCCCAACGTAATGCCGAAGCTGGATTAACTTTTGAGCCTTGTTTTTCGGGTAATGCCAAACCTTTTTCAATCAGTGCCATTTTTTCGTCGTTATCAAATTTTCTTAGAATAATCATCATTCCAACAAAGCCTAAAATCGCTGTAATTGGAATAGCAATTGCTACTGCTGCTGCTTGAGGTCCCATTTTTTTGTGTTTAAATAGTTAAATAATATTTTGCTAATAGGATGCAGAATAGTTTTTTAAGGTTACGGGTTGTTATAAAAATAAATTTGTTTAATTTTAATGTAACCTTTATAAATATAACTGCATCATATCATTTGTGAATGATAATCAGAAAGATATAATGTTGCTCAGCCGCATTCGGACTGGTGATAAATTGGCTTATAAAGAGCTAATAAATCGCCACAAAGATTATGCGTTTACGGTAGCGTATCGCATTCTGAATAGTCGCGAAGATGCCGAAGAAGTATCTCAAGATGCTTTCATGCAAGTATTTAGTGCTTTGCATTCGTTTAATGGCGAGTCAAAATTTACGACTTGGTTTTATCGTATTGTGTTTAATGCGGCGTTGATGCAAAAACGTAAAAATCGTATCTTTACTGACGATATTGAAACCTCATCAGAAGCATTTTTAGTTAGTAATTCGAGTGATTCGACAGAGCATTTAAGAAAAAATGAACGCCAAAAGGCCATTCAACGGGCTTTACAAAATCTTTCGGCCGACGATGCAATGATGCTTACTTTGTTTTACCTGAAAGAACAATCGCTCGAAGAAATTGCCGAAATCACGCAAATAAGTGCCGAAACTGCCAAAGTGAAAATACATCGAGCCAGAAAACGCTTATCGGACGAAATGAAAAAAACTTTGAAAGAAGAAGTCAGAAGTTTATTATAAAATTAAGATATTAGTCATGAAAAAAGCCTTGTTTTTATAACCTTCTTTGGAATCTCATTTTTGGGATTCGGTCAAACAAGATAGCACTTGGCAATCTTCACTGCCCATCATGGAAATAAAAGAAGGGAATTGGGAATTGAAAAAAGACAATATTTTGCTATTGAAGTTTAGAAGTGAAACTAAATTCAGCAAAGTACAATTACTTCTACTCAACGATAAAGAGTTGCATTATCAAACAAATGATAAAGCAGCACGTTATATTTTTAAATGGAAAGCGGAGTGATAATTAAAGATATAAGTATATGAAAATGCTCACAGACGAACAAATATTCGATATTTTAGATGGAATTGCTACTTCAGAAATGCAACATCAGCACAGTTATTTATTAACCAATTCTCTCGAATATACAGCCTATTTCCAAGAAATAGAGGCTTTACACGTCGATTTGGCTGAAATGACTCTTGAGAAGCCATCGGCTCAATTCACCGAAAATATTTTAACTAATATTCAGTTTGAAAATCAAACTGTTAAGAAAAAATCATGGAGTAGCCGATTGACTTATATCTTTGTAGGTGTGATGACAAGCGTATTCATTGGTACAATTATTTTTACGCTTCTTTATTTACCGACCACAAAAACGACCATTGATGCACCAACAAATCACTGGTTCGAAATGACAAATACGTTTCTAACCGATACTTTTGTAAAAATAGCAATTTTGGCAAATTTGGTAATTTTATTAGTAATTTTTGATAGAAAAGTACTGAAACCGTACTTTAATCATCGTAAAATGCGGTTAGGTTAAATCCATCAAGAAACTAAAACCATGTTTTTTAAAGCCTAAAGATTCGTAAAAATGATGAGCTTCCTCTCGTCGAAGGTTGCTCGAAAGCGTTATTTTGTAGCAACCTTTTTCTTTGGCCTTTTCTAAAGCAAATTGCATCATGGTTTTACCGATTCCTTTTCCCTGAAATGTGGGTAAAATCCCAACATCTTCTACAACAGCCGATGGTGTTCCGAGATGAGCCATGTTTTCCATAATTAAGAGAGCAAACGTTCCTATTATTCTGTTTTCTACTTTAGCTACAAACACTTGATAGTCAGGATATTGCTGTTGTTTTAAGAAAATTACTTTTGCCTTCTCTACAGACGTAACATTTCCATTATCTAATGCTTCGGCATAGATTTGTAAAATATTTTCGACATCTTCAATCGTTGCAGGAAGAATTTTGATATTCATAAATTTTTTTAAACAATATTTTAGAAATGGCAGTTAAGTAATTTAGAGTAAAAATAGATAAAAAGTGAGGATAAGAAAAAATAAAAATCATAAAACACCCTTGCCAAATCTTAACGCTGATGGCTCGCAAAGTGAGAGCAATGATAGCGAAGATTATTACTACGAGAAAGGATTTATGATCTTTACAGCCACATATCATCTCAAAAGAGGCTATTGTTGCAAGAATGCTTGTCGTCATTGCCCTTATGGATTCAAAAAAAACTAAGTGAAGCTTTTTTATTTCCAAAAAAATGTGCAATTTTGCACTCCGTTTTAGGATTTAATCATTTTTCATAGAAAATATTCAATAAAGCAATGGCAAAAGTTTGTCAAATCACAGGCAAAAAAACGCAAGTCGGTAATAATGTATCGCACGCTAATAATAAAACTAAGCGTAAGTTTTTCCCAAATCTTAAAACTAAGCGTTTTTTCTTAGAATCAGAAGGTGTATGGGTTTCCTTGAAGGTGTCAATGTCAGCTCTTCGCACAATAAACAAAAAAGGCTTAGAAGCTACTTTGGTTGATGCAGCTCGTAGAGGAACGTTAGCGTTATAATATTAAAGAAATTTAAGAAATAGAAGCATGGCTCGTAAGGTCATGCTTTTTTCTTGTATCAAATAAATCAACAAATACAAAAATGAAACAAATCAACGAAGCTACTTCTTATATTCAATCAAAAATCGGTGATTTCAAACCTCAGTTCGGAATTATCCTCGGCACAGGTTTAGGGAAACTAACGACCGAAATAGAGATTGAATATACATTAAATTACGAAGACATTCCAAATTTCCCAATCGCTACGGTCGAATTTCACACAGGAAAACTACTTTTTGGAAAATTAAATGGTAAAAATATAGTCTGCATGCAAGGACGTTTTCATTACTACGAAGGTTATTCGATGAAACAAGTAACGTTTCCCGTTCGAGTGATGAAAATGCTCGGAATCGAACGTTTATTTGTGTCGAATGCTTCGGGAGGAATAAACCCAATGTATCGTGAAAGCGATTTAATGATTATTGAAGACCATATTTCATTGTTTCTGCCTGAAAATCCTTTGGTTGGAAAAAATATTATGGGCGACCGCTTTCCTGATATGAGTGAACCGTATGATTTAATTATGGTTGAAAAAGCCAAACTGATTGCTACTCAAAATAGTATTGAGGGCATACACAGTGGTACGTATGTGAGCGTGACGGGACCAAATTTGGAAACCAAAGCTGAATATAAATTATTGAGATTGTTGGGAGCTGATGCCGTTGGAATGAGTACAGTTCCCGAAGTAATTGTGGCTCGCCAGATGGATTTGCCTGTTTTTGGAATTTCGGTTATTACAGATATGTGTATTCCTGAAACATTGAAAAAAGCAGAAATTGAAAATATTTTGGCCGCCGCCTTCAAAGCCGAACCAAATATGACTTTAATTATCAAGGAATTGATTGGGAGTTTGTAAGAAATAGATAATTCACAAAAACGCCTTCTTAACATTGTTAGGAAGGCGTTTTTGTAAGTAAGTTTTTATTAAAAACTAAAGCTCAAACGTCCAAATACATAACGTCCATTAAAGCCCATTTGCTGCACACGACGTGAATAAACAAAACGCCCCGATGACATATTTGCCGAGTGTCTATGCACATCCTGATAAACATCAAAGATATTATTTGCACCAACTACCAAACTCAAAGATTTTACTAATTGATAGTTTACCGTCAAATCAGTAATTAATTTGGGCGTAAAAGTTTGGTCTAAAGTTTCTTTTACTCCACCATTAAAATTATTCGCAACAAATTTATCTGGTCCAGTAATTGTTGGGTCTAAATAAACTACTTCTCCGAAACGAACTACACGAACCATTGCACCAAATTTGCCACATTTATAGTTCAATGTTCCCGTAATCTTACTTTTTGGACTTGCTACTTCAATACGGCTTTGGTCTTCTCGGTTAAAATAATTTCCAAGTTGACCTGTACTTATCAATGTTTGAGACGCTTTTACTGCAACTTTTCCATCAGTTCCTTTAATTACTTCATTGTTGATGAAAGCTCCTGCAAAAGTGAATTTTAAAGATTGTTTTTCGCCTAATTTTGTACTATAAGCCGCAACGGCTTCTAAACCTTTTGAACGAGTATCGATAGCATTCGTAAAGAAGTTTACGGTTGTTGCACCAGCGGCCGCTAATTGAGCTGCAATGTCAGCATTACCATTTGCAGTAAAGTTGTTAGTCAAAATAATACGGTCTTTAATATTGATTTGGTAAGCATCAACCGTTAATTCTAATTTGCCTAATTGGGCTGTTGCTCCAATGCTGAAATTTTGAGATGTTTCTGGTTTTAATTCAGGAATTCCCAAGATTTTGGCGGCTTTACTATCATTTGGGAATGTTCCACTTTCAACGGGTGTTTGTACGCCATTAATAGTTTGGAACAATGTATTGGTTTTAGAATAATGACTTTGTTGTAAAGATGGAGCTCTAAATCCAGTACTGATTGCTCCACGGATTGCAATTCTATCAGTCAATTTATATCTCGTTGCAAATTTATAGTTGAGGGGAGTATTATCAAAATTAGAATATTTCTCTAAACGTACTGCACCCGATACTAGCCAATTTTTTGTAATATCGAGTTCTAAATCAGTGTATAACGCAAAACTATTACGAGTATGTGTACCTGCATTGGCAGGTAAAAAGCCGCCGAAAACCTGAGAGCCAGCCGCAACACCAGAAGCAGTATTAAAATTGGTAAATGAAGTTGTTTCGCCTGCACGAGTACCAAAGGCATCAGCTTTGTATTCTGTGCCAAAAGCCACGTTTAAACCATTCAATACTGTTTCAAATTTTTTGTTAAAATCTAAATTTGAAGTATTTTGAGAGAAAGAATTTCCACCAGCATCAAATGTACGTTGGAACGAATTTGTGCTAATGGCTTGGGTGTAATTTACAGAGTTATCAACGGCATAGTCAAATATGTTTTTTCCGTAAATATTGCTTAAATCGAAGTTCCAAGTCTTGAAAGCTTTTCCTCTTATACCCGCCGCAAACGAAATGTCAGTTACATCACTATTAATTTCTGGAAGAAAACCATTTGGATATACTGCAAAAACATTTGTACGAACAGCAGCAGGAACTGCATTTGGATAACGATAAAAGCCCGCAGCATTACCTTTTTTATTATTGAAACCACCAAAAGCATATACTTCGATATTATCATTGATTGGCAAAGCGGCATTTAAAACAATTCCACCGCCTTTTACTTGTGAGTTACCGATACGCATATCAAAGTTTTCACGAGTTAAGCCTTTTCCTGCAATTACTTGGTCGTCAGTTTGACCAGTCACTGCTGGGAAAGTCTGTCCCGTATATGTTCCTGTACGATTCGTTTGTCCACGAGAAACATATTCTCCCGTTAGATTTACAAAACCATTTTTCCCTATTTTAAAGCCATAATTCAAGCCAATTTGTCCAGTTAAACCATCTTTTACATTTACGCTGGCATTTTGACCGTTATTAATAGCATAATTTTTATCGTAGCTCGTAATATACTCTCCGCCCGATACATTTCCACTCAAGCCAATTTGTTTTTTCAAGACAATATTGATTACACCTGCAATCGCATCAGAACCATATTGTGCAGCAGCTCCGTCACGCAAAATTTCTATTTTTTCAACCGATGTTGCAGGAATTGCGTTCATATCAGTTCCTACTGTACCACGGTTTACCGTACCATTTACATTGACTAATGCTGATTGGTGCCTTCTTTTTCCATTTATCAAAACCAAAACTTGGTCGGGGCCTAAACCTCGTAATTGAGCTGGGTCAACATGGTCTGTTCCATCAGAAATTGCTTGACGTGAAGACTGAAAAGAAGGTGCTACAAAAGTCAAAATCTGATTAATATCAACCTGCCCAACATTATTGGTTACTTGCGAAAGTGGAATTACATCAACTGGAACTGGGGTATCGATTTTAGTTCGCCCGCCGCTACGAGTTCCTGTTACAACTACTTCACTCAAACTTGAAAGGCTTTCTTCGAGCGAAACATTGATAACTAACTGATTTTCAGTTACTTTCACTTCCTTAGTGGTGAAACCAATAAAACTAAATACTAAGATATCGCCAGCATCGACATTTAGTTTAAATGAACCATCAATGTCGGTACTTGTTCCTTTCTTAGTGCCTTTTATGCTCACACTTACTCCTGGCAAAGCCTCGCCACGACCATCACTTACTTTTCCTGTGATTGGATTTTCTACTACGTTTGGGATGAGCAAAGAAGTGTTTTCTGACTGACGATTCAAAATGATTTTGTTACCACTTACTTTAAAACTAATATTTAATGGTTTTAAAAGTGATTCGAGAACGGCAGAAAGTTTTTGTTTTTTAACATTTAGCGAAACAAAACGGCTACTTTTGATAAGTTTCGAACTAAATATAAATTTTACATTAGCCGATTCTTCAATTTTATTCAAAGCATCTTCAAGATTCTGTTCTTTCAATTGTAGCGAAACTTCACGGTCTAATACCTCTTGGGTGGTGCTATCGTGTGCAAAGCTGAGTCCTGTGAAAAGCAGAGCCAAACAAAGTTGTAAAAGGCTCAATTTCATAATTTTAGTAATTAATGAAATGGATTTTGTAAAAATTAGCATGATTTTAAACGTTTAATAAGTAAATGAGACAGAAACACGCCCGAAGTTTATTGAATTTTTGGGCGAAGATTTGCACCGTAAATTCATTTCGGGAAAATTACTATCGGTGATGTTGGCAACACCTCCGATTTTTTGTTTAGGCAAAGAAATTATTTGGTTTTTATTTAGTTGATTTTAATTTTTACATCCTTTGCTGCTGATAATTATCTGACCATCAATGAGTTGGTACTCGGCTTCGATTGCATGGCATACTAAATCTAATTTTCCGTAAAGTGGCTCGTCAGATAATGAAGCAGTTACAGGACATTCTTTTAATAACTCTTCGTCATAAACAATCGAAATTCCGTAAGATTTTTGAATAATAGCTAAAATATCCGCCGCCGAAACATCCTTAAATTCAAAATTATATGGTGGCATTTCGGAAAGCATTTCAGGCTGTTCAACCAATGATTTTGAAAAATTACTCTTCTCTTTATCGAATTTTATTTGTTGATTGGGTATAATGACAACCCCTTCTAAAATCTTAACATTTTTACTATTTTGTACTTCATTTAATTTAAAAACAGACACCTTTCCTGTACGAACAATTACTTCAATATCTTTTTGTTCTTTATATGATTTTATGTTGAAACTTGTTCCTAATACCTTAGTAATAAGCTCATTAGCAAAAACAAAAAAAGGTTTTTCAGGGTCTTTTGCTACTTCAAAAAAAGCCTCGCCATCTAAATACACCTCACGTTTATCGCCAGTAAAGTTAGCTGGATAACTCAAACGACTACCGTGTTGAAGCAAAATTGACGAGCCATCACTAAGTGTAATAAGCAATGGTTTATCAGTATTGTTTTCTTTTTCGATGAGAGTTGTCGGAGCATTGGCAACTAATTCTTGATAAATAAGTGATTTGTCATCAATTTGTTTAAAATACAACCATCCAACACTTAGTAATAATATAACTGATGCCGCCGCAGCCCACCGAATAACAGGACGGCGATAACTTATTTGAAGTGGAGCAGACATATCTTCTTCAAATGCTTCATCCAATGTATTGTTCAAAGTTTTAAACTTCGCTTCGATTTGTTCACGATTCCATTTCAAAGAAAGTTTATCTAACATCGAAAATGCGTGCCGAACCAAATCTTGTCGTTCAGAATGCAATTCTGCCCAATCTTCCCATTCTAAAATATCAGCTTCGTCTTTTCTGAAATAATAATTCAGGAAAGATTCATCTATCAAAAGGTCATCAATCGTTAAGCGTACTAATTTACTTTTCATGGAATGATATGGGTGTATATCAAGAGTAATATCTTGTTCTATAAATACAGAGGAAATATTTCAGGAAATCTTCCTGAATTTTCTGAAATATTTTTGATTTTCTTTTTGATTAGTAGCGACCTTACAACACAAGGTCTAAGTGGGTTGAATGTATTTTACAATATTCCTCTCAATTTCTTTATTCCTTCATGTAGTGTTTTGTAAATACTATCAGTTTGCAGACCAGTTTTTTCGGAAATTTCTTTGAAACTGAGTTCTTCAAAATATTTCAAGATAATAATTTCTTTTTGGCGGGGCGTTAGTTGCTCAATTGCAAGGTGTAGTTGTTGTTTAAGGTTTTGGTCAGATTCTTGTTTTATCAGAATCTCTTCGTAAGATTGTGTAGAAAGAATAAAAGTTTCAGCATCTTCCCAATTAACTTTTTCGATGCTATTTGCTTTTTGTAATTCTTTAAAAATCCTTTTTCTGAGAGAACTTTTGAGGTAGGCTTCAAATGACTGAATAGCAGTGAGTGACTGGCGATATTTCCATAAATCGCTAAATATCAGTTGAATACATTCTTCGGTAATGTCGCTGTCTAAGCACCATTTCAGACCAATTCGGTAAAGTTTGTTATAATATGTGTTGAACAAATACCCCAATGCTTTTTCGTCATCTTTGCGAAGTGCTTCCAAAAGC
Source organism: Emticicia sp. (assembly GCF_043780375.1). Taxonomy (GTDB): domain Bacteria; phylum Bacteroidota; class Bacteroidia; order Cytophagales; family Spirosomataceae; genus Emticicia. The sequence goes on along the minus strand of NZ_JAYWCU010000177.1, from coordinate 3,690 downwards.
AAGCTATCACGGTATTGTTCGTTGGTGTTCATAGAAACAAAATAAAAACCCCCTTTTTGTTTAGAAAACTACAAAAAGGGGATTGTAAAGCATTTTAAGCAAAAACCAATTTCTTCATATAATTAGCATCGGCTTCAACAGCTTTTAGTGGAGTTGTATTATCAAAACGCTCTTGCTCAACAATAAAGTATTCTATGCCATTTGCTTTAGATGTACTCAATATTTTTGCGAAATCAATTTTTCCAGTACCCAAGTCGCACGATGCACTCACATCATCTAAAATCATTACTTCGTTTTTATTTTTTCGGAGTTCTGCCACCTTTTCATCTTTATATAAGTCTTTTATATGGCATAATTTAAAACGATTATTGTATTTTTTCAACCATTCTTCTGGATTTTCACCTGCTTTTACCACCCAAAATATATCCATTTCAAAATCAACTAATTTAGGATCGGTCCCTTCGAGCAATATAACTTCGGGCATTGTACCATCGGCAAACTTTTTGAATTCAAAATTATGATTGTGGTAAGCAACTCGTAAGCCTGCTTTGGCTGCCATTTCTCCTTGACGGTTAAGTCCTTCGGCTGCTTTTTTCCATTCATCGGCAGTTTTTAGACTTCCTAAAAATGGATTTATCAAATATTTCATACCAATACTTGCTGCATCATCTACCAATTTTCCAAATTCTTTTTCGGTTTCTTTCTTCATGGTGTACTCAGGATTGCAATGCGTACTGATGATATTCATGCCAAGTTCGTCCATGTAGGTTTTGAATTCTTTGGCTGTCATGCCCCAAAAAACGCCTTTCTCGCCTTGAAAACTTTCTATTTGTTTATACCCGTAGCTTGCCAATGCCTTCAAAGTTCCCTTCGGATCGAGTGCCATTTCTTTTTGTACAGTCCATAATTGTAAGCCAAAATCTTTTACTGAGGGTTCTGATATTATTGATGAAGTTGCGGTTGAGTCAGTTGTTTTTTCTTCCGTTTTAGAGGAAGGAGTACAAGACCATAATTGATTGATTATCAATGGAGTAGCAGCAATAAGCCCTGTTTGACGTAGGAAATTTCTACGATTTACTTTCATGGTAATTGGTTTTAAAGGATTATAAGTTCATCTCTACTATTAAATGTTAATAGTAAATATAAATATTAAATCAATATATCATTTTAATACGGCTCATTTTTTTCTTATTTTGTAAATATTTAACACAATCGCTCACATTTATGTACGCAAAAGTAATTTTAAACGCAGGAAAAGAAATCGCAGTCAAACGTCTTCATCCTTGGATATTTTCGGGAGCGATTGCTCGTACAGAAGGCAATCCTACTGATGGTGATGTAGTAGAAATTTTTGATAAAAAGAGTACGTATCTTGCCACAGGGCATTACTATAAAGGAAGTATAGCCGTCAAGATTTTTTCTTATACGGTTACCGAAATCAATGAAGCTTTTTGGCTCGAAAAACTCCAAACCGCTTATAAACTTCGTCAGACAATATCATTTCAAGGTGGGAGTGGAGTTGTAAATTGCTATCGCCTTATTCATGGAGAAGGAGATGGTTTTCCTGGACTAATTCTTGATTTTTATAACGGAGTAATTGTTTTTCAAGCTCATACAATTGGAATGTGGCGTGAAAAAGAAAAAATTGTAGCAGGTTTAAAGCAAATCTATGGCGAGTCGCTCATTGGAGTTTATGATAAAAGTAGCGAGACATTGCCAGCAGAATTTGCAAAAACGATCCGAAATACTTACTTATTCAATGATTCAGTCAATGAATTACTGCCCCATGAAATTTTTGAAAATGATAATAAATTTTTAATTGATTGGGAAACTGGACAAAAAACAGGTTTTTTTCTTGACCAAAGAGATAATCGTGCTTTATTGGGACAATATGCCAAGAACAAAAAAGTATTGAATGCCTTTTGTTATTCAGGCGGGTTTTCGGTTTATGCGTTGAAAGCAGGAGCGGAGTTAGTTCATTCGGTCGACGTTTCCAAAAAAGCGATTGAACTCGTGAATCAAAATGTGGCTCTAAATTTTGGAGAAACCGATAAGCACGAAGCCTACGCCGAAGATGTAATGAATTATTTGAAAAATAATGACCAGTTTTATGATTTAATAGTTCTTGACCCACCAGCGTATGCTAAAAACATTGCCAAACGTCATAATGCTGTGCAAGGCTACAAACGACTCAATGTAGAAGGAATAAAAAGATTAGCCAAAGGTGGAATCTTATTTACGTTTTCATGCTCACAAGTAGTTGATAGAGAGCTTTTTTATAACACAATCGTGTCGGCAGCACTCGAAGTTGGACGACAAGTACGAGTTTTACATCAGCTTACGCAAGGAGCAGACCATCCCGTAAGTCTATTTCATCCCGAAGGTAGTTATTTGAAGGGCTTGGTGCTTTATGTGGAGTAACTTTCACTGCTATACAAGAAAAAACCCCGCTAATGGGCGGGGGATTTCTCAACTTTATAGCCATGAAAACTAATACTTTGTAAGGCGAACTTAATCGCGGGTGTCTATCTACGATAATGATAGCTTCAACTCATTTAATTTTTTTCTAACTGAAGTATCTATTTGTGTATCACCGATACTTAAAATATAACCTCCAATTAAATTTTCGTTTACTTTTTCTTCCAAAACAATCTGCTTTCCAGTTGAGTCTCCAACAATTTTTGTAAACGATACTTTTTGTTCTTGTGTTAAAGGAGTAACTGTTGTAACTGTTACTTTCTGGATACCTTTTTGCTGATTGTACAATTTATCGAACTCTTCAGCAATCGAGTATATCAAATTTTCTCTGTTCTTCTTAGTTAAGACGTTGAAAATTGAAAAAGTAACAGGATGAACGTTTTTTTCAAAAGTTTTTTTCAGAATTGCCAACTTTGTGTGGTGACGAACAATTGGATTGCCCAACACAACTAAAAATTGACGATTTTCGTCACAAACTGTTTTGAAAGTATTCATGTCGTCGTTAACTTCATTAACGACTTTTCTTTCTGTTGCCAAGTCAAATAATGACTTTGCATATCTATAAGCAACTATTGAATCTGCCATTGTATTTGGAGCGAATTCCCGATTGCTTCACAGTGTATAAACACAAATTTACAACCGAGTGTTTCAATAAAACAAATTTTGTTTAACAAATTTTGCAAAAGATTACACTTGTTTTTGCAAAAAGTTGATGAACTGTATTTAAGGGTGACGTACGTATTAATTTAATCTTGCTTCGGCAATCAAATTAGATACTAATGTCTCTTGTGATTTTTTGTCAGCCAATTCTCTACGAATTATTTTCTCTGCTATTTCAATAGAGAACGTAGCCATATCCTTTTTCATTTGAGCAACCATCGCAGTTTTTTCTTGTTGAATAGCTTCACGAGCATCAGCAATAATTTTGTTGCCTTCTACTACTGCTCTTTCTTTTGCATCTGCAATCATCTTATCAGTGATATTTTTTGCATCACGAATCATCTTATCACGTTCGGCACGAGCTTCTGCCAAAATTTTATCATTGTCAGACTTCAATTTTGCCATTTCGGCACGTGTTTCTTCCGCCATACGAAGAGCTGATTCGATTGAATCTTCACGCTCTTTTAATGAAGAAAGGATTGGTTTCCAAGCAAATTTTTTCAGAAAGAAAACTAAAATTCCGAAAACTAATGCCATCCAAAACAACAGACC